>NZ_JBVIGS010000007.1:0-288422 GCF_055570675.1 Streptomyces sp. NPDC031111
ACCTTGCGGCCCTGGATGATGGACAGGTCGGCGTCGGCGTCGTAGAACAGCTCGGCCACTGGGTTCTCTCCTTGTGTGCGGTGTTGCGTCCCACCGTATGCCGGTGAGGGGAAGGGAAGTTTCTCGGTCTCGGAATACGGGCGGCCGGGTCGCCCCGGCCGCCCGTTCCGTGTCCTACGCCGACCGGTCGAGGGCGCGCAGCGACCGGTCCGTGATGGAACGGGCCCCGCGTCCGATCGCGATCGTGCCGGACTGGACGAGCTCCTTGATGCCGAACGGCTCCAGCATCTTGAGCATGGCGGACAGCTTGTCGCTGCTGCCGGTGGCCTCGATGGTCACGGCCTCCGGCGAGACGTCCACGGTCTTGGCGCGGAACAGCTGGACGATCTCGACGATCTGGGAGCGCGTCTCGTTGTCGGCGCGCACCTTCACCAGAACGAGTTCGCGCTGGACCGCCTGCCCGGGTTCGAGTTCGACGATCTTCAGCACGTTGACGAGCTTGTTGAGCTGCTTGGTGACCTGCTCCAGCGGGAACTCCTCGACGCTCACCACGATGGTGATGCGGGAGATGTCGGGGTGCTCGGTGACGCCGACGGCGAGCGAGTCGATGTTGAAGCCGCGGCGGGAGAACAGGGCGGCGATCCGGGCGAGGATGCCGGGGGTGTTCTCCACCAGGACGGAGAGCGTGTGCTTGGACATGATCTGCTTCCTTTACGGCTCTCAGTCGTCTTCGTTGTCGCCGAAGTCGGGGCGGACGTCCCGGGCGGCCATGATCTCGTCGTTGGAGGTGCCGGCGGCGACCATCGGCCACACCATCGCGTCCTCGTGGACGACGAAGTCCACGACGACCGGGCGGTCGTTGACGGAGTTCGCCTCCTCGATGACCTTGTCGAGGTCGGCCGGGTCCTCGCAGCGGATCGCGTAGCAGCCCATGGCCTCCGACAGCTTCACGAAGTCGGGGACGCGGGTGCCCCTCGCCTCCGGGTTGACGTCGTCGGGCCCGGAGTGCAGCACCGTGTTGGAGTAGCGCTGGTTGTAGAAGAGGGTCTGCCACTGGCGGACCATCCCGAGGGCGCCGTTGTTGATGATGGCGACCTTGATCGGGATGTTGTTCAGGGCGCAGGTGGTGAGCTCCTGGTTGGTCATCTGGAAGCAGCCGTCGCCGTCGATCGCCCAGACGGCGCGGTCGGGGGCGCCGGCCTTGGCTCCCATGGCGGCCGGGACCGCGTAGCCCATGGTTCCGGCGCCGCCGGAGTTCAGCCAGGTGGCGGGCTTGTCGTACTCGATGAAGTGCGCGGCCCACATCTGGTGCTGGCCGACGCCGGCCGCGAAGATCGTGCCCTCGGGCGCCAGCTGTCCGATGCGCTCGATGACCTGCTGCGGGGAGAGCGAGCCGTCGTCGGGCTGGTCGTAACCGAGCGGGTAGGTCTCGCGCCAGCGGTTCAGGTCGTTCCACCAGGCGGTGTAGTCGCCCTTGTGGCCCTCGCCGTGCTCCTTCTGGACGGCCTGGATGAGGTCGGCGAGGACCTCCCGGGCGTCCCCGACGATCGGCACGTCGGCGGGGCGGTTCTTGCCGATCTCCGCCGGGTCGATGTCGGCGTGGACGATCTTGGCGTACGGGGCGAAGCTGTCCAGCTTGCCGGTGACGCGGTCGTCGAAGCGGGCTCCGAGGGCGACGATCAGGTCGGCCTTCTGCAGCGCGGTGACGGCGGTGACCGAACCGTGCATGCCCGGCATTCCCACGTGCAGCGGGTGGCTGTCGGGGAACGCGCCGAGCGCCATCAGGGTGGTGGTGACGGGCGCTCCGGTGAGTTCGGCGAGCATCTTCAGCTCGGCGGTGGCCCCCGCCTTGATGACGCCGCCGCCGACGTAGAGGACCGGTCGCTTCGCGGCGGTGATCAGCTTGGCGGCCTCACGGATCTGCTTGGCGTGCGGCTTGGTGACGGGCCGGTAGCCGGGCAGGTCCATGGTGGGCGGCCAGGAGAAGGTGGTCCTCGCCTGGAGGATGTCCTTGGGGATGTCGACCAGGACCGGTCCCGGGCGGCCGGTGGAGGCGATGTGGAACGCCTGCGCGATCGCCCGCGGGATGTCCTCGGCCTTGGTGACCAGGAAGCTGTGCTTGGTGATCGGCATGGTGATGCCGACGATGTCCGCCTCCTGGAAGGCGTCCGTACCGATCGCCTTGGACACGACCTGCCCGGTGATCGCGACGAGCGGCACGGAGTCCATGTGCGCGTCGGCGATCGGGGTGACCAGGTTGGTGGCGCCGGGTCCCGAGGTCGCCATGCAGACGCCCACCTTGCCGGTGGCCTGCGCGTACCCGGTGGCCGCGTGGCCCGCGCCCTGCTCATGACGGACCAGGACGTGGCGCACCCGGGTGGAGTCCATCAGGGGGTCGTAGGCGGGAAGGATCGTGCCGCCCGGAATGCCGAATACCGTGTCGGCGCCGACCTCCTCGAGAGAGCGAATGAGGGACTGTGCGCCCGTGACGTGCTCGACGGGGGCGGACTGTCCTCCGGATCGGGGCCGGGGCTGCGGGTGATGGGCCCCGGTGGCCTGCTCGGTCATCGGCATTCTCTTCTCGATGCTGAGGGTTTTTGCGAGGTTTGTGCGGGTTCCGCGTGCTGCTCGGCAGGTGCCTGTGCAACAAAAAACCCCTCGTGCCATAAGGCAAGCGAGGGGAGCGCGCCGGGTGGTGGTCGCTGAGCGGTCGAGGCTCAGCGTCAGCCGACGCGCTTTCCAAGTACGAGAATTCGGGTGCGCATGGCACTGACCCTCCCCCCGGCGCGCACCCACTGTCAAGTGGGTGGGACGGGAGTCTCATTATGTGAGCGCAGTGCCGTACCGCCCTGGAGCACGGCGGTCACCCCGGCGGAGTACACCCCCGAGCCGCCCCCGCCGATGAACACGGGTTCGGCCGGTACGGGCGGCACCGGGTAGTGCCCAGCGGCCAGTGCCCTGCGCAGCCGGTACTCGTCCAGGGGTCCGGAGAAGGCCATGCCCTGTCCGTGCGTGCAGCCCAGGGCGCGCAGGGCGGCGACCTGCTCGGGCAGTTCCACGCCGTCGGCCACGGACTGCATCCCGAGGTCGGAGGCGATCCGGAGCAACCCACCGGTGATCTTGTGCAGCCGGGCGGACTCCACCACGCCGTCGACCAGGCTGCGGTCGAGCTTCAGCACGTCGACGGGAAGCCGTCTGAGGGCCGTGATCGTCGCGGGTCCGCTGCCGAACCCGTCGAGCGCGATCCGGACACCGAGCCGCTTGAGCACCGTCAGCCGGCGCTCCAGCTCCTCGAGCGGCACCCGGGCGTCGGTGTCCGCCAGCTCGACCACCAGGGAGCCGGACGGCAGCCCGTGCCGGGTGAGCAGGGCCTCGATCGAGCCGAGGGGCAGCGACCGGTCCAGCAGCCGGTGCGCGCTCAGCCGGACGGCCACGGGCACGCAGAGACCGGTCGCGTGCCGTTCGGCGGCCTGCTCGACGGCCTCCTCCAGCACCCAGCGGCCCAGCTCGGCGGTCTTCTCGCTGTCCTCGGCCACGCGCAGGAACTCGGCGGGGGTGAAGAGCACCCCCTGGGAGGAGCGCCAGCGCGCCTGGGCGCAGACCGAGGTGATCCGGCCGTCCTCCAGGCACACCACCGGCTGGTGCAGCAGGGCGAACTCGCCGTGGTGCAGCGCCGCGCGCAGCCGGGTGGCCAGCTCCGCCCTGCGCACCACGTCCTGCTGCATCTGCGGCTTGTACAGCTCCACCCGCCCCTTGCCGGCGGCCTTGGCCCGGTACATGGCGAGGTCGGCGTTGCGCAGCAACTCGCCCGCGCCGAGGCCGGGTTCGGCGAAGGCGACGCCGATGGAGGCGTTGACGCGGACATCGTTGCCGTCGATGAGGTAGGGCTGCGAGAGGGTCGCTCTCAGTCGGTCGGCGAGCTCCAGGATGTGCCGCTCGCGGGCGTCCCGGTCGCGGATGCCGTCCCCGGCGATCAGGGCCGCGAACTCGTCTCCGCCGAGCCGGGAGGCGGTGTCCCCCTTGCGGACGGCGTCCTGGAGTCTGCGGGCGGCCTGGACCAGCAGCTCGTCCCCGGCCTGGTGCCCGATCGTGTCGTTGACGCCCTTGAAGCCGTCGAGGTCGATGAAGAGCACCGCCGTGCCCCTGAGGGCGGCCCCGCGGTCCGAGGCGCGGCGGCCGGACAGGGCCTGCTGGACCCGCCGGGTGAACAGCGCGCGGTTGGGCAGGTCGGTGAGCGGGTCGTGTTCCGCGTTGTGCTGGAGCTGTGCCTGGAGCCGCACTCTCTCGGTCACGTCGCGGCTGTTGAAGATGAGGCCGCCGTGGTGCCGGTTGACGGTCGACTCGACGTTCAGCCAGCCTCCCCCGCCGCCGGAGCGGAAGCGGCACTCGATGCGGGTCGTGGGTTCCTCGACCGGGTCCGCAGTGAGGAAGCGGCGCACCTCGTGCACCACGCTGCCCAGGTCCTCCGGGTGGATCAGAGCGGCCAGTTCCGTCCCCACGAGTTCCTCCGCGGGGCGGCCGTACACCCCGGCGGCGGCCGGGGAGACATAGCGGAGGATGCCGCTGGGCGCGGCGATCATGATGACGTCGCTGGAGCCCTGCACCAGGGAGCGGAAGTGGTTCTCCTTCTGCGCCAGTTCCTGGGTGAGGGTGATGTTGTCGAGCAGCATGATGCCCTGGCGCACCACGAGCGCGAGCACCACGGTGCCCCCGGTGATCAGCACGACACGGTCGACGCTGCGGCCGTTGAGGACGTTGTAGAGGATCCCCAGGGTGCAGACGGCGGCCGCGAGGTACGGGGTGAGCGCGGCGAGGGAACCGGCGATGGGCCGGGTCAGCGGGTGGCGGCCCTGTCTGGCGTTCGGCGCCGGCCCGTGGTGGTGGTCCGGCGTGCCGCGCCGCCCGGGCAGATGCTCACGGACCACGCGTGTGTGCCCTTCCCGCTCGGGCCGGCCGTCGCGGGGCGCGGTCCAGGGGGCGTACGCCAGGAGCAGCGAGCCGGCGAACCATCCCGCGTCCAGCAGCTGCCCGGAGCGGTAGTTGCTGTGCAGCAGCGGGGAGGTGAACAGGGCGTCGCACATGACGGTCAGCGCGAGCGCGCCGATCGCGGTGTTGACCGCGGACCGGTTCACCGCCGAGCGCCGGAAGTGCAGCGCGAGCACCATGCTGACCAGGGCGATGTCGAGCAGCGGGTACGCCAGTGACAGCGCGGTGTGCGCGACGCCCGGGCCCTCGGCCTGCGCCGCCTGGGCGAGCGCGAGGCTCCACGCGAGGGTGAGCAGGGAGCCGCCGATCAGCCAGGCGTCCAGGGCGAGACAGACCCAGCCGGCCTTGTTCACCGGCCGTTTGGCGAGCACCAGCAGCCCCACGATGGCGGGCGGCGCGAAGCACAGGAAGAACAGGTCCGCGTAGCTGGGGCTGGGCACGGGAAGCCCGAGGACGACCTCGTACCACCCCCAGACCAGGTTGCCCAGGGAGGCCATGGCCGAGGAGAGGCCGAACATCAGCCAGGCGGGTCGAAACCGGGTGCGCGGGCTGCGGGCGTAGACGAAACAGGACACGGCGGCGGCACCGGCCGCGGCGCTCAGTCCGAAGTCGCCCATGATCAGCGCGAGTTGCTCCGATCCCCAGCCGAACGCGGCACCGACGGCGTAGGCCGCGCAGACGAGGGCCAGAACGAGTTGGGCGACCGGACCGGGCCGGTGGCCGACGGCCGGGACACCGGGCAGCAGCGCGGTCGGCGCGGGCTGCTGCCGCAGTGCTCCGTCGAGCGTGGGGGTGGGAGTGGGCGCGCTCACCGGCACCTCCCGGTCCGCCCCGCCCCCGGGTCACCGGGGGAGGGCACCGGGGCGGACCCCACGACCCCGGCGCGATGGCCGTACCGGATGTGATGGCCGCCGTCGTGAGCCCGGCCGCGCGCGGCCGCGCGCCACGGTCGTCGCCGACGGCTCCGCCGCGAAGGATCGCTCGTCCATGGGCCGTGCATAGTCCGTCGCCCCCCTCACTGTCCGCAGTGTCCTGCCCCCGCGCCGTTGGTCAGCGGCGCAGCCCCTGTCGGGACGATACACCAGTATCGTCACTCAGGGACATAGGTTCTCTACGCTCCGTGACGATCAACTGATATATGAGTACCCACCGCGCCCGGGGAATCGCGGACGGTACTCGAAGCGGACTATGAGTCTTCCGCTCCCGTCACCAGGATCACGTTGCCGAGCTCCTCCTGGTTCACGTATCGGCGCAACTGGTTGACGAGCAGCCGCTCGGCGCGCGGCAGGAACGCGGTCGTGGGCCCGCCGACGTGCGGGCTGATGAGGACGCCCGGTGCCCGCCACAAGGGATGTTCCGAGGGCAGCGGTTCGGGGTCCGTGACGTCGAGGGCCGCCGTGATGCGTCCGCTCTCCAGCTCGGTGAGCAGCGCCTTGGTGTCGACGACACCGCCGCGGGCGACGTTCACCAGCAGGGCGCCGTCCTTCATACGGGCCAGGAAACCGGCGTCCACGAGGTGCCGGGTGGTCTCGGTCAGCGGCGTGGAGAGGACGACGACATCCGCTTCCGGGAGCAGGGCGGGCAGATCGGTGAGCGGGTGCACCGGCCCGCGCTCCGTGGTGCGCGCGGAGCGCGCGACGCGCGCCACCCGCGCGAGCTCGAACGGAACGAGCCGGTCCTCGATGGCCGAGCCGATCGAGCCGTATCCGACGATGAGCACGTTCCGGTCGGCGAGCGCGGGCCGGAACCCGCCGCGCCACTCCCCCTTGTCCTGGGCCCGCACGAAGTCGGGGATGCCCCGCAGGGAGGCCAGGATCAGCGCGAGCGTGAGCTCGGCGGTGCTGGCCTCGTGCACACCGCGCGCGTTGCACAGCCGGACCCCGGGGGGCAGGTGCCTCAGGCCGGGCTCCACGTGGTCGGTGCCGGCCGACAGGGTCTGCACGACGCGGACCGAGCGCATCTGCGGCAGCGGGCGGACACCGATGCCGGCGGGCTTCATGTAGGGCACGACGTAGAAGACGCAGTCGGCCGGGTCGGCGGGGAACTCCTCGTCCCCGTCCCAGAACCGGTAGCGCGGCCCCTCGGGGAGCCCCTCGATCTCGTCCGGCGGGATGGGAAGCCATACGTCAGCAGCAGTCATGGTCCGGAGGCTAGTTCAGAGGCCGGGGAGGGCGCGGGTTAGGTTGGGGGACCGGAGAGGGAGGGTCACGACCAGGTGGAGCGCAGGACGATCGGCGCGGGGGCGCTCGCGGTGGGGGCCGTCGGACTCGGGTGCATGCCGATGAGCTGGGCCTACAGCACGTCCCGGCAGCGTGGCGAGGAGTCGCTCAGGGCGGTGCACCGGGCACTGGATCTGGGCTCGACGCTCCTCGACACCGCGGACATGTACGGCCCGTTCACCAACGAGCTGCTGCTGGGGCGGGTGTTGAAGGAGCGGCGCTCCGACGCCTTCGTGTCCACGAAGGTCGGTCTGCTGGTGGGCGAGCAGCACATCGTGGCCAACGGGCGCCCCGGGTACGTGCGAAGGGCCTGCGACGCGTCGCTGCGCCGGCTCCAGACCGATGTCATCGACCTCTACCAGCTGCACCGCGCGGACCCGGAGGTCCCGGTCGAGGAGACCTGGGGGGCGATGGCGGAGCTCGTACAGGCGGGAAAGGTACGGGCGTTGGGGCTGTGCGCGGTGGGGGCGCGCTCCGCCCGGCGGCCGGGGGCGCGGCTGCACGACGCGACCGTCCGGCAGCTGGAGCGGGTGCAGCAGGTCTTCCCGGTGAGCGCGGTGGAGGCGGAGCTGTCGGTGTGGTCGCCGGAGGCGCTGGAGACGCTGCTTCCGTGGTGCGAGTCCCGGGGGGTCGGCTTCCTGGCGGCGATGCCGCTGGGCAACGGCTTCCTGACCGGGACGCTGACGCCCGGGGTGGGCTTCGAGGCGGACGATCTGCGCGCCCGGCACCCGCGCTTCACGGCCGAGATGATGGCCGCGAACCAGCCGCTCGTGGTGGGCCTGCGCCGCGTCGCCCGCCGGCACGGCGAGCACGTCACTCCCGCGCAGGTGGCCCTGGCCTGGGTGCTGAGCCGGGGCCGCCAGGTGATCCCGGTGCCCGGCACCAAGCGGGAGCGGTGGGCGGCGGAGAACGCGGCCGCCGCCGGTCTGCGCCTGACGGAGCGCGACCTCGCGGAGATCGCGGAACTGCCCGCGGCGCAGGGGTCCTGGGACTGAGCGACGGGCCGGCGGCGGCGGTCAGGCGGTTCGGGGTTCCGCGATCGGGAACCTGTGACGCGCGAGCGGTGTATGACAGGTAGGACCCGCCGCGTCGAAGGGACGAGATCGTGCAACGACGAGCCGTGCCGGCCGTACTGGCCGCCGCCGTGCTCCTGCTGACCGCCGGCTGCTCCTCCGACGACGGAGGATCGCCGGGCGGCGGAGACACCGGTGCCTCCCCGAGCGATACGGGGGCGCGGTCGTCGCCGCCGGAGGGGACCGCTGAGGAGACGCCACCCGCCAAGGGCTCCGTGAAGGTGCTCCGCACGGTGACCACGGGGCTGAGCACCCCCTGGGGGCTGGCCCCGCTGGCCGACGGCGACCTGCTGGTGTCATCCCGGGACGAGGCGACGATCACCCGCGTCGACGGGGAGACCGGCAGGAAGACCGAGCTGGGCGAGGTGCCCGGGGTGTCGCCGTCCGGCGAGGGCGGCCTGCTCGGTATCGCCCTCTCCCCCGACTACGCCTCGGACCGCATGGTCTACGCCTACTTCACCTCGGCCTCCGACAACCGCATCGTCCGCATGATCTACGACGAGAAGAAGCCGGCCGGCGAGCAGCTGGGCGCGCCGGACACCGTCTTCCGGGGCATCCCCAAGGGCGAGGTCCACAACGGCGGCCGGATCGCCTTCGGCCCGGACAAGATGCTGTACGCGGGCACGGGCGAGAGCGGTGACACCGGTCTGTCCCAGGACAAGGAGTCCCCCGGCGGCAAGATCCTGCGGCTGACCCCGGAGGGCGAGCCGGCCCCGGGCAACCCGTTCGACTCCCCGGTGTACACGTACGGCCACCGCAATGTGCAGGGCCTGGCCTGGGACGGCAAACAGCGGTTGTTCGCCTCGGAGTTCGGCCAGAACACCTGGGACGAGCTGAACGCGATCAAGCCCGGCGACAACTACGGCTGGCCGGAGGCGGAGGGCAGGTCCGACGACGGCGGCTTCCACAACCCGATCGACCAGTGGACCACGGACGAGGCCTCCCCCAGCGGCATCGCGTACGCCGAGGGCTCGATCTGGATGGCGGGTCTGCGCGGAGAGCGGCTGTGGCGTGTTCCGCTGAAGGGCACGGAGGCCTCGGCGGACCCGCAGGCGTTCCTGGAGGGCGAGTACGGCCGGCTGCGCACGGTGGTCGCGGCGGGCGGCAACAAGCTTTGGCTGGTCACCAGCAACACGGACGGACGAGGCAGTCCGCAGGACGGCGACGACCGGATTCTGGAACTGGAGGTGAGCTAGGCGCGGCTCAGTCCCCGTCGGGTTCCTCCTCCGGGGCGGCCGGTGGGCGCACCGTGACCTTCCCGGACGCGAGGTCTATCGGCCCGCGTCCGGGGTCGGCGTCGCCGACGTCCTCGCGGGTCAGTTCCAGACGGTTCTGCTCGTCGCGGGTGTGTTTGCGGCCGGGGGCGAACAGTTCCTCGAAGGCGTTGAACATCGCTCCCCTTCCCAGGGACGAATGAGTCGCACACCCATTATCCCGCCGCGAGTCGTTCAC
Source organism: Streptomyces sp. NPDC031111 (assembly GCF_055570675.1). Classification (NCBI taxonomy): domain Bacteria; kingdom Bacillati; phylum Actinomycetota; class Actinomycetes; order Kitasatosporales; family Streptomycetaceae; genus Streptomyces; species Streptomyces sp. NPDC031111. The sequence goes on from NZ_JBVIGS010000007.1 coordinate 9,731, forward strand.
CGGGCTCCGCCGCGAACAGACCGAGCCGATGCGCCACCGCCGCGGCCTCCCCGCGGCCGGAGACGCCCAGTTTGGCGAGGATGTTGGAGACGTGGACGCTGGCCGTCTTCGGGGAGATGAACAGTTCCTCGGCGATACGGCGGTTGGTGTGGCCGGCGGCCACCAGGCGCAGCACATCGCGCTCCCGGCTGGTGAGACCGAGCGCGTCGGCCGGGTCGGCGGGGGCCGGTTCCCGGCGGGCGGGGGTCACGGCGAGGCGGGCGCGCTGTGCCAGCAGGGCGGCGGTCCGGGCCAGCGGTGCGGCGCCGAGGTGGTCGGCGGCGGCGGTCACCAGCCGCAGCAGTTCCGTGGCGCGGGCGCGTTCGTCGTCGCCCGCGCCGGCGGCGAGCAGTGCCTCGGCCAGCCGGAACCGGACGCGTGCGAGGTCGTAGGGCCGCTCCAGGGGTTCGACCGCCGTGACGGCCGTGGACCACTCGTCCGGCGCGGGCCTGCCCTCCGCGCGCTGCAACTCGGCGCGCAGCCACAGGTCGTAGGCCTGCCATACGGGCACGCCCGTGGCCAGGGTCTTGGCCGCCTTGCGGATCCGCTCCAGGATCTCCGGGCGGCCGGGGTCGGCCGCCGGGTCGCCGTGGGCGTCCGCCTCGGCCGTGGCGGCGGCGAGCAGCAGGGGCCAGCCGTAGCGCTGGGTGCCGGGCGGAAGGCCGGTGTCGAGGGCGCTGAGCAGTTCGGCCCGGGCGTCGGGGAGGCGGCCCTCGGCGGCGGCGATGCCGAGGGCGACCCACTTCATGGGGAGCGCGTACTGCGGCATCGGGTCGTGGGTGCCGAAGAAGGTACGGGCGTCGGCGAGACGGCGGGCCGCCTCGGCCAGGTCCCCCCGGTCGTACGCGAGATAGGCCAGGCGCATCGAGCCCCCGGCGCGGGGCTTGGCGCTGCGCTCGATGCGCTGCGCGTTGTTCGCGGCCCGCGCCGCCTCGTCCCAGCGGCCGAGGGAGTGGAGGGACTCGGCGAGGTTGCCCCACACCCAGCCCTCGGAGTCCATCAGTCCGAGTCTGCGGGTGACGTGGACGCCCTCCTGGAGCAGCCCCGCGGCCTCCTTGGAGCGGCCGACGCCTTCGAGGACGGAGGGGAGGTTCACATGGGCGCGACCCACCACCATGTCCACGCCCAGTTCGGTCGCACGGTCCTTGACCTCGTACATCTCGGCGAGTCCGGTGTCGATGTCACCGGCGTCGACCATGAGTCCGCCGAGGGTGAGCCGGGCGTTGAGCTCGATGTCGTGGGCGCCGACCATGCGGGCGTACTCGACGGCGCGTTCGGCGGCGGCCATGGCCTCGGGGCCGGGTTCGTGGAGCATCGACCAGCTGGCCGCGGAGGCGAGGACCTCGGCGTGCACCTCGGACGGGGGCAGGCCGCGCACCAGGTCCTGCGCGGTGCCGAGTTCGGCCCAGCCGTCACCGCGGGCGAGGGACTGGGTGAGCCGGGAGCGCTGCACCCAGAACCAGGCGGCGCGCAGCGGGTCCGGTTCCTCGTCGAGGAGGCGCAGCGCCCGCTTGGTGATCTTCATGGAGCGTTCGCGCTCCCCGCAGAGCCGGCCGGCGACGGCGGCTTCGGCCATGAGGTCGAGGTAGCGCAGCGGCGTGGTCTCCGGGTCGCAGCCGCAGGGAGGGTAGACCTCGGCGTAGTCGACGGGGCGCAGGGTGGCCCGTACGGCGTCGGGGACGGCGTCCCACAGCTCCATCGCCCGCTCCAGCAGGCGCAGTTGCTCGGAGTAGGCGTGGCGTCGGCGGGCCTCGACGGAGGCGTCGAGGACGGCGGGCAGGGCCTTGGCCGCGTCGTGGGCGTGGTACCAGTAGCTGGCCAGGCGGGTCACCCGCTCGTCGGCGGGGACGAGGGTGGGGTCGGCTTCCAGGGCCTCGGCGTAGCGGCGGTTGAGCCGGGAGCGTTCACCGGGCAGCAGGTCGTCGCTGACGGCCTCGCGGACCAGGGAGTGGCGGAAGCGGTAGCCGTCACGGTCGGGCGCGGGGGCGAGGATGCTGGCGTTGACGGCGGCGCGCAGGGCCTCGATGAGGTCGTCCTCGCTGAGCCGGGCGACGGCGGCAAGCAGCCGGTCCTCGACGGTGGAGCCGCCCTCGGCGACGATCCGGGCGACCCGCTGGGCGCTCTCCGGCAGGCCCTCGACCCTCACCAGGAGGAGATCGCGGAGGGAGTCGGTGAGGCCGGTGCAGCAGCCCTCGTCGGCGGCGACGGCGAGTTCCTCCACGAAGAAGGCGTTGCCGTCGGAGCGTTCGAAGATGTCGTCCACGCGGTCGGAGTCGGGTTCGCGGGCGAGGATGCCGGCGATCTGCCGGTGGACCTCCTCGCGGTTGAACCGGCCGAGTTCGACGCGCTGGACCGTGCGGAGGCGGTCGAGTTCGGCGAGGAGGGGGCGGAGCGGGTGGCGGCGGTGGATGTCGTCGGAGCGGTACGTGGCCAGGACGACGAGGCGGCCGGTGCGCAGGGTGCGGAACAGGTAGGCGAGCAGGTGGCGGGTGGAGGCGTCCGCCCAGTGCAGGTCCTCCAGGGCGAGGACGACGGTGTGCTCGGCGGCGACGCGCTCCAGGAGGCGGGCGGTGAGTTCGAAGAGCCGGGCCATGCCCTGTTCGTCGCGGCGGCCCTCGCGGGCGGCGGCGGTGCCCAGTTCGGGCAGCAGGCGGGCGAGTTCCTCCTCCTGGCCGGAGGCGGCGGCGGCGAGCTGCTCCGGCAGTTCGCGGCGGAGTTGGCGCAGGGCGGTGGAGAAGGGGGCGAAGGGCAGTCCGTCGGCGCCGATCTCGACGCAGCCGCCGAGGGCGACGATCGCGCCGCGGCGGCGGGCCGCGGCGGCGAACTCCTCGACGAGGCGGGTCTTGCCGACTCCTGCCTCGCCGCCGATCACGAGGGCCTGGGGGTCGGTGGCGGCGCGGGTGAGTGCGGCGTTCAGTGTGTCGAGCTCGGTGCTTCGGCCGACGAACACGGGGCTGACGGACTTGGTCTCCACGTGCCTGAGCATCGCATGCCCCTCCGACAACGGGTCACCGGTTTTTGTGCCCCGGCAGGGTGCCCCCGCGTCGGTGGGGGCCGGGGGGTGGTCGCGCTGCCCGGCGCTGGCGGGGTGCCGTCGCGCCCACCCTCCCCCACTCTCGGCTTCGCTCGAGCGGGAGGTACCCCCATCGCCCTGGGGGCACCTCCCAGGCCCTTAAGGCACTGGGGGAGGCACGACTGCCCGCGGAGGGCCGCAGACGGCTGCCCGCGGAGGCGGCGGGGCGGATCACGTGTCATGCGGCCCGGGTGAAGCGGTGGTGGCGGGGATGGCTTTCCGCCTCGGTGTTTTCCGGGGTGGCTTCGCGGCGGCGGCGGGTGGCTTCGCGGGCCAGGCGGTGCTCCTCTCCCTGGCGGAGGAGCTCGTCGTGACGAAGCCGGTGAAGTGCGTACTCGAACATGGTGGGCTCCCCCGAAGGAGTCGGTGTCGGACATCGCTCTCTGCGATGCCTCCACCTTCGTCTCCAAGGCGCCCCCGCCACATCGGGAGACTTCCGTATCTTCGCGCGGCCACGGGGCCTTAGAAGCCACTTAGGGCGGCCCATGGGCTCCTAAGTCCCCGACCCGCGTGAGTCAGCCGGTGGCGGGCAGGCCCAGGAGGACGTCGGTGTACTTGAGGACCGCCAGCAGCAGTCCGATGACGCCCAGCGAGACACCCGCCCAGGCGACCGACTTGATCCAGGGGGCCTGGGCCGTCCGGCCGGGCGTCCCGAAGGCGGGCCTCGCCAGCACCACCACGCCCACGATCAGCGCGGTCAGCGCGAACAGGCCGGCCCACAGCGCGCTGGTGTTCCAGGCATCGCCGTAGACCTCCTTGACCTGGGTGGCGACGCCGGCGTCCGCGGCCGTCTCCAGCTGGCCCACGAGGGTCTCGCGCGCGGCGGCCACCGTGCCCAGCCAGCCGCCGGTGAGCGAGACGAGGCCGAGCGCCGCGGAGACGATCGCCGCGGCGCCCTGTCCGACGCCGGAGGGGCCTTCCTCCTCGGCCTCGGGAGCGTCCTGTGCTGCTTCCGGTTCCGTCTCCGGGGCATCGGCGTCGACGGTCTCAGTGGTGTCCACTGCCGCCTCGTCGTCCTCGGTCCCGGCTCGGGTTTCGTCCACTGTCCTGTTTCCCATGCCCGGCACCGTACGGACGCTCTCTGAGAGTCCGCTTAATGATCGTCGCGCCCCGCCCGCCACTCCGGGGCCAGCACGGACCACACCTCCAGGTCGTGCCGTACCCCGTGGTGGAGATGGGCTTCGCGGCGTACGCCGTCGCGGGTCATGCCGAGCCGGCGGGCGACGTCGATGCTCGGCACATTGCCGGCCGCGGCGACCCATTCGACCCGGTGGATGCCGCGCTGCTCGACCGCCCAGTCGATGAGCACCCGCATCGCGCGGGTGACGAGCCCCCGCCCCGTGGCGGCGGGCTCCAGCCAGCAGCCGACCTCGCAGCTGCCGTTCGCGGCGTCGAAGTTCAGGGTGAGCACCCCGCCCACGAGCTTGCCGTCCAGCCACAGCCCGTGGAGCGAGGCGGTGTCCGCGGCACGCCAGTCGGCGTACCGCTGGAGCACCTCCCGGGCGCCGGCCACGTCCGTGGCCTTGGACCCGAAGGGGACGTACTGGTTGATGAACTCGCGGCCCCGGTCCAGGTGGGCCAGGAACTCCTCGGCGTGCCAGGGCTCCAGGGGGCGCAGTTCCGCTCCGTCGTCACCCAGTCGTATCGCGTACATCCCGCTGTCGCTCCTCCTCGGCCAGCACGTCCGCCACCTCGGCGTCCGTGGCGGCGGCCAGCCTCTCATGGGCGGCCCGGGCCTCGGGCGGCTCGATGCTGATCCTCGGCAGGATCCGGTCCAGCGAGCGCGGCAGCCACCAGTTGGCGCCACCGAGGAGGTGCATGAGGGCGGGGACGAGCAGGGTGCGCAGGACGAACGCGTCGAGGGCGACGGCCGCGGCGAGCGCGATGCCGAACATGGCGATCACCCGGTCGCCGCTGAGGACGAAGGCCAGGAAGACCGAGATCATGATCACGGCGGCGGAGTTGATCACCCGGCTGGTCTCCGCGAGTCCGACGCGGACGGAGCGCCGGTTGTCGCCGGTCTCCAGCCATTCCTCGTACATCCGGCTGACCAGGAAGACCTGGTAGTCCATGGAGAGCCCGAAGAGGACCGACACCATGATCACGGGCAGGAACGGTTCGATCGGGCCCGCACTGCCCAGCCCGAGCAGTTCGCTGCCCCAGCCCCACTGGAAGATCGCGACGACGACACCGAAGGCGGCGGCCACGGCGGCCACGTTCATCGCGGCGGCCTTGAGCGGGATGCCGATGGACCGGAAGGCCAGCAGGAGCAGCAGACAGCCCAGGCCGATCACCACGCCCACGAAGAGGGGCAGCTTGTCGATGATGACGGTGGCGAAGTCGTCGTAGCCGGCGGTCACACCGCCGACGTGCAGGTCGAGCGAGGTGCCCGACTCGGCCCGGGGCAGCACGTCCTCGCGCAGCCGGTCGACGAGGTCGCTGGTCTGCTTCGACTGCGGGGAGGAGTCCGGTACGACGGTGAGGTAGGCGGTGTCGCCACCCTGCCCGTAGGTCACCGGCGACACGGAGGCGACGCCCTCGGTACCGCGCAGCGTGCCGTCGAGGTTGTCGAGGGCGAGCCGGTCCTCGGCGCCGTCGACCTCGGTGACGAGGGTGAGGGGGCCGTTCACGCCGGGGCCGAAGCCGTCGGCGAGGAGGTCGTAGGCCTGGCGGGTGGTGGAGGTCTTGGGGTCGTTGCCCTGGTCGGAGGTGCCCAGGTGCAGCGAGAAGGTGGGCAGCGCGAGGACCGCCATGACGACGACGGCGACGGCGCCGAGCAGCTTGGGGTGGCGCTCCACGAACGCCGACCAGCGGGCGGCGAACCCGGTCGGCAGCTCCGGCTCGGGCCCGTGCTCGGCCAGCCGGCGCCGCTCCCGGCGGCTGAGCGCGCGCATGCCGATGTACTTCAGCAGGGCGGGCAGCAGGGTGACGGAGGCGGCCACCGTCAGGACGACGGTGAGCGAGGCGGCGATGGCGACGCCGTTGAGGAAGTTCAGCCGGAGGATGAGCATGCCCAGCAGGGCGATGCACACGGTCGCGCCCGCGAAGACGACCGCCCGTCCGGTGGTGGCGACGGCGTTGGTGGCGGCCTCGGTGACGGAGAGCCCGCGCTTCAGCCCGCGCCGGTGCCGGGTCACGATGAACAGGGCGTAGTCGATGCCGACGCCGAGCCCGATCAGCATGCCGAGCATGGGCGCGAAGTCGGCGACGGTCATGACGTGCCCGAGCAGCCCGATCCCGGCGTAGGCGGTGCCGACGCCGACCAGTGCGGTGGCGATGGGCAGCAGCGCGGCGGCGAGCGAGCCGAAGGCGAGGTACAGGACGACGGCGGCGACCAGCACGCCGACGATCTCGGCTATGTGCCCGCCGGAGGACTCGCTGAGCTCGACGGCGCTGCCGCTCAGCTCGACGTCCAGTCCGTCGGTCTCCGCGGCCTTGGCCGTCTTCACCACGGCGGCGGCCTCGCCCGCGTCGACGTCCTTGGCCTGGTCCTCGAAGGTGACCGTGGCGTACGCGGTACGGCCGTCCGCGCTGACGCGGCCGGCGCCCTGGTCGTCGTACGGTCCGCTCACGGAGGCGACGCCGGGCAGGTCCTCGATGCGGTCCAGGGTGTGCGTCATGGTCTGTTCGACGCCGGGGTCCCTGACACTGCCGGACGTCGTGTGCCAGACCACGTTGTCGCTGTCGCCGCCGAGGTCGGGGAAGCCCTCCTTCAGCAGCTGGGTGGCCCGGCCCGACTCGGTGCCGGGCACCTTGTAGTCGTTGGAGTAGGCGGAGCCGGCGGCGAAGGCGCCGGCGGAGACCCCGCCGAGGGCGAGGAGCCAGAGCAGAACGGTGATCAGACGGCGTTGGACACACCAGCGTGCGAGGGCTGCCACGAATGTGCTCCCGGAGTGACTCGGTGTGGATCTTTGACCGGGACCAGTCGAGCGTTGACCGAACAACCCGCAAAGAACGCATGAGCAATGCACTGACACTGTCGCAGGCATTAATGATCGTTTGTCGCTTTCGTGTGCTTATTCACATTGATGCGACTCAGCTCACAGCGGGGCGATCAGTCGGACCGGTCCCCCAGCGCCATGACCATGACTCCCGCGATCAGCAGCCACAGCGCCCTGCGGGTGCGGCCCCGGGAGCCCAGGACCCCGGCGAGGGCGCAGACGGCGCCTCCGCAGGCGTATGCGAGGGGGACGAGGGCCGGCGCGGAATCCAGGAGACGGAGCAGAGCGGCGGCCAGACCCGCGAGGGCGAGTACGGCTCCGGCGCCGGCCGCCACCCACCGGGCCCGCCGCACCTCCCGCGCGGCGTCGTCGCCCTGCTCGGCGTCCTCTGCCCGGACGTCCGGGGATGGGCCGTCGGAATCGGCGCGTCCACTCATGGCGCGGGAGCGTAGCGCCTCCTCCCGAAAACCCGGATGCGGGGGTGCGGGGCCACCTGCTAGCGTCCGCCGGTCCGACGTACCGCGGCAGCCCGCCGCCGGCCGAAGCAGGTGCTTTGATGATTGTCCGCCCGATCTCCGACGCGACCCTTTCCCTCTTCACGGCCCCAAGGAGCCCGTTCCACGATGTCGGACATCACATCGAACACCCCGCACGACGACCTCGCTAGCCGCCTCACCCTGCCCCGGTACCCCCGCAGCAGCGCCTACGACGCCCGCTGGACCATCGAGAACGGGATGGGCCCGCACGCGCTGTGGCTGCTGGAGTGGCTCGCCCCGGCCCTCGGCCTCGACACCCTGCGCCCCGGCGCACGCGTGCTCGACCTGGGCTGCGGTCGCGCCATGACGTCCATCTTCCTGGCCAAGGAGTACGACCTCCAGGTCACCGCGGCCGACCTGTGGATCAAGCCGGACGACAACGCGCGCCGCATCGCCGAGGCGGACGTCGCCGACCGGGTCTTCCCGGTCCTCGCCGAGGCGCACGACCTGCCCTTCGGGGAGGAGAGCTTCGACGCGATCGTCTCCATCGACGCGTACCAGTACTTCGGCACCGACGATCTCTACCTGCCGACGCTGACCCGGCTGCTGAAGCCCGGCGGGCGGATCGGGGTCGTCGTCCCCGCGCTGCCCGAGGAGATCGAGGGCAGCGAGCCGCCGGAGCACATGAAGCCCTTCTGGGACCCCGCGTTCTGGTGCTTCCACAGCCCCGCCTGGTGGCGCCGCCACTGGACCCGCAGCGCGGCCGTGGAGGTCGAGACGGCCGACTGGCTGGAGGACGGCTGGCGGGAGTGGCTGCTCTGGTGCGACGTCGTCGCCGAGGAGAGCCAGGAGGAGTTCCACGTACGGATGAGCCGGGAGAGCGCACACATGCTGCGCACCGACCGGGGCCGCACGCTGGGCTTCGCACGCGTGGTGGGCCGCCGGCCCTGATCGCGTGACGGCATAAGAGAGAGGGGGCGCATCGAACCCGATGCGCCCCCTCTCCCCGTCCTCGGGGATCAGCCCTCGCCGACGCCGAGCTTCTCCAGGATCAGCTCCTTGACGCGGGCCGCGTCCGCCTGGCCGCGTGTGGCCTTCATGACGGCGCCGACCAGGGCACCGGCCGCGGCGACCTTGCCGCCGCGGATCTTGTCCACGATGGCCGGGTTGCCGGCGATGGCCTCGTCGACGGCGGTGCCCAGGGCACCCTCGTCGGAGACGACCTTCAGACCGCGCTTCTCGACGACCTCGTCCGGGCCGCCCTCACCGGCGAGGACGCCCTCGATGACCTGGCGGGCCAGCTTGTCGTTCAGGTCGCCGGCGTTCACCAGCTCGGTGACCCGGGCGACCTGGGCCGGGGTGATCGCCAGCTCGTCGAGCGAGGTGCCGGACTCGTTGGCGCTGCGGGCCAGCTCGCCCATCCACCACTTGCGGGCGGAGGCCGCGTCGGCGCCGGCGTCGATCGTGGCGACGATCGGGTCCAGCGCGCCGGCGTTGAGGATGGCCTGCATGTCGGTGCCGGAGATGCCCCACTCCTCGCGGAGCCGGTTGCGGCGCACCAGCGGCAGCTCGGGCAGGGTGGAACGGATCTCCTCGACCCACTCGCGCGAGGGGGCCACCGGCACCAGGTCGGGCTCCGGGAAGTACCGGTAGTCCTCGGCCTCCTCCTTCACACGGCCCGAGGTCGTGGACCCCGTGTCCTCGTGGAAGTGGCGGGTCTCCTGGACGATCGTGCCGCCGGAGGAGAGCACGGCCGCGTGCCGCTGGATCTCGAACCGCGCCGCTCGCTCGACGGACCGCAGCGAGTTGACGTTCTTGGTCTCGCTGCGGGTGCCGAACTTGTCGGCGCCCTTCGGCATCAGCGACAGGTTGACGTCGCAGCGCATCTGGCCCATCTCCATGCGGGCCTCGGACACGCCGAGGGCACGGATGAGCTCACGCAGCTCACGGACGTACGCCCGCGCGACCTCCGGAGCGCGCTCACCGGCACCGACGATCGGCTTGGTGACGATCTCGATGAGCGGGATGCCCGCGCGGTTGTAGTCGAGCAGGGAGTGGGACGCGCCGTGGATACGGCCGGTGGCACCGCCCACGTGCGTGGACTTGCCGGTGTCCTCCTCCATGTGGGCGCGCTCGATCTCCACGCGGAAGGTCTCGCCGTCCTCCAGCTGCACGTCGAGGTAGCCGTTGAAGGCGATCGGCTCGTCGTACTGGGAGGTCTGGAAGTTCTTCGGCATGTCCGGATAGAAGTAGTTCTTCCGGGCGAAGCGGCACCACTCGGCGATCTCGCAGTTCAGCGCGAGACCGATCCTGATCGCGGACTCGACGCCGGTCGCGTTGACGACCGGGAGCGCGCCGGGCATGCCGAGGCAGACGGGGCAGGTCTGGGTGTTGGGGTCGGCGCCCAGTGCGGTCGAACAGCCGCAGAACATCTTGGTTCGGGTGCCGAGTTCGACATGGACCTCGAGGCCCATGACGGGGTCGTACGACGCCAGAGCGTCCTCGTACGACACCAGGTCGGTCATGGTGGTCACGGTGAAACTTCCCTCTCAGCCCAGCAGGACGTCGTCGTCGCCGAGGCGCTTCACCTCGCGGTAGAGGATGGCGAGGTTGGTGATGACCGCGGCGCCGGTGACGACGGCGTCGAGCAGCCGCAGCGTGTCGTTCTCACCACGCGCCTTCTTGATCTGCTTGTACACACCGACGGCGCCGAACGCCGAGGTGGCCATCGAGACGTACAGACCGGACTTGGACTTCTTGAAGCCCTTGGCCTTGGACAGTGCGCTCACAGCGACGGTGCCTCCTCGATCAGCGGGTGGCCCCACTTTTCCACGAAGGCGGCCTCAACGGCGGCGCCGACCTTGTACAGCCGGTCGTCCTTCATGGCGGGGGCGATGATCTGCAGACCCACCGGCAGGTTGTCCTCGGGAGCGAGGCCGCAGGGCAGCGACATCGCCGCGTTGCCCGCCAGGTTGGTGGGGATGGTGCACAGGTCGGCCAGGTACATCGCCATCGGGTCGTCGGCACGCTCGCCGATCGCGAAGGCGGTGGTCGGGGTCGTCGGGGAGACGATCACGTCGACCTGCTCGAAGGCCCGCTCGAACTCCTGCTTGATGAGGGTGCGGACCTTCTGGGCGCTGCCGTAGTACGCGTCGTAGTAGCCGCTCGACAGGGCGTACGTGCCGAGCATGATGCGACGCTTGACCTCGGGGCCGAAGCCGGCCTCGCGGGTCAGGGAGGTGACCTCCTCGGCGGAGTGCGCGCCGTCGTCGCCGGTCCGCAGGCCGTAGCGCAGGCCGTCGAAGCGGGCGAGGTTGGAGGAGCACTCGGAGGGGGCGATCAGGTAGTACGCCGACAGCGCGAGGTCGAAGGACGGGCAGTCCAGCTCGACGATCTCGGCGCCCAGCTCCTTCAGCAGCTCGACGGACTCGTCGAACCGCTGGATGACCCCGGCCTGGTACCCCTCGCCGCGGAACTGCTTGACGACACCGACGCGCATGCCCCGCACGCTGCCGTTGCGGGCGGCCTCGACGACCGGCGGAACCGGGGCGTCGATGGAGGTGGAGTCCATCGGGTCGTGCCCGGCGATCACCTCGTGCAGCAGGGCCGCGTCCAGGACCGTACGCGCACAGGGTCCGCCCTGGTCCAGGGAGGAGGAGAACGCCACCATGCCGTACCGCGACACCGCGCCGTACGTCGGCTTCACGCCGACGGTGCCCGTGACGGCGGCCGGCTGACGGATGGAGCCGCCGGTGTCGGTGCCGATGGCGAGCGGCGCCTGGAAGGAGGCGAGCGCGGCGGAGGAGCCACCGCCGGACCCACCCGGGATCCTGGTGAGGTCCCACGGATTGCCGGTCGGCCCGAAGGCGCTGTTCTCGGTGCTGGACCCCATGGCGAACTCGTCCATGTTGGTCTTGCCGAGGATGACGACGTCGGCGGCCTTCAGCCGCTTGGTGAGCGTCGCGTCGTACGGCGGGATCCAGCCCTCGAGGATCTTGGAACCGACGGTGGTCGGGATGCCCTCGGTGGTGAAGATGTCCTTGAGCGCGAGCGGTACGCCGGCCAGCGGGCCGAGCTTCTCGCCGCGGGCCCGCTTCTCGTCGACGGCACGGGCCTGGGCGAGGGCGCCCTCGCGGTCGACGTGCAGGAAGGCGTGCACCTTCTCGTCGACGGCCTCGATCCGGGTCAGGTGGGCCTCGGTGACCTCGACGGCGGTGAGCTCGCCTGAGGCGATCTTCTCGGCGGTCTCGGCGGCGGTGAGCTTGATGATGTGATCGCTCATGGCGGGTTACTCCTCCCCCAGGATCTGCGGCACCTTGAAACGCTGCTGCTCCTGGGCCGGGGCGCCGGAGAGCGCCTGCTCGGGGGTGAGCGAGGGACGGACCTCGTCCGGCCGCATGACGTTCGTCAGCGGGAGCGGGTGCGAGGTCGGCGGTACGTCTTGGTCGGCGACCTCGCTGACGCGGGCGACCGCGCCGATGATGTCGTCGAGCTGGCCTGCGAAGTGGTCGAGCTCTTCGGGCTTCAGCTCCAGACGCGCCAGCCGGGCGAGGTGGGCGACCTCCTCGCGCGTGATGCCAGGCATGCAGCGATCCTCTGGGGTGAGTGTGTGTGGTTTGGGGCCAATCCTATGGGGCGGGGGGCTGTGCCCGTGAAACCCTTTCCGGGGGCCTGTGGTTTGGGTCACCGGGGGTGGGGTTCGCGGGCCCGGCGCCGGGGTGGGCCGGGGGTGGGTTCGCGCGACCCGGCGCCGTATGGGGTGCCCCGCGTTGGTGCTGGCCAGGGGAGGTTCGCGCAGCCCGGCGCCGTACAGGGTGCCCCGCGTTGGTGTGGGCCGGGGGTGGTGTTCGCGCAGCCCGGCGCTGGCGGGGTGCCGTCGCGCCCACCCGTGCCGCCCCAGCGGCACGACTGCCCGCGGATGCGGCGGGGCGGCGGCGTGCGGCCGGTCGCGGTGAGCGGGGGCGGTGGCCCCACCCCCCACGTGGCGGATTGCCGCGTACGGCGGTGAGGGGACGGGGCGGGGGTGGCCGCCCGCAGTGGCTGGCGCGTCCGCGCCCTCAGCCCTCCAAGGAACGTGATTCGCGCCAGTCCGAGGACGGACACCCCCGACCCGGCCCCGACCCACCCACCAACCGTGGGCGATCCACCCCACCACCCGTGGGCGCTAGTCCTCGGCAGTCGTCGCCGCCGGCAGTGCCGCCGCCGGGCGCTGCCACCCCCGCGACCCCCGCGCGAAAAGCCAGGCCGTCGTCTCGTCCGGCGGCATCGCCGCCGCGACCAGCCAGCCCTGCACCGCGTCACACCCCAGATCCCGCAGACGCTCCCACGTCTCGTCGTCCTCGACGCCCTCCGCGACGACGAGCAGCCCGAGCGAGTGAGCCAGATCGACGGTGCACCGCACGATCTCCGCGTCCTCCGTGTCGACGGCCAGCCGAGCCACGAACGACCGGTCGATCTTCAGCTCGCTGACCGGCAGCCGCCGCAGATGCACCAGCGAGGAGTACCCGGTCCCGAAGTCGTCCAGCGACATCTTCACGCCGTGCCCGGTCAGCGCGTTCAACGTGTCCGCCGCCCGCTGTGGATCCTCCAGGAGGACATGCTCGGTGATCTCCAGCTGGAGCGCCCCCGCGGGCACCCCGTGCCGAGCCAGCCGCGCCGCCACGGAGCCGGCGAACCCGGGCGTGTGGACATCGCGCGGCGACACGTTCACCGCCACCGGCACGAACAGCCCCTGCGCGCGCCACTCCGCGACCTGCCCCAGCGCGGTCTCCAGCACGTACTCGGTCAGATGCGGCATCAGCCCGGACGACTCGGCGATCGCTATGAACTCGTCCGGCGGCACCTTCCCGCGCTCCGGGTGCACCCACCGCACCAGCGCCTCGAGCCCCGCGACCTGCCCGTCGAAGCGCACCTTGGGCTGGTAGTGGAGCTCGACCTCCCGCGCGTCCAGGGCCCGCCGCAGATCGCCCAGCAGCCCCAGCCGGTCAGGGGTGTTGGAGTCCCGCTTGGACTCGTACGCCTCGACACCCGTACGGTCCCGCTTGGCCTGATACATCGCCACGTCCGCCCGCCGCAGCAGCCCTTCCGCGTCGTCGGCGTGGTCGGGAAAGACGGCGACCCCCGCACTCGCCTCCAGGACGAGGGTGAGCCCGTCGAGGTCGAGCGGGGAGCTGAGGGCGGCGACGAGGCCGCGGGCAACACGGGTCGCGGACGTCGTGGAGTCGGCGACGGGCAGTAAGACGGCGAACTCGTCACCGCCGAGTCGCGCGGCCTCCGCGCCGCGCGGCAGGGCGAGTCTGAGCCGGTCGGCGATCTGCAGCAGCAGCCGGTCACCGGCGAGATGCCCGAGGGTGTCGTTGACCGACCGGAAGCGGTCCAGGTCGATCAGCATGAGCGCGGCGCGCGCGCCGATCCGCTCCGCGTCGTCCAGCGCGGTCCAGATGCGTTCCAGCAGCCACTGCCGGTTGGGCAGCCCGGTGAGGGGATCGCGCAGCTGCTCCTCGGCCCGCGCGCGGGCTATCCACAGGGTGGAGTCGAGGGCGATCAGCGGGATGGAGAACAGCGGCAGCAGCACAGGCTTGGCGTCGGCGACGACGCACACCAGCGGCGCTATGCCGAGCAGGGCGACGGCGACCAGCCCCTGGCGGACCAGAGCCGTACGGGCCACGGTGGGCAGCCCGGCGCGCGGGGTGTGCAGGTACCACAACAAGGTGCGCGTGACCGCGAGATAGACCGCGGCGACCAGCACCACCCCGGGCGCGGTGTACAGGTTCCAGGTGTCCGGGGTCGACGGCGACTCGACGGACGGTACGCAGCCGAACGCGGCCAGCACCAGCGCCCCGGCGCCGATGCCGAGCAGATCGACCGCGCCGTGCAGCACGCCCTGCCGCCAGCGACCCCGCCGGGCTATGCCGACCAGCACGACGACGGTGAGGCTGATCATGCCGGCCGCGACCCAGCCGTAGAGCAGCAGCACGGCGAGGGTGAGCGCGGCGCCCGATCCGGTACCGCCCCACCAACGGGAACGGCCCAGCATCACGAGGTGGCCGACGATGATCCCGGTCAGCACGGCGAGCGACCAGCCGACGGTGCCGGACGGGAAGAGCGCGTGTCCTCCGGTGAACGCCCGCAGGAAGCCGGCGCCCAGCACGAACCCGGCCGCCGCGACGACCGCCGTGGGCAACGCGGGCCAGGACGGGTGCCGTTCGGCGTCCGACTCGGACAGTGTCTCGGGCAGCCCGGGGCCGTGCCCGGCAGCCGGATGCCCGGCACCGCGCGCGTCCGCGGTGCGCGCCCCGGTGCGCTCCTTTGCGCCCGGTCGCCCCGCGGGCCGCCCGCCCTCACGTCCGCGCCGCCAGGCGACCGCCATGCGGCGCAGGCGCAGCCGTGAGCCCGGGGCGGCGCTCTCGGTCGGTTCCATTCCCGTCCCTCTCCCAGCCGGCGGTGCCCACGCCACGCGGCCCGATGCCCGACGACCCTCAGCGGCTCCGCGGTGGAAAGCCCTTACCCCGGACCCTTCACGAGTACGGGTTGCCCCGACCGCAGCTGGGCACGGCAGGCGCACATCTCAACAGTAGGCCGCAGAGGGCGTGTACGGGCACCGGTCGCCGACGGTTGCCCGAATGCGCCCCAGCCACCCGTATGCATCTGGTATGCGCCGATCGGGTGGCCTTCAACCGCTACTCCTCGGCCGAAAGGGCGACATCGGCCGCGGCCTCGGGACCTTGCTCGAGAAGGACGTTGAAACCGTCCTCGTTCAGAACCGGCACCTTCAGCTGCATCGCCTTGTCATATTTTGACCCGGGATTGTCGCCCACAACGACGAACGACGTCTTCTTGGACACGGATCCGGTCACCTTCGCGCCCTGGCTCTGGAGGGCCTCCTTCGCGCCATCCCGGGTGAAGTGCTCCAGGGTTCCGGTCACGACGACAGTGAGCCCTTCCAGCGGACGGGGTCCCTCGTCCTCGCCGGACCCCTCCTCCTCCATACGGACTCCGGCCGCCTTCCACTTCCGGATGATCTCGCGGTGCCAGTCCTCGGCGAACCACTGCTTGAGCGAGGCGGCGATGATGCCGCCCACACCCTCGGTGTTGGCGAGCTCCTCCTCGGTGGCCTGCTCGATCCGGTCGATGGAGCGGAACTCACGGGCCAGCGCCTCCGCCGCGACCGGGCCGACATGACGGATCGACAGGCTGGTGAGCACCCGGGCCAGCGGACGCTCCTTGGCCGCGGCGATGTTCTCCAGCATGGCGACGGCGTTCTTCTTCGGATTGCCCTCCTGGTTGGCGAAGACGGTGGCGATCTTCTCCTCGCCGGTCTTCGGGTCCCGCTTGGGCAGGCCGCTGTCCTGGTCGAGGACGTACGCCTTGATCGGCAGCAGCTGCTCGACGGTGAGGTCGAAGAGGTCGCCCTCGTCCCTCAGCGGCGGCTCCTCGGGCTCCAGCGGCCTGGTCAGCGCCGCCGCGGCGACATACCCGAAGTGCTCGATGTCCAGCGCCTTGCGCCCGGCGAGGTAGAACAGCCGCTCCCGCAACTGTGCGGGGCACGTACGGGCGTTGGGACACCGCAGGTCGACGTCGCCCTCCTTCATCGCCTTGAGCGGCGTACCGCACTCGGGGCACTCGGCGGGCATCACGAACTCGCGCTCGCTGCCGTCCCGCAGGTCGGCGACCGGGCCGAGGATCTCCGGGATCACGTCACCGGCCTTGCGCAGCACCACCGTGTCACCGATGAGGACGCCCTTGGCCTTGACCACGTCCTGGTTGTGCAGCGTGGCGAACTCGACCTCGGAGCCGGCCACCGTCACCGGCTCGACCTGCGCGTACGGCGTGACCCTGCCCGTACGGCCCACGCCCACCCGGATGTTGACCAGCTTGGTGTTGACCTCCTCGGGCGCGTACTTGTACGCGATGGCCCAGCGCGGGGCGCGCGAGGTGCTGCCGAGGCGGCCCTGGAGGGGGATCTCGTCGAGCTTGACGACGACACCGTCGATCTCGTGCTCCACGGAGTGGCGGTTCTCGCCGTAGTACGCGATGAACTCCCGTACACCGGCGAGGTCGTCGACGACCTTGTTGTGGGGTGAGGTGGGCAGGCCCCAGGTCTTCAGCAGGTCGTAGCCCTGGGAGAGGCGGGTCATGCCCCGGTAGCCCTCCAGGACACCGATGCCGTGGACCACCATGTGCAGCGGGCGGGTGGCGGTGACCCGGGGGTCCTTCTGGCGCAGCGAACCGGCCGCCGCGTTGCGCGGGTTGGCGAAGGGCTTGTCGCCGGCCCCGACCAGGCGGGCGTTGAGCTCCTGGAACTTCTCCATCGGGAAGTAGACCTCGCCCCGGATCTCCACGAGGTCCGGCACCTCGTCGCCCTTGAGCCGGTCCGGGATCTCGGCGATGGTGCGGACGTTGGGCGTGATGTCCTCGCCGGTGCGGCCGTCGCCCCGGGTCGCCGCGCGGACCAGCCGCCCGCGCTCGTAGGTGAGGTTGACGGCGAGGCCGTCGACCTTGAGCTCGCACAGGAAGTGGTACTTCTGCGTGCCCAGTTCCCGGTGGATGCGGTCCGCCCAGGCGGCCAGGTCGTCGTCGTTGAAGGTGTTGTCGAGGGAGAGCATGCGCGAGCGGTGCTCGACGGAGGTGAACTCCGTCTCGTAGGACCCGGCGACCTTCTGGGTCGGCGAGTCCGGGGTGCGCAGCTCGGGATGGTCCTGCTCCAGCGCCTCCAGTTCGCGCAGCAGCCGGTCGAAGTCGGCGTCGCTGATGACGGGGGCGTCGTTCACGTAGTACCGGAAGCGGTGCTCCTCGATCTGCTCAGCGAGCCTGGCGTGCTTCTCCCGTGCCTCGGCGGGCACGCTCGTCGTCTCCGCTTGCTTGTCGCCGGCCACCGTGTGTCCTCCCGTTACTCTGGGTTGTCCGCGAGGGATCTCGCCGCCCGGACGCAATGGGCGAGGGCCCTCCGCGCGTACTCCGGGGAGGCCCCCGCGAGCCCGCACGCCGGGGTGATCGTGACCGCCTCCGGGAGGAGTCCCGGCCGCAGCCCCAGCCTGCGCCAGAGCGTCCTGACACTCCTGACGCTACCGCCAGGGTCCGACAACGGGCCGTCCGTGCCGGGGACGACGCCGGCGAGCAGCCGGGTGCCGCTCTCCACCGCCTCACCGATCGCCTCGTCGTCACGCTCGGTGAGGAGGGAGAAGTCGAAGGAGATCCCCGCCACGCCCGCCCGGCGCAGCAGCGCGAACGGCACGTCCGGCGCACACGAGTGGACCACGACGGGTCCGCCGTCGTGAACCCCGACGACGTCCCGCAGCGTGGCCTCGACGATCTGCCGGTCCACCGCGCGGTGGGTGCGGTAGCCGCTGGCGGTCCGCACCTGCCCGCGCAGTACGGCGGTGAGGGAGGGTTCGTCGAGCTGGAGGACGAGCTGTGCGCCGGGGACGCGCCGCCGGACCTCCGCGAGGTGGAGGCGCAGGCCCTCGGCGAGAGAGGCGGCGAGGTCGCGGCAGGCGCCGGGGTCGGACAGGGCGGCCTCGCCGTTGCGCAGCTCCAGGGCGGCGGCGAGCGTCCACGGGCCGACCGCCTGGACCTTCAGCAGGCCCTGGTGGTCCTGGGTGAACTCCTCCAGCGCGTCGAGGTCCTCGCCCAGCCAGGAGCGGGCGCGTTTGGTGTCGCGGCCGGGGTGGTCGCCGAGTCGCCAGCCGCTGGGCTCTACGCGGGCGTAGAGCTCTACGAGCATGCCGGCGGTGCGGCCGATCATGTCCGCGCCGGGGCCGCGGGCGGGGAGCTCGGGGAGGTGGGGGAAGTCCTCGAAGCTGCCGGTGATCGTTTTGGCGGCTTCTCGGGCGTCCCCGCCCGGCATGGAGCCCACGCCGGTGGCGGGTCCGAGGCTGAACTGGCTGTTTTCGCTCACCCGTAGAGCGTACGGAGGTTTTCGCCCCCGCCGCCCCTTCCCGTCCCGTCCCCGGGGGCGCTGCCCCCGGACCCCCGCTCCTCAAACGCCGGAGGGGCTGGCTTTAGCCAGACGGGCTGAGTCTTACCGCCCCGGGCGGACCGTCAGGTCGTTGATTTCCGCGTCTCTCGGGAGGTCCAGGGCCATGACGATCGTCGTGGCGATCGACTCGGGGTCGATCCACTTGCCGGCGTCGTACTCCTTGCCCTCCTGCCGGTGCACCTTGGCCTGCATGGGGCTGGCCGTGCGGCCGGGGTAGACCGTGGTGACGCGGACGCCGTTGCCGTGCTCCTCGTGGCGCAGGGAGTCGGCGAGAGCCTTCAGGCCGTGCTTGGACGCGGCGTAGGCGGACCAGTCGGCGTGGGCGTTCAGCCCGGCCCCGGAGTTGACGAAGATCACATGACCCCGGTTGGCCCGCAGCTGGGGCAGGAAGTGCCGGGTCAGCTCGGCGGGGGCGATCAGATTGACGTTGAGCTGGTGCCGCCAGGTCTTCGGGGTCAGCTCTCCCACCGGGCCGAGATCGACCACGCCGGCGATGTGGAGGAGGGAGTCCACCCGCTCCGGGAGCGACTGGTGGGAGAAGGCCCAGGAGAGCCGGTCCGGGTCCCCCAGGTCGCCGACGAGGGTGCGGGAGCCGGGGTACTCGGCCGCGAGTTCCTTCGCCCGGCCCGCGTCGCGCGCGTGCAGCACGAGTTCGTCGCCGCGCGCGTGCAGGCGGCGGGCGACGGCCGCGCCGATGCCGGAGCCGGCTCCGGTGATCACATGTGTAGCCATGCCCGCCATGCTCGCATCATCGCGCGGTCACTTCGCTCCGAGGCTCTCCTCCAGGTACGCGAGCGCACCCACGGGCTCCTCCGCGAAGAACACCAGGTCGGTGAGGGGGCGGGGCAGGAAGCCCTCGTCCTCCATGCGGCGGAACTGCTCCTTGAGGCCGTCGTAGAACCCCGCGGTGTTGAGCAGGACCACCGGCTTGTCGGTGTGCCCGTGCTTCTTCAGCTCCAGGATCTCGGTCGCCTCGTCGAGGGTGCCGGTGCCGCCCACCATGATGACGACGGCGTCCGCCTTCTCCAGCAGCAGCCGCTTGCGCTCCGCGAGGTCCTTGGCGATCACCATCTCGTCGACGCCGTTCCGTGCCTTCGCCGCCAGGAACTCCACCGAGACGCCGAGGAGGCGACCGCCCGCCTCCTCCACGCCGTCCGCGACGACCTTCATCAGACCGACGTCCGAGCCGCCCCACACGAGCGTGTGGCCGCCCTTGCCGAGCAGCCGCGCGAAGTCCCGCGCGGGGCCCGTGTAGCGTTCGTCGAGGTCGGCGGCGGAGAGAAAGACACAAATGTTCACGCGCCCACAGTACGGGCCCGGTCCGACATCGCGGTCAGCCGCATCTTCGACTGCCGGTGCGGCAGCTCCTCCCAGTCGTCCATGAACCGCGCCTCGAAGCCGTACCGGGCGGCCAGGTCGACGAGCGTCTCCGTCCGGTAGTAGAAATCCTCGTGCAGCACCTGGTGCTCCTCGCCCTCCGTCCGGTCGAAGGTGAAGTCGAAGAACCCGCCGGGCGCGAGCAACCTGCCGACGTGCGCGAAGCACTCCTCGACGACATGCCGGGGCGAGTGCGAGAAGACGCTGTGCGCGTGGACGACGTCGAAGTGCCCGTCGGGCAGGAAGGCGAGGGTCAGGTCGTTCGCCAGGGCGAGGTAGGGCATCTTGGCCTGGAGTCCGTCGCGTACGAGGGTGTCCTGGGCGGCGAGCAGGATGTGCGGGGAGATGTCGATGCCGTATTAGTGGCCGGGTTCCAGGTGGTCGATGAACAGGCGTCCCGCGCGGAGGTTGCCGCAGCCGATCTCCAGCATCCGGTGCTCGGGCCGGAGTCCGTGTCCCAGGAGGTAGTCGAACTGCATGCGGCCGATGCGCGCCCACTGCTCGCGCGAGGGGTTGTGGCCGACCGCCGCCTCGGCGCTGCGGGCCGCGTCGGAGGCCATCACCGCGCGGTAGTACGCGATGTGGTCGCGGTGCTTCAGTCGCAGCCAGGTGTCGCGGAGCGCGCGCCGCGCGTGGGCGGGGACGCGCCGCGGGTGGCGCAGGGCATAGCCGGCCCGGTGGGCGAGGGTGCTGCGGTTCCTTGCGATGTCCTTGGCTCCCATGGGTCCTCCGGGTCCTCGGGAAGAAGTCCGCTTCAGCGTGCGCTGTATCCGCTGTAGCGGCTACCCGAGGAGGGGCGATCGTGACCACAGGCCACCGCATCACCATCGAGCCCAGTGACCGGCACGTGCGCGTGGTGCACGGCGGCCGGGTGCTGGCGGAGAGCGACGAGGCGCTGGTGCTGCGCGAAACGGGCTGCCCCGCGCGGTACTACATCCCGCCCCAGGACGTACGTCTGGACCTGCTGACGCCCTCCGGGACGCACACGTACTGCCCGTTCAAGGGCACCGCCTCCTACTGGTCGCTGCCGGACGCGGCGGACCTGGTCTGGGCGTATCCGGAGCCGAAGCCGGACGTCGCGCGGATCAAGGACCATCTCTGCTTCTACGAGGTGGAAGTCGGCTGAGGGCGTGGAAGGGTTGTGATCGGCGGACGCGCCGCCCGCCTCACCGACGAATGCCGCGCATTGCGGCAGTCTGGTGAGACATGGACAAGAACATCACTTCGCGCGACGGCACCTCCCTGGCGTACGAGAGCGCCGGGCGGGGTGCCACGATCGTTCTCGTCAGCGGCGCGATGTCGACGGGCGCCACGGTGGCGCCGCTGGCCGCGCCCCTCTCGGAGCGGTTCCGGGTGGTCGTGTACGACCGGCGGGGCCGGGGCCGGAGCGGGGACACGGCGCCGTACGCGGTGGAGCGCGAGGTCGAGGACCTGGGGGCGCTGATCGAGGCGGTGGGCGGCGGGGCCGCGCTGTACGGCGTCTCCTCGGGCGGCGCGCTGGCGCTCAGGGCGGCGGCGAGCGGGCTGCCGGTGCGCCATGTCGCCGTGTACGAGACGCCGTACGCGATGTCCGAGGACGATCTCGGGGAGCGGGCGCGGTACACCGAGCAGCTGACGGCGGCGCTCGCGGAGGGGCGGCGCGGGGACGCGGTGGAGCTCTTCCTGCGGCTGACCGGGCTGGGCGAGGACGTCATCCAGGGCGCGCGGCAGTCACCGATGTGGGCCGGGATGGAGTCGATGGCGCCGAGCCTGGCGTACGACGACGCCGTGATGGGTGACGGAAGTGTGCCGCGCGAGCTGCTGTCGTCGATCCGGGTGCCGGTGCTGTCGGTCGCGGGCGACGCGAGCCCGGCGTGGATGCGTGAGGCCGCGCGGGCGATCGCCGAGTCGGTCCCCCGGGGCACGTACCGCACCCTGGAGGGCCAGACCCACATGGTCGAACCGGACGTCCTGGCCCCGGTCCTGGCGGAGTTCTTCGCGCGGTGAGCGCCCTGCTGGGCGCCCGGGCGTGGCGGCGTCAGGCCACGTCGGCCGTCGCCCGCACCGTCGACGCGATCGTGGCCGAGCCGACCACGCGGGTGCCGTCGTACAGGACGATCGCCTGGCCGGGTGCGACGCCGCGGACGGGCTCGGTGAAGCGGACGCGCAGCTCGCCGTCGACGACTTCCGCCGTCACCTCGGTCTCGCCGCCGTGGGCGCGCAGCTGGGCCGTGTAGCTGCCGGGGCCCTCGGGGGCGGCGCCGCACCAGCGGGGCTTGATCGCGGACAGGGCGGTGACGTCGAGGGCCGCCGCGGGGCCGACGGTGACGGTGTTGTCCACCGGGGAGATGTCGAGGACGTAGCGGGGCTTGCCGTCGGGGGCGGGGGTGCCGATCCGCAGGCCCTTGCGCTGGCCGATGGTGAAGCCGTACGCGCCCTCGTGGGTGCCGATCGTGGTGCCGGACTCGTCGACGATGTCGCCCTCGGCCTTACCGAGGCGGTTTGCGAGGAAGCCCTGGGTGTCGCCGTCGGCGATGAAGCAGATGTCGTGCGAGTCGGGCTTCTTGGCGACGGCCAGTCCGCGCCGCTCGGCCTCCGCGCGGATCTCCTCCTTGGTGGTGACGGTGTCACCGAGGGGGAACATCGCGTGGGCGAGCTGGCGGTCGTCGAGCACGCCGAGGACGTAGCTCTGGTCCTTGGCCATGTCGGAGGCGCGGTGCAGTTCGCGGGTGCCGTCCTCGCGGAGGATCACCTTGGCGTAGTGGCCGGTGCAGACCGCGTCGAAGCCGAGCGCGAGCGCCTTGTCCAGCAGCGCGGCGAACTTGATCTTCTCGTTGCAGCGCAGGCAGGGGTTGGGGGTGCGGCCCGCCTGGTATTCGGCGACGAAGTCCTCGACGACGTCCTCGCGGAAGCGGTCGGCGAGGTCCCACACGTAGAAGGGGATGCCGATGACGTCGGCGGCGCGGCGGGCGTCGCGCGAGTCCTCGATGGTGCAGCAGCCCCGCGCGCCGGTACGGAACGACTGCGGGTTCGCGGAGAGCGCGAGATGGACGCCGGTCACTTCGTGCCCCGCTTCGGCCGCGCGGGCGGCGGCGACGGCGGAGTCGACTCCGCCGGACATGGCGGCCAGGACGCGGAGGGGGCGGGGGCGCTGCGAGGTCTCAGTCATAACCCTTCCAGGGTACGGGGGCCCGGGAACCACGGCCGCCGAGTATGCGTTCACGATCACATGGGGGCACAGAAGGCATCCGAGGACGGGGACCGGCGCATCGGGCGGCGGGCCCTGATCGTGGGCGGGGTCGCGGCGGCAGCGGGCACGGCGGTGCTGGCACGGGACGAGCTGGCGCGCCTGTGGTGGCGGATGCCGGGCGTGGAGAAGCCGCGCGAACAGGGCGTGGTCGACTATGCGGGCGCCCGCTGGGTGGCGGCCTCGGACGCCAACTGGCGCCGCGCCGACCGGCCGGACGACTTCGGCGTCGACATGGTGATCGTCCATGTCACCCAGGGCAGCTTCGACAGCGCGGTGCGGGCGTTCCAGGACCCGGGGCACAAGGCCGCGGCGCACTACATCGTCGGTCAGGACGGCCGCGTCACGCAGATGATCCGCGAGCTGGACGTGGCGTACCACGCGGGCAACCGCGACTACAACGAGCGCAGTGTCGGCATCGAGCACGAGGGCTTCGTGGACCGCCCCGAGGACTTCACGGACGAGATGTACGAGGCGTCGGCCCGTCTCACGGCCCGTATATGCGCCCGCTACGACATACCGGTCGACCGCGAGCACATCCTCGGCCATGTCGAGGTTCCGGGCACGGACCACACCGACCCGGGCCCCCACTGGGACTGGGACCGCTATCTGAAACTGGTCCGCCGGGCCCGCACGGCATCGACCGAAGCCGAGCCCTCCGGGTCCCCGTCGGCCACGGCGGGCCAGGCATCCTCTAGGTGAGTCCTGCCGCTCGGGCCCGTTCCACAGCTGGTCCGATGGCCTTGGCGAGGGCTTCCACGTCGGCTTCCGTGGAGGTGTGCCCGAGGGAGAAGCGGAGGGTGCCGCGGGCCAGGTCCGGATCGGTGCCGGTGGCCAGGAGGACGTGGCTGGGCTGGGCGACGCCGGCGGTGCAGGCGGAGCCGGTGGAGCACTCGATGCCCTGGGCGTCCAGGAGGAGCAGCAGCGAGTCGCCCTCGCAGCCGGGGAACGTGAAGTGCGCATTGGCCGGAAGACGTCCCCCGGGCGCGGGATCGCCGCCCAGGATGGCGTCGGGGACGGCCTCGCGGACCGCGGCGACCAGCTCGTCGCGGAGCCTGCCGATCTCGCGGGCGAACCACTCCTGCTGCTCGGCGGCGAGCCGTCCGGCGACGGCGAAGGAGGCGATGGCGGGGACGTCGAGCGTGCCGGAGCGGACGTGGCGTTCCTGCCCGCCGCCGTGGAGCACGGGCACGGGGGTGTGCTCGCGGCCGAGCACCAGCGCGCCGATGCCGTAGGGGCCGCCGATCTTGTGACCGGACACGGTCATCGCGGCGAGCCCCGAGGCGGCGAAGTCCACCGGGATCTGACCGAAGGCCTGGACCGCGTCGGAGTGCAGCGGCACGCCGAACTCGGCGGCGGTCTCGGCGAGTTCCCGGACCGGCAGGATCGTCCCGATCTCGTTGTTCGCCCACATGACGGTGGCGAGCGCCACGTCGTCGGGGTTGCGGGCGATGGCCTCGCGCAGGGTGTCCGGGTGGACGCGGCCGTGGGAGTCGACCGGTAGGTACTCGACGGTGGCACCCTCGTGCTCGCCGAGCCAGTGCACGGCGTCGAGGACGGCGTGGTGCTCGACGGGGCTGGCGAGGACCCGGGTGCGGGCCGGGTCCGCGTCGTGGCGGGACCAGTACAGGCCCTTCACGGCGAGATTGTCGGCCTCGGTTCCGCCGGAGGTGAGGACGATCTCGCTGGGGCGGGCACCGAGGGCCTCGGCAAGGGTTTCGCGGGCCTCCTCGACGGTGCGCCGGGCGCGGCGTCCGGCCGCGTGGAGGGAGGAGGCGTTGCCGGTGACGCCCAGGTGCGCGGTGAGTGCCTCGACTGCCTCGGGAAGCATCGGGGTGGTCGCGGCGTGGTCGAGGTAAGCCATGGTGGGGCCGATTCTACGGGGCCCGGTGCACCGGCCACGGATCACGGTTGGCCGGGATGCGACGCCTGCTCAGAAGCTCCACGAGATCGTGTTGTCCGCCTGCATGAACGCGGCGAGGACGACGAGGTCGGCGACGCCCAGCCCGAGTCCGAGGAGGGCGCGGCCACGCCGGGTCGTGCCCCGCCACAGCGCCACGGCGGCCAGCACGATGGCTGCCGGACCGAGGAAGACGTTGAGGACGAGCAGGCCGAGCAGGCCGAGGACGAAGGACGCGACGGCCATGCCGTCGGCGTCGTGCAGACCGGTACGGCGGCCGGCCGGCGCGGTGAGGTGCATGGGATCGGCTCCTGCGTTCGGAGTGACGGGCGAGATCTGGAGATAGCCCGTCCGGCGTTTGAGGACGAGGCCCGAAGGGCCGAAGGGGGTCCGGGGCGCAGCCCCGGGGACGGGACGGGAAGGGGCGGCGGGGGCGAAAACCTACTGCGCCGAGCCGCGCCGGCGCCGGCCGTGGCGCTCGCGTACGGCGAAGACGCCGAGCCATACGGCGATGACGGCACCGGCGACGACGGAGAAGGAGAGCGGGGCGTGGGCGACGGCGCCCAGGACGACCCCCAGCAGCAGAAGTGCGGCGACGAGGAACAGCATGAGTGGAGCCCCCAGGTTCGGTGAACGATTGTAGTTACAGTTGTTCACTGACTGCCCAGTCTAGCGTGACTCATGACTTTCCAATTACGGAGAACAGTTGTTAACTGCATGGCATGAGTCACACCCTCGGCGTCCGGCAGGCCCAGAAGCAGAAGACCCGGCGGGCCCTGCTCGACGCGGCGCTGGGGCTGCTCGAGGAGCAGAGCCTGAGCAGCCTGGGCCTGCGTGAGGTCACCCGTGCCGCGGGGGTCGCTCCGACCGCCTTCTACCGGCACTTCCGTTCCATCGAGGACCTGGGGGTGACGCTGGTCGAGGAGGCTCTGGGCGGTCTGCACCCGATGATCCGGACGATCGTGTCCACGACCGGGGACGGCGAGGAACGCATCGCGCGCGCCGTCGAGTTGATCGCCGGTCATGTCGACACGCATCCCGCGCACGTCCGCTTCATCGCCCGTGAGCGGCACGGCGGGGTGCAGTCGGTCCGGGAGGCGATACACGAGCAGCTGGCGCTGTTCACCGCGGAGGTCGGGGAGGCGCTGGCGAAGGACGCGGTGAGCGCGGGGTGGAGCGAGGAGGATCTGCTGATGCTGGCTCAGCTGTATGTCGACCAGATGCTGGTCACTGCCTCCTTGTTCCTGGAGGCGGCGGGGGATGAGCCGGGGGCTCGGGAGCGGGTGTTCCGGATGGCGAGCCGGCGGATGCGGTTGATCGGCATCGGGCGGGCGCACTGGTTGGACGGGGTGGGGTAGGGGCGACGTAGGGCTTTCGCCCCCGCCGCCCCTTCCCTCCCCCACTCTCGGCTTCGCTCGAGCGGGGGGACCCCCATCGTCCCCGGGGGCTGCGCCCCCGGACCCCCCTTTCGGCCCTTCGGGCCTCGTCCTCAAACGCCGGACGGGCTATGACAGGCGGGCCCGCGCCAGCTGGCGGGACTGGGCCACCAGGCGGTCTGCGCTGTCCCAGACCTCGGCGTCCTCCTCCAGGAAGCCGCCGGCGAGGTTGCGGGTGGTGATCGAGACGCGCAGGGGGCCCGGGGCGGGGCGGCAACGGACGTGGACGGTCAGCTCCACCGTGGGGACCCAGCCCGACAGGCCCAGCTCGAATGCGGTCGGAGGCAGGGCGTCCACCGCGAGGAGCAGCGCGAACGGGTCGGGGTCCCGGCCGTCGGCGAGACCGAACCAGGCCCGCATCTCCCCCTTGCCGGAGGGCTGTCCGACCGCCCACCCCAGGGTCGACGGGTCCAGCTTGAGCATCAGGCGCTCGGTGATGGCGGAGCTGCCCTCGACGGGCGCGGGACCGTCCTCGGCGCCGAAGCACTGCTCCATCGGCGGTATCGCGGGCGGCTTCGCGGTCGTACGGACGTCGTCGGGGAGGGAGTCCAGATCGCCGTAGGAGGCGAGGACCCGGATGCGCTCCACCTCGTTGCCCCGCTCGTCGAGCTGGAACAGGGAGGCCTGACCGGTCGACAGGGTCCGTCCGGTGCGCACGGTCTCGGTGCGGACGACCGCCGGGCCGGGCTGCGAGGCGGTCAGATAGTGCGCGGAGATGGTGAACGGGTCGGAGTGCGGCAGGGCGTCCGCGAGCGCACGGCCCAGGACGGCCAGCAGATAGCCGCCGTTGACGGCGTTGATGATCGTCCAGCCGGCGGAGAGGTCGATGTCGTAGACGCCGGGCGCACGCGGGGTGAGGGCGGTGTCCCGGTCGAACTCGCTGGCGCCGATCGTGGCCCGGGTGGCCTGGGCGGGGGCTGCTTCTGACATGGCTGAACAGTACAAGAAGATAATACTAAGCGGTAGCTTTGTTGAGTCCTACTCCTCCCGGACCGTCGAACGGCGGTGCCAGGCGCGCGGCGCCCGCCAGTGGTAGCGCATCGCGAGCAGCCGCAGGACGAAGGCGGTGACCACGGCGACGCTGCTCGTCCCCGCGTTCAGCACGTCGAAGCGGATGCACAGCGCGGTGAGCGCGGCGCCGACGATGGCCGGGACGGCGTACAGGTCGCGGTCCCAGCGCAGCAGCGAGGGCACCTCGTTGGCGAGCACGTCGCGCAGCACACCGCCGCCGACCGCCGTGGCCAGGCCCAGACAGGCGGAGGCGGTCAGGCCGAGCCCGTAGTCGTACGCCTTGGTCGTGCCGACGACGCAGAAGAGGCCGAGGCCGGCCGCGTCGAAGACGTTGACGCCGGTCTGGATGCGTTCCACGTGCGGGTGGAGGAAGAACACCAGCGTCGTGGCGAGGAGGGGGGTGACGAAGTACCCCAGGTCCGTGAAGGCCGCGGGCGGTACGGCGCCGATGACCAGGTCGCGGAAGAGCCCGCCACCGAGGGCCGTGACCTCGGCGAGCACGGCGATGCCGAAGACGTCGAAGTTCTTGCGGACGGCCAGCAGGGCGCCGGAGATCGCGAAGACGAAGATGCCGATCAGGTCGAGCGTGTGCAGGACGGACGGACTGAACAGTTGCTGGAGCACCCTTACATTCTCACCCAGCAAGAACCCCCCGCCTTGCAAACCAAGGCGGGGGGTTGTGTGAACTTGCCGTCCATGGCCCCGTCGGGCGGGCCACGGCAGCGGGCTAGACGGCCTTCCCGGCGGCCTTCTCCGGGCTCTCGCCCGCACTCTCGGCCGCCTTGTCGCCCTCGTCGGCGCTCTTCTCCGCCTTCTCGGCCCCGTCGGCGCTCTCCGCCGTCGCGGCGTCAGTCGCCTCCTCGGCGCCAGCAGGCTCCGTCGAGCTCTCGGCCTTCTCCGCGGCCTCGGTCTCCCCGGCGCTGTCCGCCTTCTCGCCGCCGTCGGCACTCTCGGCCGTTGCGGCGTCAGCGGCCTCGTCGGCGTCAGCGGTCTCCGCCGAGCTCTCGGCCTTCTCCGCCTCCTCGGTCTCCCCGGCACTGTCCGCCTTCTCGCCGCCGTCGGCACTCTCCGCCGTTGCGACGTCAGCGGTCTCCGCCGAGCTCTCGGCCTTCTCCGCCTCCTCGGCATCCGCCGAGGAGGCGGCCTCGTCGGCATTCTCGGACTTCTCCGAGACCTCGGCCTTCTCGCTCTTCTTCGTCGGCTCCGGCGTGTCCGACTGCTTGAGCGTCTTCTCCGCCTCCGGCGGGCCGGCCTGTTCCGGGACCGTCGGGGTGCCCGGGTCCTCGGTCGCCGGGTTGTCGTCCACGCCCTCGCGCGTCGCCGCCACGATCTCGCCCGTGGTCCGCCGCAGCGTCCCGGCGGCGATCTCGTCGGCGTAGTGGCAGGCCACCCGGTGGCCGCCGCCGACGTCCCGCAGTTCCGGCCGCTCGGTCGAGCACCGCTCGGCCTGGGCCCAGGGGCAGCGCGTGTGGAAACGGCAGCCGGTGGGCGGGTTGGCCGGGGAGGGCAGGTCGCCGGTGAGCAGGATGCGCTCGCGCTTGTCCTCCACCTCCGGGTCCGGCACCGGCACCGCCGACATCAGGGCCTTGGTGTACGGGTGCTTCGGCTCGGCGTACAGCGCGTCGCTCGGTGCCTCCTCGACCAGCGAGCCCAGGTACATCACGCCGATCGTGTCGGAGATGTGGCGGACCACCGCGAGGTCGTGCGCGATCACCAGATAGGTCAGGCCGAGTTCCTCCTGGAGTTCCTCCAGCAGGTTGATGACCTGGGCCTGGACCGACACGTCGAGCGCGGAGACCGGCTCGTCGCAGATGATCACATCGGGTTCGAGGACCAGCGCGCGGGCGATGCCGATGCGCTGACGCTGGCCGCCGGAGAACTCGTGCGGGTAGCGGGAGAGCGCGTTGGAGGGCAGGCCGACCTTGTCCAGGATCGACTTGATCTTCTCCCGGCGCTCCTCCTGGTCCTTGCCGATGCCGTGGGCGACCATGCCCTCGGACAGGATCGACTCGATGTTCTGCCGGGGGTTGAGCGAGCCCAGCGGGTCCTGGAAGACCATCTGGAGCCGGCGCCGGAACCGGCGCATCTCCTCACTCGGCAGCTTCGCCAGGTCGGTGCCGTCGAGGACGACGGAGCCCTCGGTGATGTCCACCAGCCGCAGCACCGACCGCCCGAGGGTGGTCTTGCCGCAGCCGGACTCGCCGACCAGACCGTACGTCTCGCCGGCCTCGACCTTCAGCGACACCCCGTCCACGGCGTAGACGTGGCCGACCGTGCGGTCGAACAGGATGCCCTTCTTGATGGGGAAGTGGACCTTGACGCCGTCCAGTTCGAGCAGGCTCATGCGGTGACCTCCTCGGCCTTCGCGTCGTCGAGTACGGGGTTGACGCACCGCACCTGGTGGCCGGCCGCACGCGGCTCGGTGAGCAGCGGGGTACCGGTCAGGCAGCCCATCTCGTACCGGTCGCAGCGGGGCGCGAAGGCACAGCCGTCGGCCCAGGCGATGCGGTCGTTGATGGAGCCGCGGATGGGGTTGAGCGGCTCGCCCCGGGGAGCGTCCAGACGCGGGATGGAGCCCAGCAGTCCGTGCGCGTAGGGGTGGGTGGGGTGGCCGAACAGCTCGCGGCGCCCGGCGGACTCCACGACCTTGCCCGCGTAGAGGACGTTGACCTGGTCGCAGAGACCGGCGACCACGCCGAGGTCGTGGGTGATCATCAGCAGGGCGGTGCCCTCCTGGTCCACGAGTTCCTTGAGCAGCTCCAGGATCTGCGCCTGGATGGTCACGTCGAGGGCCGTGGTGGGCTCGTCGGCGATGAGCATGCGCGGGGCGCAGGCGACGGCCATGGCGATCAGCGCGCGCTGGCGCATGCCGCCGGAGAGCTGGTGCGGGTACTCCTTGAGCCGCCGGGTGGGGTCGGGGATGCCGACCCGGTCCAGCAGGTGGGCGGCCTCCTTGCGGGCGGCCTCGCCCTTCATCCCGCGGTGGCGCTCCAGGATCTCGGTGACCTGCACGCCGACCGGGACGACCGGGTTGAGCGAGGACAGCGGGTCCTGGAAGATCATCGCCATTTCGCTGCCGCGCAGGTCGCGGCGGGCGGACGGGCTCATCGTGAACAGGTTCTGGCCGTCGAAGTCGGCACGGCCGCCGATGGTGACGCCCTTGTGGGGCAGCAGGCCCATCAGGGCCAGGGAGGTGACGGACTTTCCGCAGCCGGACTCGCCGACCAGGCCCACGACCTGGCCCTGGTCGACCTCGAAGGAGACGCCGTCGACCGCCCGGGACTCCTTGCGGCCGCGGCCGCCGAAGGTGATGGTCAGTTCGTCGACAGTGAGCAGAGACATGGTGGTTCAGCCCCTCAGCTTCGGGTCGAGGGCTTCCCGCATGGCCTCGCCGAGGAGGGTGAAGCCGAGGGCGGTGATGATGATGCCGACGGCGGGGTAGACCGCCATCAACGGCGCGTTGTCGAAGAAGCGCTGGGCCTGGGTGAGCATGACCCCCCACTCGGGGATGGCCGGGTCGGGGTTGCCGAGCCCCAGGTAGGACAGGGCGGCCGCCTCGATGATCGCGGTGGCCAGGGAGAGCGTGGCCTGCACGATCACCGGGCTGAGCGAGTTGGGGATGATCTGCGAGACCACGATGCGCCGCTTGCGCACGCCCAGGGACTTGGCGGCGAGCACGTAGTCCGCGCCGCCCTGCGCCAGCATGGAGCCGCGCAGGAGCCGTGCGAACACGGGGATCTGGACGACACCCACGGCGATCATCACGGTGGTCAGCGACTGGCCCATGACGGCGGCGATGGACACGGCGAGCAGCAGCGAGGGCAGCGCCAGCATCATGTCGATGAACCGCATGATGACGGAGTCGACGCGCTTGCCGGTCTCCCCGCCGAGGGTGGCGGCGGCTCCGGAGAGGCCGCCGATCAGGAAGCCGATAAACAGGCCGATGAGCGTGGCGACGACGCCGACGAGCAGCGTCTGGCGGGCGCCGACCAGCATGCGGGAGAACATGTCCCGGCCGAGGTGGTCGAGTCCGAACCAGTTCTCGCCGCGCGGGCCGACGAACTCGCCCCGGTTGGGGAAGACCTCGTTCCGCCAGGTCTGGGCGGTCGGCGCGTACGGCGCGAGGTAGGGCCCGACGATCGCGAGGAGGACGAACAGGGCGATGATGACCGCGCCGATGATCGCCATCTTGCTGCGCTTCAGGCGGCGGAAGGCCTCCCGCCACAGGCTGGCGCCGGTGCTGGTCTCCTTGGTCGCGGCGAGTTCCGCGAGGCGCTGGATCTTGTCGGTCTTGGTGGCGACACTCATGTCAGTGCACCCGCACTCTCGGGTCGATGAGGCTGTACGCCAGGTCCACCAGCAAGTTGATCAGGACGTACACCAGCGCGATGAACATGATGAACCCGACGAGCACGGGGTAGTCGCGGGCGTCGATCGCGGTCCGGATGAAGGAGCCGATGCCGCCGAAGGCGAACACGGACTCGGTGAGGACGGCGCCGGAGAGCAGGGAGCCCGTGAGCAGACCGACCGCGGTCACCACGGGGAGCATCGCGTTGCGCATCACGTGCCGGTTGCGGACGACGCTCCGCTTGAGCCCCTTGGACTCGGCGGTGCGGACGTAGTCCTCGTCCTGCACCTCGAGGACGCTCGCGCGGGTCATGCGCACGATGACCGCGAGCGGGATGGAGGCCAGGGCGATCGACGGCAGGATCAGGTGCATGATCGCGTCCCAGGAGGCGTCGAACTCCCCGGTGAGTATGCCGTCCAGCACGGCGAAGCCGGTGACGTCCGTGGCGTTGATGCCGGTGTCCTGGCGGCCGTAGCTGGGGAAGATCCCGAGGTTGACGGCGAAGATGCCCTTGAGGATCAGGGCGAGGAAGAAGACCGGGATGCAGATGCCGACGAGCGAGCCGGAGACGGCGGTGACGTCGAGCCAGCCGCCGCGGTTGCGGGCGGCGAAGTAGCCGAGCGGAACGCCGACGGCCACGGCGATGAGGATCGCGAGGAGGGACAGCTCCACGGTTGCGGGGAAGCGCAGGACGAACTCGTCCCACACCGGCTGTCCGGTCTGGGTGGAGGTGCCCAGGTCGAGCTCGACGATGCGCTTGAGGAAGCGCCAGTACTGGACGTAGACGGGCTGGTCCAGCCCGAGCGCACGGTTGATGCGCGCCACTTCGGCCTCGGTGGCCTTCTCCCCCAGGATCGCTGAGGCGGGTCCGCCGGGCAGCCGGTCGAGCCACAGGAAGAGCAGTACCGACAGGCCGAGCAGCGTGGGTATGAGCTGGAGCAGTCTTCGTACGACGAGACGCAGCACCCCGCATGCCCCTTTCTTGCGTGGTTTCTTACATGAATGGACCCGCCCGGCCGCCGAGTTGCGACGACCGGGCGGACCCCCCGTTCTTGGTTTCCTGCCGCTCGCTTACTTGAACGAGGTCTCGGCGAAGACTTCCTGCGTCAGCGGGGAGACGTTCGGCGGGTTCACGTTCTTGGCGAAGGCGATGGCCGGCGGGGAGGACGAGACCGGGACACCCGGCAGGTACTCCATGATCGCCTCGTTGGCCTTCTCGTAGGCGGCCGTGCGCTCCTCGGCCTTGCCCAGCTTCGAGCCGGCGTTCACGGCGTCGAAGACCTTCTTGTCCTTGAAGCCCCACTGCTTGTCGTACCCGGCGAACCAGGTGCCGATGAAGTTGAAGCCGTCGTTGAAGTCACCGGTCCAGCCGAGCATGTGCAGGTCGCAGGAGCCCGCCTCGGTGGCGTCGATGTAGTCCGGGGCCCACTTCATGGCCTTCGGCGTGACGGTGATGCCGGCCTTCTCGAGGTCGGCCTTCATCAGCTCGAACAGGTCCTGCGGGGCAGGCATGTACGGGCGGGTGACCTCGGTCGGGTAGCAGAACTCGACCTTGAGCTTCTCCTCACCGGCCTTCTTGAGGAGGTTCTTCGCCGCGGCGGTGTCGTACGGGTACTTCTTGACGTTCTTGGAGTAGCCCGCGATGGTGTCCGGCATGAACTGGTCGGCGACCTTGCCGCCCTCGGGCAGCTGGGTCTTGACCAGGTTCTCCTTGTCGATCGCCTGCGCGATCGCCTGGCGGACGTCCTTCTTCTTCAGGGCCTTGTTGGCCTCCTGGCTCATGCCCAGGTAGAAGAGGTTGAAGACGCCACGGGTCGGGACGACGTAGCCCTGGTCCTCGAGGGTCTTGACGTCGGCCGGGGCCACGAGGTCGTAGCCATCGATGTCACCGGCCTGGAGCGCCTGACGGCGGCCCTCCTCGGTGTCGATGGTGCGGAAGACCAGGTTCTTGATCTTGGCCTTGTCGCCCCAGTAGTCGTCGAAGCGCTCAAGGGTGACTTCCTTGTTGCCCTTGTTCCACTTCGTGATCTTGTACGGGCCGGTACCGGCGACCGTGCCGGCCTCCTGGCTGTACTTGGGGTACGTGATGGCGTCGCCCTTGGCGGTCGCCTCCTGCTTCTCGTACTCCTTGATGGCCTTCGGCGAGTGGATCGCCAGGGCCTGGAGGGAGAAGCCGCCGGGGAGGTTGGCGGAGGGCTCCTTGACCTCGATGACGGCGGTGTTCTCGTCCTTCGCGGTGCAGGACTTGTAGTTCGCCTCGGGCGTCTCCTTGTCCTCGTTCTTCGCGAAGCCGCCCATGATGGTCTGCCAGTAGTAGGAGACCGCGCTGGACTGGTAGGTGCCCGTCCAGTTGAACCAGTGGTCGTAGTTGGCGCAGACGGCCGCGGCGTTGAACGCCTCACCGTCGTGGAACTTCACGTTCTTGCGGAGGTTGAAGGTCCAGACGGTGCCGGCGTCGTTGCTCGACCAGGTCTCGGCGAGGCCACCAACCAGCTTGGTGCCGCCGGACTCGTGCTCGAGCAGGGCCTCGAACGCCTGACGCGTCACGCGGAAGGTTTCACCGTCGCTCGCGAGGGCAGGGTCGAGAGAACCGGGGTCACCGGCACCGGCGAAGACGAACGTGTCCTTGTCGCCGCTGCCCTTGCTGTTGTCGTCCCGCTCGCTGGAGCAGCCCGTGGCGATCAGACCGACCGCCACAGCGGCCGTGATCGCCCGAGCGGCTCGGGACTTGAATATGCGCATATTGGGGCCACTCCGGGTCCGCTATGTGGATGCACCTTGACCGGCCGAACACTACAGACGTTCACAGGCGGTCAGGAACAGTCCGGATAGCGGTGATACCTACCTGAGATCTGAACAGTTGACATATGGGGCGGTTCAGGCGTCCCTCCGTGAGGATTTAATCCCCCGGACACACGGACCTCCTCCCCAACCGCTTTCCAGGTGGCCTCAGGTGGCGTGAAGAACGGGTGAAACCGCAGGTGACAGGCGGTCAACGGGTGATCGCTGAGCGCGCATGGCCGAAAATCTGACGTGAAATCAGCGACCGGTGGCGGGGGTGCCGACGCATCCCGGCGCGCCTGTCCACTTCGTGGACAGTGACGCAGCGTCAGCAGTGGCGGGCCGGCTCCGTCAGCCCCGGTGGGCCGGCGGGTAGCCGTAGGCCGGGGCGGCGGGCGGCGGAGCGGCGCCGTGCGCCTCGCGGTCGTAGAACGGGCGTCCGTTGGCCCGCAGCCACATCGCGACCGGGTCGTGCTCGTCGGACATCGCGACGGTCGACACGGGCAGCCCGTCCGGGACCGCGCCGAGGGACTGCTGCATCATCGCCCGTACGGCGTCCACGGCCTGCGGGGACGTGTCGTACACGTCCAGGCCGATGGCGAGGTAGGGGGCGCCAAGGGCCGGCTGCACCCAGGCGCGGCGGAGCGCGCGGACGGCGGGGGTGCGGTGGGCGTTCTGCGCGAGGAGGGCGTAGAACTGGGGGATCTCGATGGCCGGTTCGGACAGCCGGAGCGGTCCCGCGGGCCGGCGGTCCAGGCCGCCGGCGATCCGGCGCAGGTCCAGCCAGGGGATGCCGACGCCGCCGCCGGGGGCGTGCGGGTTCAGCCAGAGCCCGTAGTGGTCGGGGTAGAGCGCGCGGGCCACTTCGAGGCCGTCGACCACCTCGTACGACCGGTTCCAGCCGCTGGCGGAGAGCTCCTGGGCGGAGGTGACGCAGGGGGCGTAGCCGTAGCCCTCGACCTCCATGTTCCCGTACTGGGCGTCCGGGGAGCCGGCCTGGCCGTGCCAGAGCAGCATCCAGACCTGGCCGGACGAGGGAGTCGCGAGCGCGCGCAGCAACGCCTCGTAGGCGTCGTAACGCCCGGGCGTCACCTGGCGCAGCATGTGCTCGACCTGACCGGCCGCCGCGGTGCCAGCGCTCACTTGTATCGCCCCTCCGTACAACCTCGCCAGCGAATGAACCTAGCTTAAGCCGACACGGGGCGGCGGGCTGCCGGGCTGCCGGGCTGCCGCGCGGCAGGCTCGCAGAAGAGTTCGGGGCTGCGCGTCGTCCGGCGGGTGCGGGTGCGTTGTGGCTTGTCGCGCAGTTCCCCGCGCCCCTAGGGGGTTGCGGAGCCGCATGTCGATACAGAGCCGCGCCCCTTTGGGGGGTTAGTGCGGGCGTTCGTAGAAGGGGCGGACCTTTGTGCGGAGCCAGTCGGCCACTGGGTCCTGGGCTATGTCCAGGACGATGAGGTTGACCGGCCAGGGGGCGGGGGTTCGGCCCAGGGCTCGGCCCAGGGCGTCCAGGGGGAGGGCGCGGGCGTCGCCCTCCCAGCGGGAGAGTTCCACGCCGATGAAGAGGACCGGGTCGGCGGTCTCGATCGCGGCCAGGCAGCGGCGGGCGGTGGTCACCACGCCGATGGAGTCGAACTCCGCCGTGGCCGCGGCGAGGAAGTCCACCGGGTCGTCCTGCCAGTCGGGTTCGAACAGCCGTACACGGCCGCCGGCCGCCGCGCCGTCCAGCGGGGTGCGTCCGGCCCGGCACAGCTCGGCCACGGCCGGCGGTGGCAGCGGGATGCCGACCACGCCGCCGGGGTTCACCGCGATCCCGGCCTGCGGCGGCAGACCGCGCGCGAACTCCACGGCGGGCGCGACGGTGTACGACATGTGGGAGCCGACGACCTGGCGGAACTGCTCCTCGGAGCTGAAGACGGGGACGTATGCCTGGCCGTCGAGCTCCATGGTGGGCAGGTCCAGGGGGCCGCTGTGCGGGCCGCCGCCGTTCGGCAGCGGGACCCAGACGAAGCTGCGGCCCAGCACCTCCACGATCCTGCCGCCCGCCGAGGGGACGCCGAGGGATGCGGAGAGCACCTCCTCCAGTTCGTTGCCGGGCCACCCACCGTGCGGATGGGGGTGCGTCTGCGCCGGGAAGTCCGCCGGGAAGTCCATCTGCCTACCGCCTGCTGCCTGGAACCACTGCTGTGGCTGGAAAGGCTATCCGGTCAGCCCGTGAAGCCGATCCGGCGCAGGGCGTCCGCCGCGTCCCGGTCGACGAGGACCGCCGATCCGCAGCCCGCCGGCAGGGTACCCCGCTCCACGTCGCGCAGCAGCCGCTCGTTCGCCACGCGGTGGCGCAGGAACGCGTACCGGGAGACCCCGCGCCCCCGTTCGCGCTGGCCGGCCAGGGCCTGTTGCGGGGTGACGTCCAGCAGCAGCAGATGCAGGTTCGCGTCCCGGCGGCGGGCCTCGCGGGCCAGCCAGCGGCGCACCCAGGCCTGCGTACCGCAGTCGTGCACCACGACCGGGCCGCCGGAGCGCAGGACGCGGCGCAGGCCGGCGTAGTGGGCGAGGCGGACCAGCGGCCGGTACACCGAGTACGGCAGGAAGCGCGGCATGAGGTCGTCCCAGCGGTCCCGGGTGTCCTGGGAGTCGACGCGGGTGCCGCGCACCGCGCGCCGCATCAGGGTGGACTTGCCGCTGCCGGGGAGTCCGGTGACCACGACGAGGTCGCGGGGCCCGAAGAGCAGGGCGCGCGGGCTGCGACCGCCCCGCTCGCGCAGATCGCGGACGACGGGCGCAGGCAGCGCGCCGCCGACCTGACGGATCTCAGCCGCCGGCTGCTGGGGCAGCGCGACCCCCGTGGTGGTGGCGCACGCCGTGGTCCTGTTCACCTGATCGTCCTCCCCTGGGGCCAGGTACGGGTACCGATCCCCACCG
Organism: Streptomyces sp. NPDC031111; assembly: GCF_055570675.1. Lineage (NCBI taxonomy): Bacteria > Bacillati > Actinomycetota > Actinomycetes > Kitasatosporales > Streptomycetaceae > Streptomyces > Streptomyces sp. NPDC031111. The sequence goes on from NZ_JBVIGS010000007.1 coordinate 47,236, forward strand.
AGTGTAAAGAGAAGGTAATGCCCGGGTCTCTCTTTTCCGTCCCTTTCCTGAAACAGGCCTGTCACAGCATCCTGTGACCGTGCCCGCACACGCCGTGCACCCCCAGAGAAGGGTCCCCCTGCCGCGCCCCGACAATGCGTGCAATGATGTGCGCGCCAACTGCATACCGGCCGTTTGAATCCGCGCGGGAGAGTCCCCGGCACCGTTTGTCGCCGGGGCGCCGAAGGAGCAAGTCCCTCCCTTGAATCTCTCAGGCCCCGTTACCGCGCGGGCGAGGCACATCTGAAAAGCGGGCCGCCGTGACAGTGCTCCGGTGGCTCCACCCAAGGTGCAAGCCAGGACCGTGTGCCGGTCATGGCGAACCTCTCAGGTTCCGATGACAGATGGGGAGGAAACGTCCTCGCCGCCGTCATGCCTTTGGGAGACCGACCGATGAGCAGTACCGAACCCCGTCGGACCGCGCTCGATGCCCTGCATCGTTCGCTCGGCGCCACGATGACCGACTTCGCCGGCTGGGACATGCCCCTGCGCTACGGCTCCGAGCGCGACGAGCACAACGCCGTGCGGACGAGGGCCGGTCTCTTCGACCTCTCGCACATGGGTGAGATCACCGTCACCGGGCCGGAGGCCGCCGCGCTCCTCGACCACGCCCTGGTCGGCAACATCGGGGGCGTCAAGCCCGGCCGCGCCCGCTACACCATGATCTGCCGCGAGGACGGCGGCATCCTGGACGACCTGATCGTCTACCGGCTGGACGACACCGAGTACATGGTGGTCGCCAACGCCTCCAACGCGCAGACGGTGCTCGACGCGCTCGTCGAGCGCGCGGCCGGTTTCGACGCCGAGGTCCGCGACGACCGCGACGCGTACGCGCTGCTGGCCGTGCAGGGCCCCGAGTCCCCGGGGATCCTCGCGTCGCTCACCGACGCCGACCTGGACGGCCTGAAGTACTACGCCGGTCTGCCCGGCACCGTCGCCGGTGTCCCCGCGCTGATCGCCCGTACCGGCTACACCGGCGAGGACGGCTTCGAACTGTTCGTGAAGCCCGAGCACGCGGTGGAGCTGTGGCAGGCGCTCACCAAGGCGGGCGAGGGCGCCGGACTGGTCCCCTGCGGGCTGTCCTGCCGGGACACGCTGCGCCTGGAGGCGGGCATGCCGCTGTACGGGAACGAGCTGAGCACCTCCCTCACGCCCTTCGACGCCGGTCTCGGCCGGGTGGTGAAGTTCGAGAAGGAGGGCGACTTCGTGGGCCGTACGGCGCTCGCCGAGGCCGCCGAGCGCGCCGCCTCCGAGCCCCCGCGCGTCCTGGTCGGCCTGGTCGCCGAGGGCCGCCGGGTCCCGCGCGCCGGGTACGCGGTCGTGGCCGGCGGCGAGGTGATCGGCGAGGTGACCTCCGGCGCCCCCTCCCCGACGCTGGGCAAGCCGATCGCGATGGCGTACGTCGACGCCGCGCACGCGGCGCCGGGCACGAAGGGTGTCGGTGTGGACATCCGGGGCAGCCACGAGCCGTACGAGGTCGTGGCGCTGCCGTTCTACAAGCGGCAGAAGTGACACCGTCTTCGGACGGCTTCCGCGCGTGAGGTGAGCACGGCGCGCCCGCTCACCGGTGGCGCACGCAGTTCCCCCAGTCATCAGCAGTCCCCCGCGTACAGGAGAATTCAGGCCATGAGCAACCCCCAGCAGCTGCGTTACAGCAAGGAGCACGAGTGGCTGTCGGCCGCCGAGGACGGCGTGTCGACGGTCGGCATCACGGAGCACGCGGCCAACGCGCTCGGCGACGTGGTCTTCGTCCAGCTCCCCGAGGTCGGTGCCGGCGTGACCGCGGGCGAGACCTGCGGCGAGCTGGAGTCCACCAAGTCGGTCAGCGACCTCTACTCCCCCGTCACCGGTGAGATCACCGAGGTGAACGAGGACGTCGTGAACGACCCGTCGCTGGTGAACTCGGCCCCCTTCGAGGGCGGCTGGCTGTTCAAGGTGCGCGTCACCGACGAGCCGGCCGACCTGCTGACCGCCGCCGAGTACGACGCCCACATCGCGGGCTGAGGAGCCGTAGCCGCATGTCGCTTCTGAACACGCCCCTGCACGAGCTCGACCCGGCGGTGGCCGCCGCGGTCGACGCCGAGCTGCACCGGCAGCAGTCCACCCTCGAGATGATCGCCTCGGAGAACTTCGCCCCGGTCGCGGTCATGGAGGCGCAGGGCTCGGTCCTCACCAACAAGTACGCCGAGGGCTACCCCGGCCGCCGCTACTACGGCGGCTGCGAGCACGTCGACGTGATCGAGCAGATCGCCATCGACCGGGTCAAGGAGCTCTTCGGCGCCGAGCACGCCAACGTGCAGCCGCACTCGGGCGCGCAGGCCAACGCGGCCGCGATGTTCGCGCTGCTCAAGCCCGGCGACACGATCATGGGTCTGAACCTCGCGCACGGCGGGCACCTGACCCACGGCATGAAGATCAACTTCTCCGGCAAGCTCTACAACGTGGTCGCGTACCACGTCGGCGACGACGGCCAGGTCGACATGGCCGAGGTCGAGCGGCTGGCCAAGGAGAACAAGCCGAAGCTGATCGTGGCCGGCTGGTCGGCGTACCCGCGTCAGCTGGACTTCGCCGCGTTCCGCCGGATCGCGGACGAGGTCGGCGCGTACCTCATGGTCGACATGGCGCACTTCGCCGGTCTGGTGGCCGCGGGGCTGCACCCGAACCCGGTCCCGCACGCCCACGTGGTGACGACGACCACGCACAAGACGCTGGGCGGCCCGCGCGGCGGTGTGATCCTCTCCACGGCCGAGCTGGCCAAGAAGATCAACTCCGCGGTGTTCCCCGGCCAGCAGGGCGGGCCGCTGGAGCATGTGATCGCCGCCAAGGCCGTCGCCTTCAAGGTGTGCGCCTCCGAGGAGTTCAAGGAGCGCCAGCGCCGCACCCTGGAGGGTGCCCGCATCCTGGCCGAGCGCCTGGTCAAGGACGACGTCAAGGCCGTCGGCGTGGACGTGCTGTCCGGCGGCACGGACGTGCACCTGGTCCTGGTGGACCTGCGCAATTCCGAGCTGGACGGCCAGCAGGCGGAGGACCGCCTCCACGAGGTCGGCATCACCGTCAACCGCAACGCGATCCCGAACGACCCGCGCCCGCCGATGGTCACCTCGGGCCTGCGGATCGGTACGCCCGCCCTGGCCACCCGGGGCTTCACCGCCGAGGACTTCACCGAGGTCGCGGACGTGATCGCCGAGGCGCTGAAGCCTTCCTTCGACGTGGAGGCGCTCCGGGCGCGAGTCACGGCCCTTGCCGAGAAGCACCCGCTGTACCCGGGTCTGTAGTAGTTTCGTACGCTTTCCTTCGTACGGATGTCCGGGGCATCGCGCACACTGGTCCGGTGAGCGCGGTGCCCCGCACCATTCACCGCAAAAACGATCCCTCTTCTCCGAACCACCCTGTTCCCCGGTGGACAGCGTCGTCCGCCGAACCCTTAGGAGTCCTCCCGTGGCCATCTCGGTCTTCGATCTGTTCTCGATCGGCATCGGCCCGTCCAGCTCGCACACGGTCGGCCCGATGCGGGCGGCCCGGATGTTCGCCCGGCGGCTGCGCAACGAGGACCTGCTGGACTCGGTCGCCTCGGTCCGGGCGGAGCTGTACGGCTCCCTCGGCGCCACCGGGCACGGCCACGGCACGCCCAAGGCGGTGCTGCTGGGCCTGGAGGGCGACTCGCCCCGGACGGTGGACGTGGAGTCGGCCGACGAGCGGGTGGAGAAGATCAAGGACGGCGGGCGGATCCGCCTCCTGGGCGAGCACGAGATCGCGTTCTCCTTCGACGACGACATGGTGCTGCACCGCCGCAAGGCGCTCCCCTACCACGCCAACGGCATGACGCTGTGGGCGTACGACGCGTCCGGCGCGGAGCTGCTGTCGAAGACGTACTACTCGGTCGGCGGCGGATTCGTCGTCGACGAGGACGCGGTGGGCGCGGACCGCATCAAGCTCGACGACACGGTCCTGAAGTACCCCTTCCGCACGGGCGACGAGCTGCTCCGCCTGACGAGGGAGACCGGCCTGTCCATCTCCGCCCTGATGCTGGAGAACGAGCGCGCCTGGCGGAGCGAGGAGGAGATCCGCGAGGGCCTGCTGGAGATCTGGCGGGTGATGCGGGCGTGCGTCGACCGCGGCATGTCCCGCGAGGGCATTCTGCCGGGCGGTCTCAAGGTGCGGCGGCGGGCCGCGAACACCGCGCGCAAGCTGCGCTCCGAGGGCGATCCGCAGGCCCTCGCCATGGAGTGGATCACCCTGTACGCGATGGCCGTGAACGAGGAGAACGCGGCCGGCGGCCGGGTCGTCACGGCGCCGACGAACGGAGCGGCGGGCATCATCCCGGCCGTCCTGCACTACTACGTCAACTTCGTGCCCGGCGCCGACGAGGAGGGCGTGGTCCGCTTCCTGCTCGCGGCCGGGGCGATCGGCATGCTCTTCAAGGAGAACGCCTCCATCTCCGGCGCCGAGGTCGGCTGCCAGGGCGAGGTCGGCTCCGCCTGCTCCATGGCCGCGGGCGCGCTCGCGGAGGTGCTGGGCGGCTCCCCGGAGCAGGTGGAGAACGCGGCCGAGATCGGCATGGAGCACAACCTCGGCCTGACCTGCGACCCGGTCGGCGGCCTGGTGCAGATCCCGTGCATCGAGCGCAACGGCATGGCCGCGGTGAAGGCGGTCACGGCGGCCCGGATGGCGATGCGCGGCGACGGCTCGCACAAGGTGTCCCTGGACAAGGTCATCAAGACGATGAAGGACACCGGCGCGGACATGTCGGTCAAGTACAAGGAGACGGCCCGGGGCGGGCTGGCGGTCAACATCATCGAGTGCTAGGGCCCGTCCGGCGGATCAGGTCGGAGGAAACCGCCGGCGCCTTGCAGCCCAGGTGCGCGGGGTCTGCTGCGTCCAGTCGCAAGGTGGAGGAGCGGCCCTAGGGGACACCCGCGGTCGCCAGGCCGAGACTCTCGCGGAGGCGTGCGGCGAGGCTCTCGACCGTTCGGGGGTCCGGCGATCGCCCCGCGAGGAGGACGGCGAGCCGGCGCACCGCGGCGCGGAACGCCTCGTCGGTGTACCGCCAGTCCGCGAGTGCTGAGTCCGGTTCGCCCGGCAGGAGCAGTCCGAGGGCCGTGTCCCATGTCCGGGCCGCGTCCGGGTGCGCGGTCGTGCTCCGGAAGTCGTCGAAGGCCGAGCGCCAGATCCGGCGCGACACCGCGGCCGCGACGGCGTCGAGGGCGTCCGGCCATGGGCCGGGGCGGGCCAGCAGCAGCCGCACCTGGTCGAGCCGCGCCAGCCCGCTCCCCCGCACGCCTCCGCCGAGCTGCGCCTCGACGTCCATCCCGGGGGTGATGTCGATGTCGGCGTCCCTCAGTTCGGCCAGGGTGACGATCTCGCCGCCGGTGAATCCCGGCGGGTCGCCGGGCAGGTCCTCCGTGCTCACCTGGCCGGCGATCCACCGGCGCCGGACCTCCTCAGGGGGCGGCGGCTGAAGCGGGGTGTCGTCGGCGGTGGAGGCCGGCGGCGCGGCGGGGGCGGTGGGGCCCGCGGCGTCGGAGGGCCGCAGGTGGCCGGCGCGTGCGGCGCGCAACAGGTGGGCCAGGGACCCGGCGGTCAGCGACCGGTCCCAGCCCTGCCCGGCGGCGTACTGGCCGACGACGTGCCGGAGCCCGCCCCAGGTGAGCAGGCCGGGGTCGGCGTTGCCCGCCGCCTGGAACCGGAGCTTTTCGAGGGCGCCGAAGCCCTCGACCAGCTCGTGGAACTCCGCCTCGCGTGCCGGGTCGGAGTCGATGTGCACGCCGTGGGTCTGCCGCAGGGCCCGTACCCAGTGCAGGGCGCGGTCGGTGCGCCCCGGCAGTCCGTTGGGCAGTCCGCCCAGGTCGGCGAGCGCGTCGAGGGCGTCGGTCCCGGGCTCGGGACGGAATTCCTCGATGTGCCCGGCGGGGTTGTCGGGGTCGTCGTAGACGATCAGGCGCGGCGGCATGCCGCCCTCGGCCTCGCTCACCGAGACCTGGCGGTCCACGGTGAAGACGGTGCGACGGGTCTCGTTGGCGACGTACTGGGCGGAGGAGGGATGGGCGAGCAGGTCCTGGTCGGCGCGCGTCATAGACAGCTCGCAGAGCAGCAGCCACACCGGCCGTTCGGGGGGCAGCGCCCGCAGGCTCTTGCGCCGTGCCAGCACCCGGCCCAGCTGCCGGGGGTGGAGCGCCTGATTGGCACCGGTGCTGTGGCGGGGCGCGGTGGTGCGTCCGCTGTCGCCGTGACCGACGGCGACGTAGGAGTCGGCCAGGCCCCGCGGCAGGGACAGCAGACCGCTCTCCTTGGCGGGGTACACACCCGGCAGCCCCTCCCTGAAGTTGGTGTAGTGCTGGATGGCGGCCACCACCCGCAGGGCCTCCTCCCGCAGCGCCATGTCGTGCGCGTCGAGGAACGCCCGCCCGGTCAGTGCCTGCCCGTCCACCGTGACCAGCGGGTACGAGTGGATGTCGGCGTCGGGGAAGACGGTGCCGTTCGATGCCCTGACGGTGGCCGCCGGGTCGTCCGGGACCAGTCCCGGGTCGGCGGGGACCCAGGTCCCCGCCGGTTCGCTCCCGGAGGCCGGCGCGGCCAGGACCGGCACCCGGCGGCCGGTCGGAGCCGTTTCGAGCCGCAGGTCGCCGTAGGTGAACCAGACACGGGTGCCGGTGCGGTCGGCGATCACCCGGGCGAGGGCCTCGTTGCGGCCGTCCTCCTCGGCGATCAGGATGACCACGGGCACGTCCGGCCGCCGCCCCGGGTCGTGCAGCACCAGTTCGGCGAACTCCTCGTCCGACACCGGCTTCCCGTTCGCCAGCACCACTCCCTCGGCGTTCCGTTCGGCGAGCACCGCGTGAGCGTCGGCCCCCCAGGGCGAGGGGTGAACGCCCTGCGGATCGGCGACGACGTCCATGTGCAGGTGGATACCGGTCCGCCCGGTCCAGTTCCTGCCGTACGGCGTGCCGTCGTCCCCGCTGAGCGCGGACTGCTGTGCGTAGCCCTGCCGGGTCAGCCCGTAGGCGGCGATGGCGTCCAGGCTGCCGCCGCGGCCCCGGCGGTGGGCGCTGCTCGCGAGGGTGAAGGCGTCATAGTGCTGGGCCGCGTCCACCGGGGCGTCCGGCGCCAGATGCAACAGCGTCCGGGTGATGCCGTCCAGGTCCAGGGCGGCGCCGAAGCGGGGGTGCCCGGCGCGCGCCGATTCGATCACGCGCAGCGCGTTGAACAGTCCGTCGCGCAGCTCCTGCGTGAGCGGCTGGGAGCCGAAGGTGGCGTCGACGACCGCCCGCAGTTCCTGAAGCCGTCGCTGTACCGCGCTGTCGGTGGGCGGCGGTGCGGCGGCGGACCGCACCGCCGGTACCGGGGCGGGGAACGGCGGCGGCAACGGCGCGGGAGTGTGCGGCCGCGGCGTGTGTGCGCCGGTGGTGCCGTCCCACAGGGCGCGCACGGCCACGTACGAGTCGCTGTCGTCACCCGGGACGCCCTCGGCTACGTCCCACAGCGCACGGGCGCGGGCCAGCGCCTCGTTCTCGACGTCGGTGGCCTCGACGGGGTTGACCGCCGCGGGACGCACCCCGCGGGGACGGGCGGGTTCCACGCTGCGCGGATGACGGGTCCGGGGCGGGGGGCCCTCGCCGTACAGCCGGCGCAGCAACGGGTACAGGGCCGGCTGGTGCGCACGCACCCACTCCGGGCCCTCGTTGTTGCGCCGCAGACCGGTGTACGGGTCGGTCCCGCCGTTGGCCATGAGATAGACGTTGGTGAGCTGGGCGAAGAACTCGCGCTCGTCCCGGCTGCTGTAGTTGGGGGCGCTGCGACGGCCGTCGGAGTCGTGGCCGTGGAGGTCGCCGTCGGGCCAGGCTCCCTCCTCGCCGGCCTGCTCGGTGGCCCGGAAGGCATCGGTGACGAGCTGTCGGTCGGCGGCGTCCAGGCCGTAGAGGTGCACGGTGTGGGCGACCTCGTGCACCGTGGTCGAATAGCCGTCGGCCTGGGCGGACTCACCCTTGGGGGCCGTGGGGCGCTCACCCAGCAGGTTCTCCTCGGTGACGGCCGCGCTGCGCAGTCCGGCACCGCGGACGGTCTCCCAGGGACGGCCGTCGTCGGTGACGGCGCCCCGCAGGTGACGGAAGGCGTCCAGGGACGTCATGGCCTCGCTCCTGGGCACCACCACGACCCGCGAGCCGCCCTTGAGCAACCGCGCCGCGACATCCGGGTCCTGGAGCAGCCGGGCGACCTGGACACGGGCCCGGTCACCGGCGGAGACGGGCTGCTCCACCCCGTCGGGCACCTGCGTCATGAGGTGCGCCGCCACCGAGGCGAACTCGGCCGGGTCGAGCCCGTCCCGCAGGGCGTCCACCAGCACGGGATCACTCGCCAACCGCTCACGGTGCGCGGGCGGGAGGGACGCCAGCGTCGCGTCGCGGTCGGCGGTGGACAGTCCGGGCAGCCGCGCGGCCAGCGCGCGCACCGGGTCCTCGGTCACCTCCGGATGGACCCGCAACGCGTCGGCGAGGTCGGTCAACGCGTCGCGCAGTGCGGGCAGTTGCTCGTCGGGGACGCCGAGGGCGCGCCAGGTGTCCTCGTGGCGGGCGAGGGCTTCGGGGTCCAGGGCGGCGGAGTCGAGCAGCTCGCTGAGCCGTACGGCGAGGGAGGGGGCGGCGCCGGCCGGCCGCTCGGTGCGGTAGGCGTCCTCGTGCGCGAGGGCCGGCGTGACCGTACGGGGGCTGTCGGCGGGCGTGCGGTGCAGCGCCGACAGCAGGTCGAGGAGGTCGCGTGCGCGCAGCTCCGGGTCGGTTCCGGTGGCGAGGGCGAGGGCGGCGTCGGCCACGGAGTCCGCGGGTGCCGGGACGGTGAAGCCGTCGACCGTGACGGTGCCGGGGGCCGGCCGGTCCACCGCCGTGACCATGAGGTCGACGCCGTTCACCGAGAGGTCGAGAACCCGGCCGCCGTCGCCCGGGACGGCCCGGATCCGCACGGACGCTCCGGGCATCTCCCGCTCCAGCGCCCCGCGCAGCGCGGCGACGGCGGGCAGGGCGGCCGCGGACAGCTGGAACTCCACGGCGCCCAGCGGCCGGTCCTGACCGAACTGCACCCGGCCGCGGGCGGCTCCGGACAGCAGCACCGGGTGGCCGAGGCCGTGCAGCACGGCACCGACCCGGCGGGCGACGTCCAGCTCGGCGGTGTCGCCACCGTTCGGCTTGTCCGCCCCGGCCCTCTCCAGCGGGGCCGGAACATCGCGGTCGGCCGGGGTGGTGGTGGGGGCCGACGGCGGGGGCGGGGCCGCAGGTGGCGGCGGGGGTTCCGTCGGCGGGGGCGGGGCGGGGGCGGCGGTCTTGACCTGGTCGGTCCCGACGACGACACCCAGTCGGGCGCTGAACAGGGCCGCCACGTTGGTCAGCCAGTCGGCGGCCTCCGTGGCGTCCAGGCCCGGGCGGACCGTCTCGCTCATGTAGCGGCCCGACTTGTCGTTCACCACCCAGGAACGCAGTTCCGCGCTCCAGCGGAACTCGCCGGACACCCGGCTGCGCCCCGGGAGCGTACGGCCGGCCGTCACACCGCCGTCGTCGACGAAACCGGCGGCGATGCCCGTGTGGCCCAGCCCGTCCAGCGTCTTGCGCAGCGACTCCGCCGTCAGGTCGGGGTCCTTCTCCCGCATCCCCGCCAGCAGCGCGTCGAACTGCTCCGGCGTGATGATCCCGCTCAGGTCCTCCGTGCCCAGGACCACCCGCCCGTCGTCGGTCACCGTGTACAGCCACACCGCGTCGTGGTTCCCGGTGATCAGCAGGTCCGGGTCGACCTCGTCCAACGGCACCCACAAGGGGTTCAGCCGTACGTCGCCGTCCGGGTCGCGCTCCTCGTCCTTGATCCGCTTCGGGAGGACCGGGTCGCCGAACCGGTCGCGGGCGCCGGCGTCGCTGCCGTCGTAATGGTTGACGCCGTTGTAGTAGACCTCCGTCTGCCGCGTGGCGTGGTCGGGCCCCGCCTCGCTGACCCGCCGGGCACCCGACGGGAAGGACTGCACCACGTCGACCCGCATGTCGAAGGCGTGCGCGAGAAGGGGCAGGAAGATCTCTCCCTCCGGCGTCCCCCAGCGGCGCTCCCAGTTGACGACGGCGTCCATGAGCCTGGCCGATTCCGTGTCGTCCAGCGGCGCGGCGCTCTGGGTGTAGGCGGTGCGGAGCAGGCGGGCCAGGGCGGTGTCGTCGAGGTCGCCGGGCGTCGGCAGCAGGTCGTTCCGCTCCAGGTGCTCGAACATCTGGCGCGGGCTCATGTTCTCGGCGGCGTCCGTCTCCAGTACGGCGCGGGCGTCCTCTGGGGAGATCGCCGGGTCGGCCGGCTCCGACGCCATGCGGGCGTCGACGTACCGCCTCAGCAGGTCGGCGGGATCGAGGGCCTCGGCCACGGGGACGCGCCGGATGCCGTGGTGGTCGAGGAGGGCCAGCATCTCGGCCCGGTTCATTCCCCGGACGCGCGTGGCGAACTCGTCGGCGACGGTCTGCCGGAACTGGCCGACGACCTGCGGGTGCAGCCGCCCTCCACTGCGGCCCACATGGCCCTCGACATAGGACCGCATGGCCCTCAGCACGACCCGCGAAGGGCCGGTCGTGGTGCGGAGTTCGCGGCGTACGGTGTCGGGGTTCCCGAGCCAGTCGTAGGCGGCGGGGTCGGTGGCGGCGAGTCCGGGCAGACGGCTTCGGATGTGCACGGGGTCGCCGGCCATGACGGAGTAGAGGAGGCACTCGCCCGTGCCGGGCACGGGTACGCGGCGGCCTCTCGCCGGGCCGCTGTCGCGCTCCGGCTCGGGGATCTTCTTGTCGCCCTTCGGCCCCGTGACCTCGGGCTCCACGGCCTTCGTCTTCGGGGCCGGCGGCTTGGTCGCGTGTGCCGCTTTGGGCGGGGGCTCGGCCCCCTTCGGCAGGGGGGCAGTGCCCTTCGGCAACGGTTCTGTACTCTTCGGCAGCGGCCCGGAGGCCTTCGGCAGAGGCTCCGCGCTCTTCGGCAGGGGCTCCGCGGCCTTCACCAGCGGCTCCGTGCCCTTCGGCAACGGTTCTGTGCTCTTCGGCAGCGGCTCGGGGGCCTTCACCAGCGGCTCCGCGCTCTTCGGCAGAGGCTCCGCGCTCTTCGGCAAGGGCTCCGCGCTCTTCGAGGGCGGCTCCGGGGCCTTCGGCAGAGCCGCTGCGGTCGGCAGCGCCAGTTGGTAGTGGCGGTCGTCGAGGCTCAGGACCACCTGGGCGTCGGAGTGGGGGGACGCCCCCACGAGGGTGTGGAGGGCCGGGTCCCCCGTGGGGCCCCCGGGGTGAAAGTCCTGGAAGGAGCCGTCGCTGCCGACCACCGTGACGCGCACGCCGAAGGTCCGTGCGGCGAGCAGCGGGAGCAGGTCGGACGCGGCGTGGTTCCAGCCGGCCTCGGACGGGGCGTCACCTCGGCGCAGGAGCTGGGCGATCGCCAGTTCGGCCCGTACCTCGGGCGTCAGGTCGACCGCGTGCGGCACCAGTCCGCCGAGGCCGTCGAACTCACGGCGCCCGGGTGTGTCCGTTCCGAGGTCCAGGCCCGCCGCGGCGATCTCCTCCGCGCTGAAGGCGTCGGTGTGGTCGGGGGCGACGGCGGCCAGCAGGTCCTCGTCGGCGTGGTCGGTGAGCCAGGTGGCCATCCTGCGGCGCAGGTCGGACATCGCCCGTGGATCGTCGAGGTCGACGCCCTGCGCGGCGAGCAGCCCCGGTGCGGCGCGTTCGAGGCCGAGGGCGAACGCGCGGAAGAAGGCGTCACCGTCCCTCGGCACGTCCTGGAGCGTGTACCTCTCGTTCGTGGGTGACGTGAGGACGACGTCCGGTGCGGTGCCGGTCCTGGTGTAGCGGGGCGGGGCCGGGGCCTTCGGCGCGGGCGCCTTGGGCGGGGCCTCGTAGGTCACCGGGGGCGGTTCGGCGAGGCCGTCCAGTTCCTCCCGGCCCTCCGCGGTGGCCGCGAGCCGGTGCCAGCGGGTGAGCTGGTCCGCCCCGGCCCGTACGCGGTGGTATTCCGCGGCGGCCTTCTCCGCCGTGTCCCTGAGCGCGTCCAGCTCGGCGCGCCGGGTGTCGAAGGCGTCGCGTGCCGTGTCCCGGCGGGCGGTGGCCTCGTCGAGGGCCCGGCCGGGCGCTCTCGCGGACAGCAGGGCCGCGTCGAGCCGCGCGTCGGCCAGCGCCTTCTCGGTGCGCGCGGTCTCCAGCCGCAGATCGGCCGCCTTCCGCAGTTTCCCGGCGGCGTCCTCCGCGTCGGCGAGGCGGGCCAGGGCGGCGTCCCGTTCGTCCCGCAGGAGTTCCGCCCAGCCGTCGTGCTCGGGCTGGGTGTACTCCCCGTCGGGGAGGGCGTCGACCTCGGCCCGCGCGGCGGCCACGTTCGCGTCCGCGATGCCGTGGTCCCGGCGTGCGTCGGCCTCGGCCCGTGTCAGGGCCCGGTCCGCGTCCTCGACGCCCGTCCTGGCGAGGTCGACCGGGCGTGCCGCCGCGCGGGCGACCGCGGCGGCGTCGTCGAGGGCGGTCTGCGCGGCGTCGAGGTCCGCGCGCAGCCCGCCGGAGGCCCGCCGCTTCTTCCAGTAGGCCTTGTCCGCGTCGACCCACGCCTTGCTCGCGCTCTCGACCGCGTCCCACGCCTTCGCGACGCGCTCGGGGAAGTTCGCGTCGGTGATGATCCGCAGCTCCCGGGCGACGTCCTCCCGGATCCAGGTGACGACGTACGCCTCGGACTTCATCGCCTGCGGACCCGACCGGGCCTTGGCGAAGGTCCCGCCACGGATCCGGTTGGCGAGTCTGGAGTCCACGATGCCGCGGTGCACGTCGCCGACGCCGATCCAGGTGGCCGGGACGGCGAACAGGAACGAACGGCCCGTCTTCGGCTTGAGGTTGCGGGAGGTCAGGTGGTCGTCCCCGACCGGCATCCCGTCGCCGTCGAGGTCGTTGGGGCCGGGACCGAAGACACCGATCTGGTTGAGTCCGGCGTTGTTGGGAGAGTCGTACAGGAAGCCCGCGCCGAAGCCCGAGGACTGGCCGTGCTCGACGGACGACGACGTGCCGGCGTTGTCCCCGTACCGTCTGAGCACCTCCAGCTTCTTGCCGTCGGCGACCGTCAGCAGCAGCGCGCGGCTGAAGTCGGGCGCCGAGCGCAGCGTCAGCCGTCCGGTGTCGGTGCCCACGAGGGACTTCTCGGTCAGCCCCGCCACCTGGTAGCCGTCCGGCTCGGTGGTGCGCGGGAAGAACGCCGTGATCGCGGTGGAGCTGGTGCCGTCCTCCAGTGCCTGCGCCGAGCCGGTGCCCAGGCGGGTCAGTCCGGTCTCCCTGGTTCTGCGCAGGAGTTCGGTGAGGGTGTCGTCGTCGGGACCGTCCTCGTCCTCCAGGGCCCGGAGGGAGAAGCCGACGTCGTACGCCTTCGTGAGGAGGAGGTCGCCGGCCATGCGGATGTTCTCGATGCCGATGATCCCGCGCGGGTGCATGCCGTTCTCCGGGAAGGTGAACGGCCGTGTGACGCCGTCCCCGTCACGGACCGTCAGCTCGTCCCCCGCCATGGGCAGGGGCACCGGGCGGGGCGGACCGGTCAGAGCGGGGTCGGCCGCCGGGTTCGGCGCGGGCAGCAGCCGGCCGGGTCCGGACGGGCCGGTCCCGTCCACCGCCTCCGGACGCGTCGGCTCCATCAGGCTGAGCGGCACGTGCTCGCGCAGCTCACCGACGTCGTCCTCCTCGACGATGCGCAGCCGGCCCCGGAAGCGGTCGAGGGCCGTGGACTGCGCCTCTTCCAGGTCCGGGTCGGCCGGGGCGCCGGTGTTGGGGGTGTCGTCGGCCTCCAGGGTGATGCGCATCCGGTAGGGGGTGAGGACCTCCGCGTGCGGTTCGGTGGACGCCGCCCGGTAGATGGTGACGGTGGTGACCGTGTGGCTCGACGCGACCGTCTTCCGGTTCGAGCCGCCCTCGGTGTACGTGGGTCCGGCGGCCGCGACCTGCGCGTTGCCGGTGTACACCAGCTGGCTGGTCAGGAAGCCCAGGTCCGCCCCGGACGAGGACTCCGAGTTCTGCTGGGCGGTCTCGATGGCTCTCCGGTTCTCCTCCAGCTCCGCACTGTGGTCGAGTCCGTCGAACACGGGTGTCCCGGGGATCAGTTCGACGCGTGCCCGCACCCGCCGACTGCCGATCCGGACGCTGTCCCAGCCCCACCTCCCGGAGGTGACCAGGGTCGACGGGCCGGTGGTCGTCATCTCCCCCTTCAGTGCCCGGGTGGCGCGGCCCGTCACCAGTTGCCGGATCCGCTCCCGGCTCTCGTCGTCGAGCCCCAGTCGCCGGATCCGCTTGTCGAACGCGAGCAGGACGTCCGTGGGGTCCAGCGCGTTCACCGCGTACGTGCCGAAGGCGGCGCCGCGCATCCAGGGCTGCGGTGTCCACACGTGAGCGGTGTAGCGGGGGACGTCGCCCATGCCGTCGTCGATGAGCCCCATCCGGTGCGCGCTCTTCTCCGGCAGGTGTCCCAGCAGACCGCCGGGGCTGGTCAGTGCCGTCCCCGCCGCTCCGGCGAGGGAGCGCGGTACGAGGGCGCTCGCCGCCGCGGCCGTACCGATGCGGCCCGTGCCCAGCCGGCTGGAGAGCAGCGCGAACCAGTGCTGCACGTCGCCGGCCACCAGCACCTGGTGGGTGAAGCCCTTGCGGTTCATGTCCGCGACGACCGTGCGTACGACGCTGAGGCTGTGCGCGTGGGACGTCGAGAGGGGGTTGGCGACGATTCCGTACGCGCCCATGAGGCCGTGTCCCGGATTCTGGGCGACGGAGTAGACCAGCTGGCCGCCGAAGACGAAGCTGGTGCTGTTGCTGATCTTGCCGGCGGCCTGCCGGGTGCCGCCGAGCGTCATCTCGGTGTCCATGGACATCGACGGTGTGAGGGCACGCAGGTTCCCGACCGTCGTCGCGTACCGGAAGGTTCCCCACAGTTCGCCGTACGGTCCCTTGCCCAGCAGGCCGCTGCCCACCAGGCCCAGCGGCCCCGAGCTCTGGTCGAAGCTCGACGCCAGGTACTGGGGGGTGAAGGTGCGGACGATCGCGTCCCGGGTGGCGGCGCCCTCCTTCACCAGCTGCCAGACACTGCCCGACGCCGTTCGCAGGACCCGGTCCACCTCCGCGAGCAGCGCGGGCGACAGCACCATGTTCACGATGACGAACGGATGCTGCCGGAACTCCTCGAACTGCCGTGTCCCGCGGTCGGCGAGCCGCCCGGCGGGCTGGCTCGCGTCGGGGCCCGCGGGCAGTACGAGGTCGCCCTTCGCCAGTGCGAGGGCCCGCTCGGTGGACAGGGACGTGGGTGCGGGCTCGTCGGACAGATAGGGGTTGAGCGCCCCGTCCGCGTACGGGTCGGCGTCGGGGGTGTGCTGGACGGGGACGCCGATGAGCACCTGGCCGGTCATCGGGCCGCCGCCCCGCAGGTGGCCCAGCGGCGTCCGGCCGAAGAGCACGTTGACCGGCTCGTCCAGGACGAGCAGGCCCGGCAGCCCGAGGCCGAGGCCGCGGATCAGGCCGCGGGGCCGCCAGTAGCCGCCCATGGTCGCGGTGAGGGAGAGGTCGTAGCGGTAGAGGTGGGTGGGCTGGTTGCTCACCGACATCGGTTCGTTGGTGACCGTCGAGCCGAAGGCGGTCTCCGCCTCCCACTGCCATCCCTGGCGCGCCCCCAGCGTCAGCCCGAGCGTGTTCCGGGGCAGTCCCGCTTCGTCGACGTTGTTGTCGCGGCCCGAGAACGTGCCCTCGAAGCCCAGGTCCACGCCCCGTTTCGCGCTGGTCTGGCCGTCGAGCCGGTCGATGCCCTGGGCGCTGAAGCGCATTCCCTCGTCGACGTCCTTGCCCTCGTACCGCCGCCCGGTCAGGGTCCCGTGCACCCGGACGGTGTAGTAGGTCTGTCCGACGGAGTCGGGGTCGGTGAGTCTGATCGGCAGGCCGATCGTGGTCAGGGCCTCCAGGTTCGCGGTGACGTTCTGCTGGGACAGCACACCGAGGACCTGCAAGGTGTTCTGGAGCGCGATCCGGTACTTGACGGGGTCGGTCCAGCGGGGCGGCATGGGAAGGCTCTCGGCCGCCCGGAGCACCCGGTCGGGCTCGCGCTGGAGCAGGGCGCCCAGGCCGGCGCGCCAGCCCTTCGGCAGGTTCGGCGGCAGCAACTGGTCGAGGGGCACCACGAGCCCCTGGCGCAGATTGGAGATGGCGTCCACCACGCCGTCGGCGAACGCGTCCAGCAGGGTGCGGCCGACGCCGTCCGCCGCGTCCGGGGTGACACGGGTGCGGCGGCCGTCGTCGAAGGCGAACTCCTTCACCCGGTGCATGCCCAGGGTGCGCGGGCGGTCCACGGTCAGATAGGCCGGGACGAACGGCGGGGCGGCGCCGTTGCGCAGGGCGAGTGAGGTCCCGTCGTCCCATCCGGCCAGCCGCCGCGCCTCGGAGCTGGTCATCCGGTCCAGGCTCCAGGTGAGGAAGCGCGTCGGCGGCCCGTTGTCGCCGGCCCGCCGCACCCGCACCGACTTCACCACCAGGTAGAGGGCGGTCCTGGGGCCCTTCACCTGTCCGGCCGACTTCAGGGTGCCGGCCGCGCCGAGCCCGACCGACCAGGTCTTCGCGTACGAGTACTGGACGGTCGGCCCGACCTGGAGCCGCAGGTCGAAGGGGGCCGTGCCGGGGTCGAAGAAGTTGAAGGCGGGTCCGGCGACGGCTTGCAGCAGCAGGCTCCTGCCCTGTGCCCGGCTCCGCTCGCTGCGGACCGTCGAGGTGTTGATGTCCCGCATCTCGGCCTGGTCGGTCTCCCCGACGAGCACCGCCGACTGCGGAATCAGTTCCTCCACGACGAAGACGCCCAGCGGTGACTTCTTCTTGTCGTCGGCGAACAGCGGCGGGGTGGTGATGCGGCCGCGCGCCATCGTGCCGCCGTGCCGCTGGAAGCTGTCGCCGGAGAAGAAGATGTCCAGCTCGGTGTAGGCGGAGCTGCCGGGCAGGGCTCCGATCTGTGCGGCGGCCCAGTCGCGGATCGCCGCGACGGGGCCGAACCCCTCGATGCGGACGAAGCGGTACTGGGAGTCGCGGTCCAGGTCGATCGACCTGGGGATCCGGCCCGGCTCCGGAATCCTCGTCACGCTGTCGGGGAGCCGCACCGAGAGCCCCTTGCGGATGCCGAAGGTGAACCGGGCGGGCGCGGCCGGGTCGGTGTCGGTGCCCGTGACGACCCGTCCGGCGGGGTCGGTGACGCGTATCTCGTAGTGGATGTCGTCCAGGTACGAGCGGGACTTGTCCAGCGTCCGGGTCTCCATCTGGTTCATGCGCTGGTCGGTCAGCGTGTAGCCGACCTTGTTGATGAAGCCGAACCGCAGGGCGAGACGGCCGAAGCCGCCGAACGCGGCCGTGCCCGCCGGGCCGATCGGCCCGCCGAGGCCGTACTGGGAGTTGGCCTGCATGTTCTTGGTCAGCCCGAAGGTCGCGGCCGCCCGGTGCATGCTGTCGATCTTCGTCGAGTCACCGATGCCGTCGTCGAACGGGGCCCAGTTGCCGTGGTGACGCGCTCTGATCCACAGGACGCGGGCCTTTCCGTCCGCGTTGACGTACGGGAACGGACGTCCCCCGCCGTCCGCCAGCGTCTTCGGCTTGTCCCGGAGCGTCTGCCGGATGTCGTCCAGCAGCTGGGCGCCGTCCGCGGGCCGGGCGTCCGGCCTGGTCCCCAGTTCGCTGTCGATCGTGTCCAGGGCCTGGTCGAGGCCGCGCAGGACGACCGTGCTCTGACCGAACGTGCTCGGATTGGCGAGGAGTTGTTCGAGCTCGGCGGCGGTCAGCCGGGACGGCAGCAGCGACGGGAGGTCGTCGACGTACGCGGGCATCCGCCTGCCGTCCGGGAACCGGGCCGGGGCGCGGCGCCTCGGCGGGGGCGCCAGGGTGCGGTCGAGACGCGGGGCGTCCGGGGACGACGGGCCGGGAGCGGTCGCGGTCACGCCGCCGGTCGTCGCGGCCATGGTGGGCGGTATGGGGGTGTTCGCCGGGGACGCGGGGGCCGGGCTGACGGCCGACCAGTCGTCGGCCTGCTGACGCCGGCCGTCCGCCATGGGGAGCAGGGAGAGGACGTGCGGCCTCGACGGGTCGCTCTGCGCGAGCAGACCCACGGGCCCCGGTGAGGTCCATACGCGGCGAGCGGTGCCGGCGCCGAGGAGGGCCCGCCGGTCGGTGGTCCCCGGGTCCGTCGGGGTCGTGGTCGTGCTCGTGGAGGCGAGGACGATGTCGGCCTGGCGCGGGAAGTCGTTCAGCGACGGGTCCACCGCGAGGAGTTCGGCGAGCTCCTCGTAGGGGACCTTGGCGCGGAATCCGCCGGGCAGTTCCATGGTCAGATGGTCCGGCCCGGCATCGCCCCGCACCAGGTACGGGGCGGGCCTGGTGGTGTCGGCGGTCCAGGGCATCTTCGCCCGGCGCAGCGGACGGTGGCCGCCGT
Organism: Streptomyces sp. NPDC031111; assembly: GCF_055570675.1. Taxonomy (NCBI): domain Bacteria; kingdom Bacillati; phylum Actinomycetota; class Actinomycetes; order Kitasatosporales; family Streptomycetaceae; genus Streptomyces; species Streptomyces sp. NPDC031111. The sequence continues at coordinate 65,710 of NZ_JBVIGS010000007.1, forward strand.
CCGGTGTCGCCGCCATGACGAGGGCGGTGCCGACGTCCACCGCCGCGCCCGGCGCTCCCCGCACCCAGCTCCGGCCGGCCGGGGCGCCCGCTTCGTCGAACAGCTGGGTGTCCGGCGCGAGGGCGCCCAGGGTCTCCAGGTGGAAGGCGGCCAACGCGGTCGGGTCGTCCACGTCCACGCCGACGGACGCCGCCCGCGCCACCAGCTCCAGGAGATCGGACAGCCGGGACGGGTCCGGCCGGTCCAGGTGCAGCACCCTGCCGGTGAGGGCCTCCGGGTCGGGGGTCCTGCTCTCCCATTCCAGGGTCCTCACGGTCGCCCAGAACAGGCGTGCCCGCTCGGGCGCCCCGATGTCCGCCCGGTCCGGGTCCAGCCCCAGGACATGGGCGGCCTCGGCGTCCACTTCCTCGTCCGTGAGACCGTTCAGCCCCTCGGCCACGGTGGTCACGTGCGGCAGGGTCACGAAGTCGGTGAGCACGGCGCCGGGGTTCAGGCGCACGGCGTCGACGGCCCTGGCGAGCAGGTCCCGGTAGGCGTCGGGTCCCGGTTCGGTGTCCGGGTCGCCGTGCTCCGTCGCGAGGATCTCGCGGGCCGCGCGCTCGAGCAGGTCCAGGCTGAACGGCACGACGTCGCGCAGCGCCGGGTCGGACGCCCGCAAGGTCTCCAGCGCGCCGATCCCCGCGAGGAGTTCGCCGTAGCGGCTGTCGTCCTCGATCGCCACCCCGAACGTCAGCCGCAGCGCGCGGACGAGTCGCAGCGTCCGCTCACGGATCTCCTCCGAGGCCGGTCCCTCCGGGTCGGTGTGCAGGCCCGCCGCGCGGGCGCGGTCGTCCAGCAGGGCGCCGGTGGGTTCCGGCCGGTGCTCCACCCACTCTCCGCGCCGGCCTCGCGAGTCCGTGATCATGAAGTGGGAGACGTGGCCGTCGTCCCACTGCTTGAAGCCGACCTCCTGGGTGGCGCCGTAGACGGTCCGGCCGGTCTCGTTGGCCACGTGCTGGCTCTGGCTGACGTCGGCCAACGGGTCGGGGACGAAGGTGTCCGTGACGAGTCTGCGCCTGCGGGTGAGGCCCGGCGGTGTCGCGGCGAAGCACTCCTGCATCAGGATGGCGTGGTCCTTGGGGAGCCGCGCCAGGCTCGGACGGCGCCTGAGCATGCCGCCCGTGGCCCGCTCCCGTTTCCGGTGGCGGGGGTTCGACCGGGTCGGCAGCGCCGTCTCGCCGGGCAGGCCGTGCGCGGCCCAGACGTACACCGGCTTGCCCGCGAACGGGACGGGCCGGTCGTCCTTGGTCCACGTCCCGTCCAGCCGGTTGACGTGGTAGAGCTCCGTGGCCGTCGCCGCGTGCCGGATCCCCGGCAGCAGTCGTACGCGTTCGCCGTCCCGGAACACGGCCCTGCCGATCGGCCCGTCGTCGGTGACGATGGTGTGGGACTGGAGGTCCTGTTCCCAGTAGGGGGCGTCGGCGGACTCAGCGGGGTCGGGCAGCAGGCCGGGAGAGCTGCGGATCCAGTCGGTGCGGTCGGCGCGCCGGCCGCTCCGCAGCGCCACCGCGTAGGGGTGGGAGGCGGTTCCGTCGGGCCCTTGGGCCACGCCCACAGCGCCGTTGGCCGACCAGACGTCCCGGCCGATCCGGTCCGCCAGCCGTCGCGGCGGCTCCAGACCTCCCGCGCCGGCGTCGGAGACGAGCAGCAGCACCGGCACGTCCGCCGGGAGTCCGCTCAGCTCCGGGTCGAGGGCGAGCAGTTCGGCGAAGACGTCGTACGGCACCTCGCGCGGGGCGCCGTCGAAGCCGCGCACGACGACATGGTCGCGGTCGCCGTCCGCCCTCAGGACGTACGGCTCCGGGCCACCCGGCCGATGCCAGGGCGCGGTCCCCATGTCGCCGGGCAACAGGCCGCCGTCGGTCTCGGGTCCGTCGCTGCCCGTACGGGTGAGGTCCAGGTCGGGGAGCCCGTCGGTGCCGTGGGTCCAGTCGCGGCCGCGGGCGCGCCCGCCGGGGCCCGTGGACAGGGCGGTGCTGGGTGACAGCGCGCCCTGGCCGCGCAGATGGATCGCCGCCAGGGTGGCCAGGCCGGTCGCCGACCGCGCCGCCTGGTGACCCGCCGCCGCCAGGAGGGCGCTGCGGTGGGCGCCGGTCACCGCAGTGGTCACGTCCAGGAGCAGCACCCGGCGGGCCACCGCGTCCAGGTCGAGCGGGCCGAGGTCCAGCAGCGGGTCGGTCGTGCGGAGCCGGTCCAGGCGCGTGATGGCGTCGAGGAGCTCGGGGTACAGGGGGCCGGACAGGGCGTCGGGGCCGTACACGTCCGCCAGCAGTTCCCGGTACCTGGCCTCCTGCGGGTCCGGCTCGTCGGCCGGGTCCGCGAACAAGGCGTCGTCCAGGTGGTCCGGCAACGAGGCGTCGGGGCCGGCCAGCACGGCGTCCAGGCTCGGCAGCGGCACGTCGAGCCCGCCGGCCGGTCCGGGATCCAGCAGGTCGGCGAGAGCGGCGGGCGGCGGCCCGGTCGCGGGGCCGTCCGCGAACGTGATGTCGTTCGCTCCGGTGTCGCCGGGCCGGACGGCCGACCAGTCGGCCGCCGCGGGACGCCCCGGCGCGCTCGGCAGCAGGGAGGGGACGTACGGCCGCGAGGGGCCGGCCGGGGCCAGGCTCACGCTGCCCTGCGAGGCCCACACGGCACGACCGGTCCCGGCGCTGACGACGGCCCGCGGATCGGTGTCCGGGGTGCCGTCGGCGGTCGGTCCGGTGGATGCCGCCGGGGCGGCCTTCGGGACGGCCAGGACGATGTCCGTGGTCTCCTGCGGGAGGGTGTTGAGCACCGGGTCGCGGGCCAGCAGCGCGGCGACCTCGTCGTAGGGCACCCGGGCGCGGAAGCCGCCGGGCAGATTCATGAGGAGGTGGTCCCGGCCGCCGCCCGCCCACACCAGGTAGCCGGGTGACCGGTCGGGGGCGGTCCACGGCGGGCGTTCCTGCGCCACGGCCTGGTAGCCGCCGCCCTGTTTCGGGGCCGCGACGACGACACGGTCGGTGGCCGTGGTCGTGGTCGCGTTCGGCGGGGTCGGGGCCCAACGGCGTCCGGTGGGCACGCCGTTGAGGTCGAGCAGCCTGGTCTCCGGCGCGAGGGCGCCCAGGGTCTCCAGGTGGAAGGCGCCCAGTTCGGTCGGGTCGTCCACGTCGACACCGACGGCCGCCGCCTGCGCGACCAGGTCGAGCAGCTCGGGCCGCCGGGACGGGTCCGGCCGCTCCAGATGCAGGATCCTGCCGGTCAGGGCGTCCGGGTCGGGGGTCCGGCCTTCCCATTCGAGGGCCTTCACCGTCGCCCAGAACAGCCGGGCCCGCTCGGGCTCCCCGACGGCCGCGGGGCCGTCGTCGAGGCGCAGGACGCGGGCGCCCTCGGCGTCCAGGTCCTGGTCCGGGAGGCCGCCCAGCCGCTGCGCGGCGGCGGTGACGTGGGGCAGGGCGACGAAGTCGGAGAGTACGATGCCCGGTCGTCCGCGTACCGCGTCGGTGGCCCGGTCGAGCAGCGCGCGGTAGGCGTCGGGGCCCGGAGTGCCCTGCTGGTGCGCGTGGGCGGCGCGCTCGAACAGGTCCATGCTGAACGGGCCGAGGTCACGCAGGAGCGGGTCGGCCGCGCGCATGGTCTCCAGCGCGCCGATCCCGGCGAGGAGTTCGCCGTAGCGGCTGTCGTCCTCGATCGCCACCCCGAACGTCAGCCGCAGCGCGCGGACGAGTCGCAGCGTCCGCTCACGGATCTCCTCCGAGGCCGGTCCCTCCGGGTCGGTGTGCAGGCCCGCCGCGCGGGCGCGGTCGTCCAGCAGAGCGCCGGCGGGTTCCGGCCGGTGCTCCACCCACTTGCCGCGCCGCCCCCGCGAGTCCGTGTACATGCGGTGGACGAACTTCCCGTCCGGCAGGACCGCGAAGCTGACCATGTGGGTGCCGCCGTACACGGTGCGCCCGGTCTCGTTGGCCACGTGCTGGCTCTCGCTGACGACCGCCAGCGGATCCGGGACGAAGGTGTCGTCGATGCCCCTGCAGGTGCGAACCACACCCGGCGGCGTCGCGCTCGAGCACGCCTCCATCAGGACGGCGTGCTCCCGGGGCAGCTGCGCGAGGCTCGGACGCCGCTTGAGCATCCCGCCGGTCTCCCGCTGCCGGGAGTGGTGGCCCGGGTCGGTCATGGTCGGTACCCGGGTCGCGCCGGACTTGCCGTGCGCGCTGAAGGCGTACAACGGTTTGCCGGCGAACGGGACGGGCTCGTCGTCCAGTTCCGACTCCCCGGTCACCGGGTTGTAGTGCCACAGCTCCGACGACTCCGTGGCAAGTCGCAGCGCCTCCATCCTGCGCGGGGCCTCGGAGTCCTGGAACACGCCTCTGCCGACGGTGGTGCCGCGTTCGGTGACGACGCTGTGGGACCGCAGCTCGTGCTCCCAGGCCGGGGCGTTCTCGTACTCGGCGGGGTCGAGCACCTGACCGGGGGTGCTGCGGATCCAGTCGGCGCGGGGCAGCCCCTCTCCGAACAGCAGGGAGACGACGTACGGCTGGGACGGGTCCTGCTGCGGGGACACCTTCACGGTGCCGTTGGCCGACCAGACGTCCCTGCCGATCCGGTCCGCCGCCCGGCGCGGCAGATCCAGGCCCCGGGCACCGGCGTCGGGAACGAGCAGCACCACGGGGGTGTCCGGCGGCAACCCGGCCAACTGCGGGTCGAGGGCCAGCAGTTCGGCGAACACGTCGATCGGGACCTGACGCGGGGCGCCGTCGTAGCCGCGTACGACGATCCGCCGGTGGTCGCCCTCGGCCATCACGACGTACGGCTCCGGCTCGCCGGGACGGTGCCAGGGAGCGGTGTTCACATCGCCGCGGCCCAGGGCGCCGTTGGGCTGTCGGACCGCCTTTCCGGTGTGGGCGAGGTCCAGGTCGGGGATCGGGGCGTTCGTCCAGTTGCGGCCACGGACAGCGCCGCCGGGGGCGGTCATCGCGCGCGTGCCGGACAGTACGCCCCGCAGCTGGAGGTGGAACGCGGCGAGCGCCGCCAGACTGCCCGCCGACTCCACCGCCGGGTCCGTCGCCACCCGGAACAACTCGCCGCGCTGCGCGTCGGTCACCGGGGCGGCCGGGTCCAGGAGCAGTACGCGGCGGGTCAGGGCGTCCAGGTCGAGCGGGCCGTCGCGCAGGGCGGGATCGGCCTGGCGGAGCTGGTCGAGGTGGGTGAGGGCGTCGCGGAGGGCGGGGTAGATCCGGTTCGTCTCGATGCCGGGGCCGAACGCGCCCGTCAGCACCTGGTGGTGGAGGGCGTCGGTGCCCGTACCGTCGTCCTCGCTGTCCGCGTCGTCCTCCCAGTCCATGATCATGTCGACCGAGTCCGGGGAACCGGGCGAGTCGGACGGGGAGGAGGGGCCGGCGGGGCCGACCGGTGTCTCCGCGGGCGCCTGCGAGCTGAGCGGCATCCCGTCGACGGTGCCGGGCGGTACGAACGGCACCTCGCGGGAGACGGCCGGGGCCGGCTCCAGCGGGTCGGCGGTGACCGGCAGTTCCTCGGACTCGGTCCGGACGGGCCGGTACGGCGGCGGCACATCCGATGCGGCCGGCGGCTCCGCGGACTTGGGCGTGCGGGTGTCGGCCGGGGTCCCGGTGTCCGAGGGCGACGGCTGGGAGCTGACGGCCGGGTCTTCCGTGGTGACGGGGTCGGCGTTCGCGGGGGTGGGGGCGGTCTCGCCGGGCGGGACGGTCTGCGGCCGGTGCTGCGGGGTGGTGTTCGGCGCGGAGGATGCCGGGGCGGGGGACGTGGTGGGTGCGGGGGTGGTGGCGGGGGGCGCGAGGGGCTCCTGCGGGGCGCGCTGGTCCCGCCGGTCCGGCGCGTGCGGGGTCTCGGGCGTCCTCGACGTCTCGGGCGTCCTCGACGTCTCCGGCGTTCTGGAGGTGTCCCTGGGGGTGTCGTCGGAGAGGTCCTCGGGGACGCCCTCGGGGATGTCCTCGGAGGTCTCGCTGTCGTTCGTCGACCACTGCCGCTCGGACTCGTCCGGCGCGAAGGTGTTGCCGCCCGTCTGGGTCGGGGGCAGTCCCGGGGCGGAGGAGCCGACGGTGGAGGGCATGTTCGTCGGCAGCCCGTTGTCCGTGTCGGCGGTCCAGTCGGTGCCCGGTGTCGTGGTCGCCGGGGGGTTGAGGGTGGAGAAGACGGTGTCCGGGTCCAGGTTGGACTCCGGCTCCGGAACCGTGTTGTCCACGTCGTCCACGGTGGGGTCCCCGTAGGCGTTCCCGTAGGCGTCCGTGCTGGTGGGCGTGGTGGAGTACGACGGTTTGACCCCGCCCAGCGCCCCCGGGCCGGTCGGGGCACCGGTTCCCCCGTTGACCAGGCCGCCGGCGTCGTAGTCGGAGCCGTGGTCGGAGCCGTAATCCGAGACGGAGGAAACATCGCTGATGTCGCTGCTGTCGCTGAAGATCGATTCGACGTCGCTCGTATCACCGACGGAGGACGCCGTGTCGAAGGTGTGGTCGCTGGTGTGGTCGTAGGTGTCGGAGGGGTTGTCCCAGGAGTCGGTGGTGTCGACGGTGGAGAACGTCCGGGGGCTGGGCCGGGGTCCGGCCGTGTAGTCGTTCGGGGTGTTGTACGTGATGTTGTTCGGCGTGTTGTACGGGGTCTCGTACGTGGTGTCGTCCGTCTTCCCGTAACCACCCCCGCCCGTCGAGTGGTTGATGTCGTCGGGGCCGAAGTCCAGGTTCCGGAAGAACTTGTCGTACAGGAACTTTCCGCCGTACTCCGCGCCGGTGGAGGCCGCTTCGAAGACGAGGCCGCTGAGTCCGGCGCTCAGGAACGTCGCGGGATTGAGGGCGAACGTGCCCAGGAAGATGAGGCTGGTGAAGGCCTCCGCGAAGGTTTCCGCCTGCCCCTCGTTGACGAAGGCGAGGGGCAGGTCGAACACCTCCTTCCACGTGTTGTTGTTCTTGAAGATGTTGCGGACGATCGGGTCGGCGAACTGGGAGAAGATCCCGCCGAAGAGTCCGGCGAAGGCACCGGCGACCGCCGACTGCCCGATGTCCTTCCAGTCGAAGTGGGTGCGCCGGCGGTCGGGATCGTCCGGCGCGGTCATCGAGATCAGCTGCGCGGCGAAGGTGACGAACGCCTCCTGGATGGCCTCCAGCAGCACCGAGAGGGGTGTGGGGACGGCGCGGCCCAGCCGCTGGAGGATCAGCAGAATGGCGAGTCCGGTGCGCGCCTTCTGGATGGCGATCTCGGTGAGGGACGTACCGCCGGTGAAGACGGCCAGCGCGGCGATCAGAGCCAGCTCGATGTTCATGATGATGAACTCGATGAGGATCTGGTACTTGCCCTCGGCGAGCTTCATCGAGCGGTCCACCTGCCGGGAGCCGATGTCCCGGAGTTCGTCGGCGAACTTCTGAAGGTGGTTCTGGCCGTTGTCGTCGACGAAGAGCTTCATCGCGGCGACGAACTCTTTGGCGATCTCCGGCGGGAGCGAGTTGCCCGCGGTGGAGATCGCTCCCTTCATCGCGTCGGACAGCGCCATGACGTCGTCGGCCGCGGTGTAGTAGGGCTCGCGGCTGGCGAACCCCAGGTCCTCGTTGCCGGTGGCGACGTTGGCGCCCACCCAGACCTCGACGAACTCCCGGAAGCCGTCCGGGAAGGTGATCGCCATTCAGCGCCTGTTTTCGCCGTCCGTGTCGTGCGCCCCGATGTCGTCCAGCGCCTGGTTCTGCGGCCGCTGCACATGGTCGGCCTCTGCGGCGACCGCGTCGACCAGCGCCAGGAATCCCCCGGTGATCGACGTGATCGTGGCCGCCACCTGCTCCTGCTCCAGCCGGACCTGATATCCGACCGCGTTGGCGAACTCGTCGTCGCCGCCCTCCTCGCCCCACCAGCCCGCGTACGCGGCGCAGCCCTTCTCGAATCCGGGCAGCAGCGCGTCGCCGTACCGGACCGCGTCGGCGAGGTGCCGGGAACCCTGGAGGATCGCCTGGATGTCGGCGGAGTAGTTACCGGCCATGGCTACGCGCCCTCCTGGCGTTCCTGTCGTCGGTCATCCGTGTCGCGGGTCCCGGGCGGGACGGCGGAGTCCTCGTCCTCGACGATCTCGTCGCGGAGCCGGCTCATCGCCGTCGGCCCCTTCGTCACGGACGTCTCGCTGAGCAGCGAGCCGAAGATCGACTTCCAGTCGACCCCCATCCGCTCGGGGGCGGCGCCCCGTGCGGTCATCCTGGTCAGCGGGTCGAGCGTGTCGACGACCCGGCGGGCCATCTCGGCCCGCGCCTTGTTCGTGGCCTCCAGTACGGCCGCGGACAACTGGGCGGCCGCCATGGTGCGGTACTTGCCGTCGAGGAACTCCAGGCTCGTCAGTTCACCCTTCGCACCGACGCTGACCCGGACCGAACGGTCCGCCGAGCGCGCGGTGACCGAGGCCGCGTCCAGCTCGGCCCGCGCCGAGGCCGCGGCCCGCTCCGCCGCCTTGAGGTGGGCCATCGCCTGGGCCACGCGGTCCTCCATCGACTGACTCAACTCGGTGTCCTCCCTGTCAGCGGCCCAGTGCCTGGGGCGCGCCGCCCTCGTCGGTGCCCCACACGTCCTCGTCCTCGGCGAGCCACGTGGTCCGCTCCCTGTCCCCGCTCTCCGTCTGCGGCCTGCCGTCCCCGGCCCCGCCCATGGGTCCCATGGGCGGCATGAAGGGCGTACTGCTGCTGGTCTGCGTCCCCCGGGGGGCGACCCGGTGCTCCTCCTCGTCGGTGGTCGGCGTGGGGGGCGCCACCCTGCCCGGCCGGCCGACGGTGGACTCGATCACGTTCCTGGTGCGCTCGCCGGAGCTGCCGCCGGCCTCGCCTCCGGCGCCCCGCATCATCGGCGGGTACATGCCGGGCGATCCGGCTCCCGTGCCGGTGCCGTCGGCGGTGGCGCCCGCCATCGCGTCGCCGCCCTGGGGACGGCCCAGCGCCGAGGCGAGGTCGTCCTGGTTGTAGAGGTTGTCGTTGAAGGCGGAGGAGTACGCCGAACCGGGCGATCCGCCACCGGGGTTGTAGGCGGAGAGGTCGGGGGGCTCGGGGAGGTCCGCGACGCGCTGGCGGATCAGTTCGTCGATGTTCTTCTGGTCGGCGTTGATCCGGTCGTACTCGGCCTGGATGTCGCCCATGCGCTGGTCGTACTCGGCCCTGGCGTCCTTCCGGGCCTGTTCCGCCTCCGTGCGCGCCTGGTCCCGCTCCTCCTGGGCGGCGGCCTTCTCCTGTTCGTACTCGCTCCGGGCCTCCCGCTCGGCGGCGTCCGCCCGGTCGACGGCCTCGCGTTCGGCCCGGTCGATCTCCGCGAGCCGGTCCTCGTACTCCTGCCGGGCCGCGTTCTCGTCGGCGCCGGCGGCTATCTCACGGTCGTACTCCCGGCGCGCCTCCGCCCGGTCCTGCTCGGCCTCTTCCCGCGCCTGCTCGCGCTGTTCCTGGGCGGCGGCCTTCTCCTGCTGGTACTCCCGCCGCGCCTCCGCCTCCTGGCGGTCGGCCTCCCGTTCGGCGGCTTCGCGCTCGGCCCGGGCTTCGGCCTTCTGCTGGTCGTACTGCTCCTGCGCGTCGGCCTTGGCCTGTTCGGCCTCCAGCCTGGCCTGCTGCTTCTCCTGGAGGGCCTCGCGACGGGCCTGCTCCTGCTGCGCCTCCGCGTCCGCCCTGGCGTCTTCCTGCTCCTGCTTGGCGGCTTCCCTGTCCTGCTCGTACTGGGCCCGGGCCGCCTCCTGCTCGGCTTTCGCCTCGGCCTTGGCCTGGGCCTGCTCCTGCTTGGCGGCTTCCTTCTCGGCCGCCGCTTCGGCCTTGGCCTGCTCCTGCTCCCGCTCGGCCTCCGCCTTCGCGGCTTCCTGCTCCGCCTTGGCGGCGGCCTTCTCCTTGGCGGCCTCTTCCTTGGCCGCCTGCTGCTCGGCCTCGGCCTCCGCCTTCTCCTTCTCGGCTTCCGCCTTGGCCGCTTCCTTCTCCTTCTCGGCCTCCGCCTTCGCGGCTTCCTGCTCGGCCTTGGCCTCCGCCTTCTCCTTGGCGGCCTCTTCCTTGGCGGCCTGCTGTTCGGCCTTGGCCTCGGCGCGGTCGGCCTCGTTCTGGGCCAGGGCGCGTTCGCGTTCCTTCTTGGCCTCGTCCTGCGCCTTCTGGTTCTGCGCGAGGATGAAGGCCCGCTGCTCGTCGGCCTCCTGCTTGGCCGCCGCCTTCTCCTTCGCGGCCTCTTCCTTGGCGGCCTGCTGTTCGGCCTTGGCCTCGGCCTTCTCCTTCTCGGCTTCCGCCTTGGCTTCGGCCTTCTCCTTCTCGGCCGCCGCCTTCTCGGCGTCCCGCTCGGCCTTGGCCTCCGCCTTCTCCTTCTCGGCCTCCGCCTTGGCCTCGGCCTTCTCCTTCTCCGCTTCCGCCTTGGCTTCGGCCTTCTCCTTCTCGGCCGCCGCCTTCTCGGCGTCCCGCTCGGCCTTGGCCTCCGCCTTCTCCTTCTCGGCCTCCGTCTTGGCTTCCGCCTTCTCCTTGTCCGCTTCGGCCTTCGCCGCGGCCGCCGCCGCTTCGGCGTCCGCCTTCGCCTTGTCGGCTTCGGCCTTCGCCGCGGCCGCGTCCGCCTCGGCCTTGTCCTTCGCGGCCTCCGCCTCCGCCTCGGCGGAGATCTCCGAGAGGGGCCGGTCGTCCCTGTCGGTGATGCTGGTGTCGAAGGCCTTCTCCGCGGTCTTGAAGGCATTGTGGATCTCGACGATGGCCGTGGCGCCCGCCGTGCTGAGCCAGTCCTGTACGGACTGTTCCCACCGGCGCACCGCCTCGTCGGCGATCGCCTTCCAGGTCGACATCTCCTTCGGCGGGCCGTACGACTTGCCCTCGATTTCGATGTCGTACTTGAAGCCCGCCGTCGACACCACGTAGTTGTGCCAGGTGGTGGCCATCCCCGAGCCGCTGGACACCGTCTCGATGTCCGTCTTGTCGAACTGCGTGTCGAAGAGGGTCAGTCGGGCGTCCTGGAGCATGTCGTAGAGCCAGCGCTGCGGATTGCTCTCGGGCTTCCACGCCTCCCAGGCGTCGTAGAGGTTCTGCGCCTGGGTGAGGATGGTCTGCTGGGCCTTGGCCAGGGCACGGGCCGGCTCCGAGGTCACCGTCACGTCGTCGATGGTGACCTCGGAGCCCTCGCCGCCCTTGCCGTTGAGCTGGTCGGCGTACCCCTCGTAGTTCCGTGCCAGCTTGTGGATGAGCTCCTTGAAGATGCCGGCCGAGTTGCCGTCCCAGGAGTCGCTGCCCTCACCGATGTTCTCGGTGTCCCACTTGCCGACGGTGACCGCGCCGTCCTCGAAGAACTTGACCACCCGGTCGAACGCCTTGGCCGCCTCCGTGAAGGACCGCAGATCGACGTAGGCGTCGTCGTACACGGGGATGCCACGGTTCTCGAAACCGTGGGTGGAGTACGGCCACATGGTCAGCTGCGCGAGGGCGGCCTTGGAGCCGTAGATGTACTGGACCAGGGGGTTGGTGTCCCAGTCGAGCTTCTCGCCCTCCTTGTTCCAGCCGCCCTTGTCCTTCAGGACCTCGCTGGTCTTCGTGTAGCCGGGGATGACGTCGTCCCCGCCCGGCGGAGCGTCCTGACCGGACGCGAGGAAGGTGATGTACGCCCGGTACTGGTAGAGGTAGCTCCCGTCTGACACCTCCGTCGAATCGCCACTGGGGGCGTAGAACGGAATGGTGTAGTCGGTGTTGTGCGTCTTCCACCCGCTCGGCGAAATGAAACCGGACGAGTAGCCCGGCCCGCCTTCCTTGTCCAGCCGGACGTGGATCAGCGGGATGTCGTCGTTACCCTTCAGAGTGTCGAACAACGTTTTGCGATCCGGCAGCAAATAGCCGGTGAGCATGTCAACTGCCTTTTTCCAGTTGTCGTTGTTGTTGTCCTCGGGGTTGGCCATCGCCGAGCTCCGCCGCCCTAGTCTTCGTCCTCGGTAGCACCGCCCGGATTCTCGAGGTCGGTGTCGACGTCCTCGAAGATGTCCATGAACTCGTCAGCGGTGATGTTCTCGAGGTTCTTGCCCTGGCCCTTGGCCAGGAGGTCGATCGTGTCCCACATCGCCTGCTCGAGGTCCTCGAAGAGGATTCCCTGCGCCTCCAGGATCCGCTCGACCTCGGTCGCGCCCTGCTGGATGACCTTGTTCAGATCGCCCCCGCCGACCGAGTTGTTCTCACCCGCCATGAGGCCGATGACGAGTGGCTTCGAGGAGTCGATCGTGGTGTCCGACATGCTGTCGACGAGGAACGAGATCGCCCGTCCGGCGTGCGGGTCGTCCTTGAGGATGTTCTCCAGTTCCGTCCTGAATTCATCGATGTGGTTCTTGATGAACTGCTTCAGGAATTCACTGTCGAGGACCGTGACGGCCACGTCATCACCCTTCCGTCACCGGCCGGCGTCAGCGGCTGCCGATCCGGATGTCGCCCCACCGCTGCGAGAGGTTCTGCTCCGTGTAGCGGTAGTTGGAGGAGATCTCGGTGAGCAGGCCGGAGTGGTTGGCGAGCAGGTTCTTGATGTTCTCGACGGCCTGGTCCCACGCCGCCTGCACTTCGCTGTAGACGTCCTTGTCGTCACCGATCCAGCTGTTGCGGAGCTCGGCCAGTTCCATCTCGAGGTTGGCGAGAATGCTCATGATCGCCTGGGACTGGCTGACCATGTCGTCCGCCGCGCCTTCGGCATGGTTGTAGTCGACGTAGATATAGCCGTCGGAGAAGTCCATCGCAGTCCTCGATTCGCCGGGAGAGAGTACGCGTTACGGTGAGATGCGCGGCGTCGGCCGGTGGGCGGGCCGGGGCCGCAGAGCGGTGGTTCCTGGTTTGCCGGGAATCAGGACGCCGACGTGTTGGTGCCGTTGAGCTCGTCGAACACTGCGGTCGAGCGCGAGTACTCGGCGTCGATCGCGTCACTCGTGGAGCCCTGCACCAGACCGTGCTCCCGGAGGGTGCCGTTGAGCTCGTCGACCATGCGGTCCAGGTTGATCAGGATGGTGTCGACGTGCCCGTCCCACTGCTCCAGCAACTGCTTGTACTTCCCGCCGTCCGCGCCCCCGTAATTCGAGGCGAGGGTCTGCGCCGTGGACTGGACGTCCTGCTGACAGCGCTGAACACCGCTGAAGGCCTGTTCCAGCGCCATGATCCCGTTGCGGGTCGACTGTTCTTCCGACTGCTGCATCGCCATGAGAGAACTCCCTTTCGGCGAAAATCACCGATCTGCGGCCCCCACCGCACTCCGTGGGCAGACGAAGTGTCCCTGCGTCACGACTGGTTCGCCGGGTCATGGGGTGGCCAGATGCTATGCAGGCTGCAACTTGTTTGGCAATTGCCCACCGAACCCGTGCGTCACTCCCGCACCACAATTCCGGACGCTCAAGTGAGCATTTCCCAGTGAATTTACGCGCTCATGTGAGCAACGATGTAAAGGCAGCCGGACAGATCGGGCATCCTCGCCGTCCGTCGCCGCGCGGCCGGGCTCCCGGCTGAACGCGAGGTGACCGAGTGAAATCCAAAAGTTTCCCCTGGCGGGCGATCCCCCGGCGGGGCCGAGTGTTCCCTCTCGCCCGCTATTTCCGCGGGCACCGCAGCGTCACCCGCGCCTCGCCCGAGGACGCCGCTTCCGGGGTCAGGTCCGGGCCGCTGGGCAGCATGGCCAGCATCGGGGACGGCATCGTCCGCTCCGGGACGCCCTCGTAGCCCAGCGCCTTCACCCCCTCCTGGGACAACAACCGGTACTTCACGCCCTCGTCGGTCACCAGGTAGGTGGTGTCGCCCAGTGCGCTGCCGCTCGCGCTCAACGCCCTGACCAGCGCGCCCTTCCCGGCCCGTACCGCGATGGCGTCGACCTTCAGGCAGCCGGGTTCGACGTCGGGAGCCGGTTCCTGCACGGGTTCGGGCAGCGCGCTCTCCGGCAGCACCGACGCGCCCACCCGCACACCGGTGTCCGCGGAGTCGACCGCGGCGCAGGCCACGGAACCGGCGCCGGCCGTGACCGCCGTCGGCGGCTTCGCGGGCAGTCCCGCCGAACCCGCCCCGCCACTAGCGGAGTTCGGCGCGAGGTGCTCGGTCAGCGTGTCCGCGCCGAGCGTCGCCACGGTCGCGGCGTCACCGTCGTACGCCTTCTCGCGCGTCCGCGGATCGCCCAGCAGGAGGGTCGCCCCGGTGGCCGTGAGGGGGACGAGACCCTCCCGGGTGAGCAGGTGGTAGCGGGGGTCGGAGCCGGGCACGTCGACCCGGAAGAGCTGTCCGATCCTGGTGCTCCGCCCCGCCAGTTCGGGGCCCTCCTCGCCCCGGCCGGGGACCTCGGCGGGGGCCAGGTCCGGGCCCAGCGGGAAGGCGTCCAGGAAGGCCGCTGACACGGGACGCGGGGTGACGCTCCCGTAGCCGAGGGCCTCGGCGGCGTTCGCCCGCTCGTCCAGGCGCAGCCGGCTGCCCTGCCACAGCAGATACGTGGCCTTGTCCGGCCCGGTGACCAACAGACCCTCGCCCTGGCTCAGTTGCTTGCCGCCGGGTACGTCCTGCGGCGCTTCGGTGCCGAGGGCGAGCGTGGTGGTCGCCGTGACCACGCCCGTCGTCCTGGGGCGGACGCCGGAGCACACCAGCCAGGGGGTGCGGTCCAGGTCCCCGGCGCCCGGCAGCGCCTCGGGCCCGCCCGGGATACCGATCGGCGTCCCGTGCGGCGTACCGGCCAGCGAGGACGTGCCCACCGTCGTGACGCCGACGTCGCCGCCGGCGACCAGCCGGGCCGACGCGTAGTTGCGCACCGGGCGCAGCCGCCCGTCCAGGTACAGGTAGCGGGCGCCGGTCTGCTTGTCGACGACCAGCTTCTCGCCCGAACGCCACGAGTCGTTGCCGCCGGGCCTGATGAGCCCGAAGACGAAGGCCCCGGCGCACACCAGCACGGCGATGATCACGCCGATCGCGGCACCGCGGTTGGTTCTGCCGAGCGGGCTCTCCGGGGCGTCCGGCTCGGCGCGCAGCATGGCCGAGGCGAGCCGGCCCATGATGAAGAGGTGCGCCTGTACTTGGTCGCGCTTGCTGTGCATGGTGGCGGTTCTCCCGGGTTCAGCCGTTGATGCCGCGGAGCCATCCGTAGACGCCCATCGACCAGAGCGTCAGCGGCAGGATGCTGATGGCGGCGAGTGAGTGCAGCAGCTCGGCGGCGCGGCCCCAGTACGGCACGAGCCGCCGGCCGGGCACGGTCCACGAGGCGATGGTGATCGCGGCCGCCAGCCCCATCAGGCCGGCCGTCAGGGTCAGCCGGTCCGCCGGGTCGAGGGCGAGCGCGGCGCCGAACAGCAGCAGCACCACGCCCCAGGCCCCGGCGGTGGTCAGCGCCAGCCGCTGCCAGACGTTCCCCAGCCCCCGGCTGTGCAGCAGCAGGAGCAGCGACAGGGCCACCACGGTGAGGATCTCGGCGAGGCCCGGCTCGGCGGCGAGTGCCACCAGGCAGGGCAGACAGATCAGGCCGATGGCGCCGTAGAAGGCGGTCATCCAGCCGTCGGCCAGCGTGGACCTCACCTCGACGTCCGAGGACGGGTAGGGGTCGATGCCCTGTTGCAGCTGCTGGACGTTGGTCGGCAGCGGCGGCATCCGCATGCCGGCCAGCCGGAAGGACAGGGAGGGCACGAAGCCGCCGAACAGGACCACCACGACCGCCACCACGCCGGCCGCCTGCTCCGGCGCCAGTTCCAGGATGATCAGGGTGGCGCCGAGGGCCCCCGCCACGGCGACGCAGCCCACGCCCATGAACAGCGCCGGGTACACGCCGACCGCCGCCAGGGCGAGGATCGCTCCCGCGCCGCCGGCGGCGGACGCCGCCAGCAGCCGTGCGCCGAGGACGGCTTCGCCGTCGGGGCCGCCCAGCTCCCCGCCGGGCAGCAGCCAGCCGGCCAGGGCGAAGTAGGGGGCCGCCATCAGGCCGAGCGCCGAACCGGCTCCCGCGTCCCCGACGGCGCGGGTGGCGGAGCCCGCCCCGGCGAGCAGCAGCATCCCGGCGGCCGAGGCGGCGACCGCCCGCACCCAGCCCTCCGTCCCGGGCATGGCCAGCAGTACCAGGCCCAACGTGAGGGTGGCCACGGCCAGTCCGCGCAGCAGCCGCCGCCCGGCCTCCGCGCTCCAGCCGTGCGGCCTGGCGTTCATGCTGGTGGAGATGCCGTCGACCAGGTCGTCGATGTGCACTTCGGGCAGCGCGTCGGCGCGTGGCCGCAAGTGAAGTTCCTCGCCGTCCCGCAGACCGAGGGAGTCCAGGGTACTCTCGGGGTCGAGCGGTGGGCCGCCGAGGCGTTGCAGTACCCAACCGCCGTGTTCCAGGCCGGATTCCTCCAGATCGTCCCCTCCGTAACCGATCACAGTGGGCAGCAGATCGGCGACGGGGACGTCGGACGGCACGGCCAGGTCGACGGTCCTGGCCGGAGCACGTACGGTGACGCGGCACAGGCTTGCCGCCTGGGTTTCAGTCATGGGTTTCGGGTTCACGCTTTCTGGCGGACCACGGGATACGCGGTGGCTGGAAGGTGGCAGCGGCGCCGGTCGGTCGCGGAACGCGACGGAACGTCGGACGGGGCACGCGCCCGACGAGTTTGACCGCACGCCGGGCCTTTTCGCAACACCACTCAAGAGTTCAGCTTTCCACAACCCGGCGGAAATTTACCCGCTGCCGTCCCGCCGGACGCTGGCTCATTGCGACCGTAACATCTCGCTTTCGCGGCACCGGACTTCGGGCGAACCGGTGCGCGGGCGGACTTCGGAACTTTCCCGCGACGTTTCCGCGGAATCCTTCCGAAATCGTTGAGGAGGACATTCGTTGAGCGTGATCCTGTTCCGCAGGCCGGCCCGCCGCAAAGGCCCGGAAATGCCGTCGGGGGAACTGAGTCTCCAGGAGCCGCCGACGCTTCCGGAAGTCGTGCCGGACAGTTCCGCGGTGTGGACGTATCTGCCGATGGCGCTGATGTCGGTGTCCATGATGCTGATGTTCATGCGCCCGGGGATGAGCCGGGACAGCGGTGGGTTCATCTACATCGCGCTCGGTGTGATGGTGGTCGCGTCGGCGGGGATGATGCTGGGCCAGGTCATGCGCCGCAACGCCGAGCGCAAGCAGCGGATGAAGGGCGAACGCCGTGACTATCTGCGCTATCTGCGGCAGACCCGGCGCATGGTGCGGTCGTCCATCGTCGACCAGCAGCGCGCCCTCGCCTGGCGTCATCCCGAGCCCGACGCGCTGTCGTCGCTGGTGCGCAGCACCCGGCTGTGGGAACGCCGGGCGTCCGACGAGGACTTCGCCGAGGTCCGGATGGGCGTCGGCGACCAGCGGCTGGCGCTGAAACTGACTCCGCTGTCGACGAAGCCGGTCGAGGACCTCGAACCGCTGTCCGCGCACGCGCTCCGCAGCTTCACCCGGGCCTACTCCACGGTCCGGGACCAGCCCATCGCGATCTATCTGCGCGCCTGGTCGAAGGTGCTGTTCCGGGGGGACGAGGAGCGGATACGGGCCCTGGTGCGCGCCCTGCTCGGCCAACTGGCGGTCTTCCACTCCCCCGACGACCTGTGGATCGCGCTCTGCGTCTCGGACGAGCGCCGCGCGGAGTGGGAGTGGGCGAAGTGGCTCCCGCACAGCCTGCACCGGCACGAGGAGGACGGCGCCGGGCCGGCCCGGATGATCGCGTCGGCCTTCAACGAGCTGGAGAACCTGCTCGGCGCCGAGTTCCTGGAGCGGCCGGGCGCCGACCCCGACGCGGTCCCGGGGCGCGAGGAGCCGTACACGATCGTCGTGATCGACGGCTGCACGGTGCCCGCGGGGCACCGCTTCGACGGGTACGGGTTCCGCAACGCGGTGGTGCTGGACCTGTCGGAGGCCCTCGCGTGGAAGCCGGGCCGGACCACGCTGCGCCTGGAGGTGGACGAGGACGGCGTCGCACTGGTGCGCACCGACCGCGACCGCAAGGAGCAGTCGACGCCGCTCGGCCGTCCCGACGCGCTGGGCACGGTGGGGGCGCTGGCCCTCGCCCGGCTGCTCGCGCCGTACCGGATGAGTGTGGGCGGCGACGACTCCAAGCCGCTCGCCAACGACGTCGAGCTGACGTCGCTGCTGAACATCCCCGATCTGCACCGGCACGAGCCGGCCACCCTCTGGGAGCGGTACACCGGCAGTGCCCGGCTGAGGGTGCCGATCGCGGTCAGCGGCGAGGGCAGGCCGGTGGAGCTGGACATCAAGGAGTCCGCGCAAGGCGGCACGGGGCCGCACGGCATGCTCATCGGCGCCACCGGCTCCGGCAAGAGCGAACTGCTGCGCACCCTGGTGCTGGCCCTCGCCCTCACCAACTCCTCGGAGACGCTGAACTTCGTCCTCGTCGACTTCAAGGGCGGCGCCACCTTCCTCGGCCTGGACGAGCTGCCGCACACCTCGGCGGTGATCACCAACCTGGCGGACGAGGTGGCGCTGGTGGCGCGCATGCAGGACGCCCTGCACGGCGAGCTGATCCGGCGCCAGGAGCTGCTGCGGGCGGCCGGGAACTACACCTCCGCGCTGGAGTACGAGAAGGCCCGGCAGTCCGGGGCGCCGTTGCAGCCGCTGCCCAGCCTGTTCGTCGTGGTCGACGAGTTCAG
The DNA here is from genome assembly GCF_055570675.1 of Streptomyces sp. NPDC031111. NCBI lineage: Bacteria > Bacillati > Actinomycetota > Actinomycetes > Kitasatosporales > Streptomycetaceae > Streptomyces > Streptomyces sp. NPDC031111. The sequence goes on from NZ_JBVIGS010000007.1 coordinate 84,279, forward strand.
CGAACTGCTCGCCTCGCACCGCGACTTCATGGAGCTGTTCGTGATGATCGGCCGGCTCGGGCGGAGTCTCGGGGTCCATCTGCTGCTGGCCTCGCAGCGGCTGGACGAGGGCCGTATGCACCAGTTGGAGAGCCATCTGTCGTACCGGATCGGTCTGCGGACCTTCTCGGCGATGGAGAGCCGGGGTGTGCTGGGGGTGCCGGACGCCTACGAGCTGCCCGCGCAGCCTGGTGCCGGTTTCCTCAAGAGCGGTGTCGACGCGCTGACCCGGTTCCGCGCCGCGTACGTCTCGGGGCCGTACCAGCGGCGCCGGGCCGTCGTGCAGGCGCAGGTGGCGCGTCAGGTGGTGCCGTGGACGGCGGAGTGGGTGGTGCCGCGGGCGCCGGCCGACCCGGACCTCACGGGTGAGCCCGACGAGACGGAGCCGGAGCCGGACGGCGAGGGGGACGGCACGGGCGAGACCCTGCTGTCGGTGGCGCTGGACCGGCTGCGCGGCTCGGGGCCGCCCGCCCACCAGGTCTGGCTGCCGCCGCTGGGCCGGCCGGCCACCCTGGACCAGATCCTGCCACCGCTGGCGCCCGATCCGCGGTATGGGCTGACCACGGCGGACTGGCCGCTGCGGGGGCAGCTCACCGTGCCGGTGGGCGTGGTGGACCGGCCGTTCGACCAGCTGCGCGACCTGCTGACGGTGGACCTGTCGGCGGCCGGGGGCCATGTGGCGATCGCCGGGGGTCCGCAGAGCGGCAAGAGCACCCTGCTGCGGACCCTGATCACCGCGCTGGCCCTCACCCACACACCGCGTGAAGTGCAGTTCTACTGCCTCGACTTCGGCGGCGGCACGCTCGCCGCGCTCGATGAGCTGCCCCATGTGAGCGGGGTGGCGGCCCGGGTCGACACCGAGCGGGTGGGCCGTACGATCGCGGAGGTCACCACCCTGCTCAGCAGGCGGGAGCGGTTCTTCCTGGAGCACGGCATCGACTCCATGGCCACCTACCGCAGGCGGCGCGCGGCGGGCGAGTTCGCCGACGAGCCGCACGGGGACGTCTTCCTGGCCATCGACGGCTGGGCCACGGTGCGCCAGGACTTCGACCGGCACATTCCGACGTTCAACGCGCTGGCCGCCCGCGGGCTCAACTACGGCGTCCACCTGCTGGTCACCACCGCCCGCTGGGTGGAGCTGTCGTCCTCGGTGCGCGACCAGACCGGGACCCGCCTTGAGCTGCGGATGGGTGACCCGATGGACTCCCAGATCGACTCCCGCAAGGCGGCGACGATCCCGCGCAGCGCGGGGCGGGGGCTGACCTCCGAGAAGCTGCACTATCTGTCGGCGCTGCCGCGCGTCGACGGGGTGGAGGACGCCGACGACCTCGCCGAGGGGGTCGCGGGGCTGGTCTCCGCGATCGGCGAGAGCTGGACGGGGCCGGCCGCGCCCCGCGTGCGGATGCTGCCGTCCAGCCTGCCGGTCGGGGAGCTCCCGGAGCCGGAGGGCGAGCACGGGCTGCGGATCGCGATCGGTCTGGACGAGAACGAACTCGCCCCGGTGTGGCACGACTTCACCGAGAATCCGCACATGATCGTGGTGGGCGACAGCGAGAGCGGCAAGACGAATCTGCTGCGGCTGGTCGCTCGGGGGATCACCGAGCGGTACACGCCCGCGGAGGCGCGCATCATGACGGTGGACTACCGGCGGGAGTTGGTGGAGAGCGTCCCCGAGGCGTACCGGCTCGGCCACGCGGTGTCCCTGGACATGCTGCGGGAGCTCGTGGACGGGGCGGCGCGGGCGGTCAAGCAGCGGGTTCCCGGGGAGGACATCGCCCCGTCGCGGATGCGGCTGGCCGACTGGTGGCAGGGGCCTCGGCTGTTCATCCTGGTCGACGACTACGACATGGTCGGCAGCGGGCCCATGGCGCAGCCGTTCGCGCCGCTGCTCGACCATCTCGCGCTGGGGCACGAGGTGGGGCTGCACCTGGTGGTGGCGCGGTCGTCGGCGGGGGCGGGGCGTGGGCTCAACGAGTCGTTGCTGCGGCGGTTGCAGGAGGTCAATACGCCTGGGCTGCTGATGTCCTGTCCGCCGAGTGAGGGGTATCTGTTCGGGAGTGTGAAGGGGCGGGAGCTGATTCCTGGGCGGGCGGTTCGGATTGCCCGTCGGAAGACTCTGCAGGTGCAGACGGGGCTGGTGGATGCGTCGTGACGCGTCGTGCGTGCTGGTGCCGGCCGGGGGGTGTTCGCGCGGCCCGGCGCTTGCGGGGTGCCGTCGCGCCCACCCTCCCCCACTCTCGGCTTCGCTCGAGCGGGGGGACCCCCATCGCCCCAGCGGCACGACTGCCCGCGGGAACGAAAAAGCGAGCGTGCCCGGCAGCGGGAACGGAAACGGGAGCGGGAGCGGGCCCGGCAGCCGGCGCGGGAGTCGGCGCGGGCGCGGGCCCGGCAACCAGCGCGGGAACGGAAGCGCGAGCGTGCCCGGCAGCCGGCGCGAGAGCCAGCGCGGGAGCGGACGCGGCAGCCGGGGCGGGAGCCGGCGCGGGCGCGGGCCCGGCAGCCAGCGCGGGAACGGAAGCGCGAGCGTGCCCGGCAGCCGGCGCGGGAGCCGGGGCGGGCGCGGGCGCGGGAGCCGGGGCGGGAGCCGGGGCGGGCGCGGGCGCGGGAGCCGGGGCGGGCGCCGGTGGTGGGCTACGGGGTGGTAGGGGGGCGCCAGTTTCGGGCTCGGCCTCTAGGGAGGACTGCGGCCAGGGCCGCTATCAGGAGGACGGTCGTCAGGGCTGTCGCGGCGATCGTCAGGGAGCGGTTGGTGGAGGTGGGGTCCGGCGGGGGTGGGAGCTGGGCCGGGGCGGGGTCGGGGGCGGTCGGCTCGGTCTTCTCCTGGATCAGGGACAGGGCGGCGTACGGGTCGAGGCGGGGCGTGTCCGACGGGTAGGCGGTGGCGAGCAGTTGCTGCGCGGTCTCCTCCGCGGTCAGCTCGGGGCGGTACGCGCGGACGAGCGCGGCGGCCCCCGCGACACCCGCCGCCGCCAGCGAGGCGCCGGAACCGATGTAGTGGCCGGAGCCCTTGGGCCCGACGCTGACCATCCCGCTGCCGGGCGCCGACAGGTCGGGCTCGTGGGCGGGCGGCGCGTTCTTCTGCCGTACGCCGCTGGGCCCGAAGTCCACGACGGCCAGTGCGCCGGAGACGGCGGCCGGCCAGTACGGGCCCTCGGGCATCTCACCGTCCGGCCCGAGCTCCTCGCGGGGCACGGCGTCCGGAGCCGCGGGGGCGACCACCAGTGCGTCGCGCCGCGCGGCATGGGCGACGGCGGCGGTCAGTTCGGCCCTGCCGGTACGCAGGGCCTGGCCGACGTAGATGACCCGCGCGCCCCGGTCCGCGGCCGTCCGGATGCCCTGGGCGACCCGTTCCGCAGAGGGCACCCCCCGGTCGTCGGTCCCCGGAAGCGCGAGGATCTCCGCCTCCGGGGCGACCCCGGTGATGCCGCTGCCCGTCTCGGGCGCCGCGGCGATGAGCCCCGCGGCGAAGGTGCCGTGGCCCACGCAGTCCTCGTCCGCCCCGCCGACGGACTCCACCCGGCCGGACAGGCTGGAGACCCCGGAGGCGACCCCGGTGTCGACCACCGCGACGGTCACCCCGCCGCCCCGGGAGATCCGCTGGGCCCGGGACAGTCCGAGCGCCGACTGCGACCAGGCGGCCCCGGTGGCCGTCTGCTCCGAGGCGCCGGTGCAGGCGTTGCCCTCGCCGAGGCGGACGGGCAGCGGGGGCAGCAGCGTGGCCCCCGGATCGTCGGCCCCGGGACTCGCCGACGGGGCGACCGGGGCGGCGACGGCCGGTCCGCCGGTGACCGGCAGGGTCACGGCGACCGCCAGCACGAAGCCCGTACACCCGCGTTTCACGACATTCCGCATACCGCGCATGATATGCACACAACATGTACGGCGCACAACGCCAACAACACAGCGGCACAAGGAGGTTCGAGGCGTGGCACGCCAAATACTCACGGTCGGCCCGGAACGGTCGGACGGCTTCCAGACGATCGGTGAGGCACTGGCCCAGGCCCGCACCGGGGCGGTGATCCGGGTCCGTCCCGGCCGCTACGCCGAGAACCTCGTCATCCGGCACCGGGTGACGATCGTCGGCGACGGCGAACCGGGCACCGTCGAGCTCTGTCCGCGCAGCGGTTCCGCCGTCACGCTCATGGCCGACGCCGTGATGCTCAACGCCCTGACCGTCCGGGGCCGCGACAAGGAGGCGGCGGTCGTCGACGTACCGGCCGGCCAGGCCGCCCTCGACGGCTGCACCGTGACCGGTGCCGGATGGACGGCGCTGCTGGTCCGCGGCAAGGGCTCGCTGGCCGCCCGCGGCTGCCGGATCAGCAACCCCGGCGGCGCCGGACTCGTCGACTCCTCGGAGACCGAGAGCATCGTCGAGGACTGCGTCTTCGAGAACTTCGGCACGTCCGCCGTGGTCATCGGCGAGACGGCCGGCCCGCTCGTCCGCGACTGCCGCATCCGGGGCGCCCGGGCCAACGGTGTCCTGGCGAGCGGCGAGGCCCGGGGCATCGTGGAGGGCTGCGACATCTCCGGCACCGACAAGCCCGCCATCGCCCTGGAGGGCCACAGCTCGACGCGGGTGGTGCGGTGCACCGTCCACCACACGTCGGTGGGTCTGCTCGTGACCAGCATGTCCCGGCCGGAGATCGAGGAGACGTCCTTCGAGACCATCGCGCAGAGCGCCGTCGTCATCTCCGGCGGAGCCGACCCGCTGCTGAACCGGTGCGCCACCCGGCGCACCAAGAGCAGCGGACTGCTCGTCCTGGACCGCTCCCGCGGAACCCTGGAGGGCTGCGCCTTCCACGGCTCCACCGAGGCCGCCGTCCGCGTCGTCGAGGGCAGCGCCCCACTGCTGCGGGACACCACGGTGACCGACTGCGCCGACACCGCCGGGGCGGTGCTCCTCGCGGACGACTCCACGGCCGAGTTCGACCGCCTGGAGGTGCTGGACGCGGCGGGCGTCGGCATCTCGGTCCGCTCCGCCGCCAATCCCCTGCTGCGCCACGCCCGGGTCACCGGGGCGGGCGGCCACGGCATCGAGTTCACCGACGACAGCCGCGGCCGGGTGGAGCACTGCGAGATCGAGTCCGCCGGCGGCAGCGCGCTCAGCATCGACGACGACTCCGACCCCGAGATCAGCGACACCGTACTGAACTCCGCGGCGCGCTCGGGTCTCGTCGTGGGCGAACGCGGCCGGGGCACCCTGCGGGACTGCGCGATCAGCGACAGCGCCGACGCGGGGGTGAGCGTGCGGGACGGTGCGGAGATCACCCTGGACCGGGTCCGGGTGACCGGCTCCAGGGCCCACGGCGTCCAGGTGTCGCGCGGCGGCCGGGCCACCCTCACCTCCTGCGAGATCACCGGCAGTACGGGCGACGGCGTACGGGTCGACAGCGCCGAACCGGTCGACGTCACCCGGTGCGTGGTGCGCGACAACCGGGGCGCGGGCCTGCGCCAGAGCCGCGCGAGCGAACGGCTCTCGGTCGAACTGCTGACGAGTGCGGACAACGGCCTGCCGGACAGCTGGGGCGAGGGTGCCGAGCCGGCCGGCGAGGACGGGACCCCGGGCGGGCCCGGCAAGGAGCACAAGCCCGAGGGCCCGCTGGCCGAACTGGAGGCGCTCATCGGCCTCGACAACGTCAAGCACCAGGTGAACACGCTGGTCAACCTGAACCAGCTCGCGGAGCGCCGTCGCCGGCTCGGCATGCCGGTCCCGTCGATGAGCCGGCATCTGATCTTCGCCGGGCCGCCCGGCACCGGCAAGACGACCGTCGCCCGCCTCTACGGGAGCATCCTGGCCGACCTGGGCGTCCTGCGCAGCGGACATCTCGTCGAGGTCGCCCGCGCCGATCTGGTCGCCCAGGTCATCGGCGGTACGGCCATCAAGACCACCGAGGCGTTCACCAGCGCGCTGGGCGGCGTGCTCTTCATCGACGAGGCGTACACCCTCACCGTGGAGGGCACCTCCAACGACTTCGGCCGCGAAGCCGTGGACACCCTGCTGAAACTCATGGAGGACCACCGCGACGACGTCGTGGTGGTGGCGGCCGGCTACTCCGAGCAGATGGAGTCGTTCCTGTCCGCCAACCCGGGTCTCGCCTCCCGCTTCACCCGCACCATCGAGTTCGGCAACTACGCGGTGGAGGAGCTGGTGACCATCACCGAGAGCATGTGCGCCCAGCACCAGTTCGAACTCGGGCCGCTGACCCGTGAGGCCCTGGCCGTGCGCTTCGAGCAGATGACGCGCGACGCGTCCTTCGGCAACGGCCGGGCCGCCCGCGCCGTGTTCGAGGACATGGTGGACCGGCAGGCGTTCCGGCTCGCGGCGATGACCGACCCGGCGGAGAACGACCTCACCCTGCTGCTGCCGCAGGACGTCGGGGACGCGGAGGCGGCGGCCGTCGGCGGGACGGCCCAGGACACCGACGACGCGGCCGATCCGATGACCGAGCTCACCGCCATGGTGGGACTCGGAGCCGTGAAGCGGGAAGTCGCCGACCTGGTCAGCCTGCTCACCAACGCCAGACAGCGGATCGCGGCCGGACTGCCCGCGCCCCGGATCAGCAACCACCTGGTCTTCAGCGGACCGCCCGGCACCGGCAAGACCACCGTCGCCCGGCTGTACGCCAGGCTCCTGCACTCGCTGGGGGTGCTCCCCCGCGACACCCTGGTGGAGGTGGCGCGGGCGGACCTGGTGGGCCAGTACGTCGGCCACACCGCCCAGCGCACCAAGGACGTCTTCACCAGCGCGCTCGGCGGTGTGCTGTTCATCGACGAGGCGTACACCCTCACCCCCGAGGGATCGTCCAACGACTTCGGCCGCGAGGCCGTGGACACCCTGCTGAAACTCATGGAGGACCACCGCGACGAGATCGTGGTCGTCGTCGCCGGATACACCGGGGAGATGGAGCGCTTCCTCGCCTCCAACCCCGGACTGACGTCCCGGTTCTCCAAGTTCGTGCACTTCGAGGACTACAGCACCGACGAACTCGTCACCATCGTGTCCCGGCACGCCGCCTCCTCCGGGTACGAGTGCGCCGAGGACACCCTCGAAGCACTGCGCGCCCACGTGGACGCCATTCCGCGCGACCGGTCCTTCGGCAACGCCCGGCTGGCCCGGCAGTTGCTGGAGTCGATGATGACGAGCCAGGCCCGTCGGCTGGGCGCACTGCCGTCGCCCACCCTCGCCGACCTCACCACGCTGCTGCCCGAGGACCTGCCGCCCGCGCGGCGGCACCAGTCGGCCCTGTAGTCCGTGAGGGTGAACGCCCGCCGGCCGGTGCCGACGGGCGTTCACCGCGCCGCGTCCCTCACACGGTGAACTTGACGGCCTCCAGCCAGAGCTGGGGTTCCGTGGAGCCGCCGAAGATCCAGCCCTCGGGCGACTCGCACGCCAGGCCGCCCCAGTCACGCTCGCCGAGCTTGTGGTTCTGGCAGACGTTGCCCGCCTCGACACCGATGGTGAAGCCACTGAGGCTGGGCGCGTTCGCGGCGGCGCTGCCCAGGACCAGGTCGACCCCGTCGGCCGCGCCCGACCACTTGGTCGTCCATCCGTCCTTCTGGACGAACTCGTTGCCGTTCACCCGCTTCGTTCCGGACACCGCGATGTTCATGGCCGTGATGGGCCGTCCCTTGCCCACGTGTCCGGCGGTGGCCCCGTCGCACACCGGGGCGGTCCAGCCGGAGCCCTTCACATGGACCCGGTAGCAGATGTGCCGGCCGGGGTTCGACGCGGCGAGCCGCTGGACGGCGTAGGCGGCGGTGTTGGGCGGCAGCTTCGGGGGCCGGTGCTCCTTCACCACCTCGGCCTCCGCCGTCTTCTCCGGCTCGCGGGAGGGAGTCGAACTCGGCGTGGGCGGCGGCGCCTTGACGACGGGGGCCGGCTTGGCGGACGGCTTCTTGGTCGACGGCTCCGGGGTGGGCTCCGCCGGGGCGTACTCGCCCTTCGGCGCCTCCAGGGGCTCCTCGTCGAGCAGCGTGTCGGAGCCGGCGGCCACCTCCACGTGGTCCGTCTTCTTCTTCTCCGAGTCGTCCGTGGCCCAGATCAGCAGCGGTACCGCGAGGAGGACGACGCCCGCGATGCCGGCGGCGGCGAGCAGGGGCTTCTTCGGGTTCCCGGACGGCGGTTCGTCGGCGCCGCCCGAGGCCGCCGTACCGCCGGTGCCCGCCGTGGCGCCGCCCTCGGCGGCTCCGTCCGCCGACGCCTCGGCGTCCGGCTCCGGTCGCCGGAGTGCGGCGGCGGCCGGCCCCTCCGCCGTCCCGCTCGCCGTTGCGGGGCGTACCGGGGCCGTCGCGTTCTCCGAGGTGTCCGGGGCCGGTCGTGCCGCTTCCTCTTCCTCGTTCCGTCCCTCGGTCTCGTTCCGGCCCGGCGTGGCGGAGGGGCGTGCGGCCGGTGTCGGCATCAGGCCCGGGTCGGCCGCGGCGGCCGGCCCCAGGGAGACCGCCCTGCGGACGGACGCCCCTTCTCGCTCCGGCCCGTCGGGGGAGGACTGTGTCTGACTGCTTGCCATCATTCTCCTCGGACTGTGCACGTGATCGGTGGTGGTGTCGGTCCTGCGCGTGCTCGGTGGTGCGTGCGGTCCCCTCGCTACCCGTCCTGGCCCACCGGCCCGGAACAGCGCTCCGGCCAGCCCCGGCCCTCCCCCGCGCGGAACCCCTTGGTCAGCGCGTCCTCGAGGTGCCCGAGTGCCTTGAGGTCCAGGCCGCTCAGTTCTTCCGATCCGTCCATGTAGGCGGTGGCGTTCCCGGGGAGCTCGCGCAGCAGCACCACGGGCGGGCCGGCGGGCACGGTCCGTACCCCCAGCACCCGGAAGCCGGTCCCCGGCACGAAGACGATCTCCTCGTCCGCCTCCGGGGAGCCGGCGGGCCGGTCGAGCAGTTGCCGCACCTTGCGCCCGGTGACGGACCAGATCGCATAGCGCACGGCGGCTCCGGCGGGGAGCGGCGCGGTTCCGGCCAGGGTGCTGACCGGCCCGGGGTCGTGCAGCAGCGTGCCGACCCCGGGTTCGGGGCCGGCGGCGTCCCCGCCGCGCAACGCCACGCCCCGGTAGGACGGCAGCCGCCGCAGGGCGGACGCCAGACAGCCGGCGTAGGGCAGCAGCCGCCCCTCGCCGGTGCGCAGGTCCCGGATCAGCTCGCGGTGGTGCAACGGCCCCTCCACGGTCGTGAGGTAGGCGTGCGCGGCGACGAGATCGGTGCGCGCCGCCTCCAGTTCGTGGCCGCGCAGCGCGGGCATCCGGGTGAGCATCCGGGACACGGCCGCGGCGTGCCCCTCCCAGGCGCCCGCCGCGAAGTCCCGGAACGCGGCACGCTCGGCGGCCCCGCTGACATGCCCCGGAACGAACGGGAGGTGCGGAACCTTCGGCGGAGGGCTCGGGACCGCTGCCGCAGGCGCGGGTGCCGCGGCGGTACGGGCCCGTTGTGCCGGCACCGGCGGCGGCTCGCTGTGCGGCTCCGGGCCACCCGAGCCGTCACCTGCGGGCGCCTCACCGCCACCTTCCGGCTCAACAGCCGTCACCGCTCCGGCTGTTGAGCCAGGCCCGCCCGTCTCACGCTCAGGTTCCGCACCGCGCCCCGAGGCGGACGAACGCGTCGAGGCCGGCTGCCCCCCGCCGACCGCCCCGGTGTCACCACCACCGCCGCCGTCCGCGCCCTCGCCGACCGCACTCGCCGATGCCAGCGCCCCCGCTTCCCGCGACGCGGGGCGACCGGGCACCGTACGACCGGACGGACGCGTCGGGGCCGACTGCCCTCCGCCAACCGTCCCGATGTCACCACCACCGCCGCCGCCCGCGCCTTCGCCGACCACACGCACCGCTCCCGCAGAGGAAGCCGACCCGCCCGCCGACGCCGACGCCCCCGCCTCTCCCAACGCGGGGCGACCGGGCACCGTACGACCGGACGGACGCGTCGGGGCCGACTGCTCCCCGCCGACCGTCCCGGTGTCACCACCACCGCCGCCTGCGCCCTCGCCGACCACACGCACCGCTCCCGCAGAGGAAGCCGACCCGCCCGCCGACGCCCCCGCCTCTCCCGACACGGGGCGACCTAGCCCCGTACGACCGGACGGACGCGTCGGGGCCGACTGCCCTCCGCCAACCGTCCCGGTGTCACCACCACCGCCGTCCCCGCCCTCGCCGACCACACGCACCGCTCCCGCAGGAGAAGCCGACGCCCCCGCCTCTCCCGACGCGGGGCGACCGAGCGCCGTACCCCCGGGCGGGCGTGTCCCGAGGGACGCTCCTGCCTCCGGCGTCTTCCGGCCTCCGGCCCGTTCGCCGGGCCCTTCACGGGTCGCCCCGCTGTCGCCGCCGACGGCGGGCAGCACGGACGAGGACGTGGACGTGGACGGAGAGCGCGGTGTCGCCGCCTCCGGAACGGCCGTCCTCCGCGCGGGTGTCGCGGACTCCGTACCCGGGCGGCGGGCGACGGTACCGATCGGCGAGGGACGCTTGGCCGTGACGTAGCGGATGCCCGGTACGCCGTGTTCGGCGGCCAGCCGGCGCAGTTCGCCGTCGCCGCCGACGAGTCGGCCGCGCACCAGCAGGGTGGTTCGCGCCCGGACGTCGGTCCCGAGGCCACTCAGCAGCCGGGACAGCGCGGGCAGCAGGGAGCCGTCCAACGGCTGCCCCGGCAGGCCCAGTTCGATGGCGCACACGTCCGGGTCCACGGTCGGTCCGAGCGGCCCCGGTCGGGGACCGTCCGCCGGCCACAGGGCGAGCCCGGCACGGGTCACCGTGGCCCGCCAGTGGTCCGTCAGCCGTACGGTCCCCGGTTCGGTGCCGCCGAGCAGCCAGTCGGGCGCATGGCTCCCCACCGGCCGGGGGACGGGAGCCCTCCCCTCCGCGTCGACGGGCCCGCAGACCACGGACGGGACGAACGGCCGCCAGGTCGGCCTCCCGTCCCGCCCCACCAGCGTCGGCCGGGCCACCGCCCCGGGCGGTGCGTGGTCGGCGAGCAGCGGCAGGCCCGTGAGCACCTCCGTCTCGGTGCCCAGCAGATCGGCGACCGACTGGCTGAGCCGCAGCAGATCACGGTGGCCACCCGGCGCGAGCCGGACGCGGGAGCGCTCCGCCTCGGGCAGCGCGGCGAGCACGGCCGCCACCTCGTCGGCCGCGACGTCCTCCGCGCGCGGCGCGCCGACCAGCACCGTGGGCCGCTCGAAGTCGACGGGAACGGAGAAGCACAGGTCGTCGGGGGCGGGGACGGGGGCCTCGGCCGGGCGGATCAGCAGACCCGCGGGAATCCGCTCCACGACACAGCCGCCGTTCGTGCGCGTGGGCACCCGGCCCAGCGCCTCCTCCCAGGCGGGGACCGGGGCGCGCGGGCCCAGCTTCCGGGGTTTCTCACCGGGCGCGAAGCGCCACCAGGCGCACCCCGGGCGGGAGTCGCCGTGGACGAAGAGCGTGCCGCCGGGGGTGATGAGCACGGCCCCGTCCGGCGCGGTCACTTCCAGTTCCCAGGCGTCGGCGATCCGGCGGGCGACGCAGGGCCGGTCCGGCCGGTCGTCTCCCGCGCCGGACATGACGAGCCGTATCCGGTCGGTGCCCTGGGAGCGGAGGGAGTCCAGCAGAACGCCCAGCCGCGCCCAGTGGTCGGCGTCGGGCGCACCGCCCCCCGCGGCGGAGCCGACGATCACCGTGACGACGTCCTCCTCCACGCCGACGGCACCCGCCACCTCGGCCAGGACGTCCAGCGGGAACGAGTCGTCCTCGACCGAGCGCACCAGCAGCACGCCGTCGACGTCCTCGACCGGTGGTCCGCCGGCTCCCCGGCGTCCGGTGCCGTCCCGGCCCGCGGCCGGCCTCGCCGTGTCACGGCCCGTGCCCTGTCTGCGGCCCCGGCCCGGCAGGACGGACGACCAGCGGCTCACGCGTCCGTCCCCCGTACCGGGTGAACGGCCTCGGTCAGCACCCGTACGGAACGGCCGGTGGCCGTCACCGGGTCCCCCCGCTCACCGTCCCGCGTCGCATCCCGTACGGCGTCGGGTTCCAGCAGCATGCTCGCGGCGGCCGACGGATTCAGATAGAGCGCGTGGCCCTCGGGGAGCCGCGGCACGAGGTCGTCCACTGTGACCACCTCGAAGGCGAACCCGCCGGTGGCGTGCAGGAACACGGACGACGTGAACAGCGGCACCACCGGGGTGCCGTCCGTCGCCGCGGCGCTCAGCAGCCCGCCGTCCGGCCCCGTCAGCACCGCCACCTCGCGGCCCAGGAGCGCCGCCGGCACCGCCTCGCCCGGCCCGTAGCCGGTCGACGCGAGCTGGACGGCGCGGTCCACCTCGTCCACCGGTTCGGGCCAGCCGAGCGCACGGGGCGACGGCCGGTACTCGGGGTTCTCCTGCCATTCGACGATCTCGCCGTCGAGGCCGGACCGCCACCGGCCGAGCATCGCCCAGTCCGGGGGCCTCCCCTCGCCGGACCACATCGGGTCGACCACCCCCAGCCAGTGGTCCGGGGCGCGGCGGCCCGCCTCCCGGATGTCGTCCGGTACGGGCGGGAGTTCCCCGTCCGTGCCCGGTTCCACCGTTGCCGCCGGCTCGGTCCCGGCCGGGGCGCTGTCGGTGCTGTTCTGGCTCACTGCTGTCCTCATTCGGTGGATCGGGGCGACGGGACGGTCCACGGCATGCCGTCCGGGCCGTCCTGCCGGAGCAGGCGGCGCGCGGTCGTCGCGTCGGTGACGACCCCGGTGAGCAGGCCGGACCTCAGCACGGCACGGATCGCCTCGGCGCCGCGTCCCCCGTTCGCGACACCGATCAGCTCGGGGACGCCACGGAGTTCGGCGTCGCCGATGGTGATCATGCGCGCGTTCAGCTCCGTGCGAAGGACACGGCCGGCCGCGTCGAAGACGTGCCCGGCCAGCTCCGCGCACGCCCCCATCCCGCGGAGCGTCTCCCGCTCCGGCTCCGACAGGGCGTCGTACACGGTCGAGGACGTGGCGTCCCAGGCGCCGATCCCCACGACGGCCTTGGTGACGCGGGCGAACTGGTCCAGCGTCTCGGCGGTGGCCGGCTGGCTGCGGAGGAGGGCCGCCGTCGCCGCGTCGGTCAGGAGGAAGGGGGTGTGGAGGGGGAAGGCCCGTCCGCCGCTCGCCGCGGCCGTACGGCGGACGGCGGCGACCGCGGCGTCATGGGCGAGGTCCGGCCCGTGCACGCCGGTCAGCTGGACCACGTCGCACAGGGGCAGCCGGGTCACCGCCTCGCTGAGCGCGTCCACCGCGTGGCTGCCGTCCAGCCCGAGGACGTCGCCGGCCTCGGCGACCCGCGTGAGCAACTGGGCCGCCGCCGTTCCGAGCCAGCGGCCGGCCTGGCGCCGGTCCGCCGGGGTCACGGCGCCGCCCTCGCCGCCGGCCAGGTTGACAACGATGCCGTGACGGAGCCCGAACCGATCGGCCAGCGCCTGCCCCAGGGACACGTCGATCTCGGCGGGGACGGTGATGTCGATCCGTACGATGTCGTGGGCCACGGCCGCGTCGAGGAGGCGGGCCACCTTGAAGCGGCTGATGCCGAACTCCTTGGCGATCTCCACCTTGGACCGGTGCCCCAGGTAGAAGCGCCGGGCGACGGCGGCGGCCAGGAGTTTGTCGACCGGGGCGGGCGGGGCCGCCACCTCGCCGGGCCCGGCCATGTCGTTCCTCCGCAGGCTCATCGGCCGGTCCGGTCCGCGCCGAGGAGGAAGTCGTAGAGGTCCCTGGGGGTCCGCTCCCCGCCGTCCTTCCGCACGGCGGCGTTCCACTTCCGGGTGAGCCGCCGGTGCTCCGCCCACGCCTCCCGGTTGCGTTCCAGGTCGCGCCGGTACGTGGTCAGTTCCATCGCGGCGAGATTCCACGAGTCCGGTCCGCAGACGGTGTCCTGACGGATCCCCACCGCACCGCGTTCGAGGGTCGTGGGGAAGTTGCTGCACACCAGGGGGCGATGGGCGTACACCCCGCAGCGTGCCTTCCCTGTATCGAGCTCCATCAGGAACACGCAGGCCCCGGTCCCCGGTCTGCGCACGAGATAGAGGTCGAGGGTCGGCCCGTCCGGGCTCAGCCGGAAACCCGAGTCGTCCTCGAGCAGGGTGACGAACTCCTCGGGGTGCAGGGCCGTTCCGGCCGCGACCCTGCGGACGTCCGCGGCGGTCACCCCGACCTTGTACCGGCGGCAGCAGTCGCCCGTGCAGCCCGCGCAGCCGGCGACATTGACTCCGCTCCCGTTCACGACGCCGCCTCCCCGGGCCATGCCGTCCCCGCCTCGCGGGCGGCGTGCGCCTCCAGGAGGTAGCGCTGGAAGTCCCGGATGCCGGGCTCGTCGTCACCGGTGGCGTCCTCGGTCAGCGCGTTCCACCGCTTGACCACCTCGAACCAGTGGTCGCGGTCCGCCGCCCAGGCCGCCCTGGCCTCCGCCAGCTTCTCCTGGTCGAGATCGTCCTCGGCCCACTGGCGCGGCCCGCCCGTCGGGTTTTCGGCCCTCGCGACGGCCGGATCGGCGCCCTCCCCCAGCCGCGCGGGGAACGCCCGGCACGACACGGGGGCGAGCTCGCCGAGCCCGCAGTGGCCGAGCCCGCCCGAGGTGCGCAGCAGGAAGAGACAGCCGTGCGGGCCGTTCGCCAGCCGGAGGTTCACCCGCCGCCGGCCACCGTCCGTGACGATCCCGGTCGGATCGCTCGCCGCAGCGGGCGCGGACTCGGTCACATGCCACGGCTCCAGGGCGAGGGTGCGGGAGATGCGGACGATGTCCGCGCCGGTGACGAAGCGGGGCCCGCGGGTGCAGAGCGCCTCGGTCCGGGAGGCATGCCATGCGGCGCGCGTACTCGGTGCGCCGTCGGTTAACAACACGTCACTCCCCTCACGGGCCACCCATTGGCCAACACGTGCCATTCATATGCCTAGTTGACCGGGGCGGAGTGGCCAGCACATGACCGGGAAACGACATTGGAGTTACACGGGGGGCCAAAGTGACGTCCGAGACCGGAGTTGACGGTCGAAGAATCCCTCGTCGCGGGCGAGTCGCCCCGGTCACGGAGGGGAATGAGACAAGCGACTCCCCTCCCCCCACAAGCACTTCAGGGAGCGCGCATGCTGCGTGGCATCGACGTGAGCTCGTACCAGCCGTCCTCGTACGACACCGACGGTCTGTCCTTCGTCTTCATCAAGGCGACGGAGGGCCGTTCGTACACCAACCCCAAGCTCTCCGCCCAGACGAAGACGGCCCGCGACGCCGGTCTGGTCGTCGGCTTCTACCACTTCCTGTGGCCGGGCAACCTCACGGCCCAGGCCGAGTACTTCGTGAGCAAGGCCCCGGAGCGGCGGGGCGACCTCCTCGCCGTCGACTGGGAGACGACCGGCGAGGGGACGCACGCGAGCAACGCGGAGAAGGACCGCTTCATCCGCAAGGTGAAGGAGCTAAGGCCGCATCACAGAGTGATCCTCTATGCCAATAGGCACTTCTGGCTCAACGTCGACACCACCTCCTACGCCGGCGACGGCCTCTGGATCGCCGACTACGTCACCGCCGGAAAGCCCCGCATCCAGGCGAAGTGGCGCTTCCACCAGTACACCGACGACCCGCTGGACAAGAACGTGGCGGACTTCTCCAGCAAGACAGCTTTAAAGGAATGGGCCGAGGGCACCTGAACATGGGTCACCCGCCCCGGCCAGCAACTGCACATGGAGACGCTTGGCAGGCGGATCTGCGAGATACCCGTTCAGCAGGTCAAAGGTACGCAGTTCAGGTGGTAGTGCCTCGTACCACCCCAGAGCGTGGATGTTGCAGTTGTTGCAAACGAGCCCTCGAACGCACTCACCACAGCTGCGCCTGCCTGGACAACATCCGTGGTCGTGATCGATGTCCAGAGCCCTTCTCCCTGGGGCGACAACCTGGCACACCGCGCACCTGCCCTCCTGCAACAGCAGCAACGCGTCGATAAACTCCTTGGTCACGTTGTAGTGCCCAAGTCGTACACGCTCGGCATTGCACGGCTTGCAATACGGGCGCGGAGCACCTGATGAATTGAGCATCGAGTACTCGGACAGAACCTTGTCTTCACCGCATCCGAGACACTCGATGACCCCTCGCTCAATCATCGCCTGCACAGCACCATTGCCTCGCTTTCGCTGGAGTGACGTGAGGGGGCGGCCGTTCCTCTGCTGCTGGTAGTGGCCTGTACAGAGGCCCTTGGCTGAGACCGCTCTCCCGCATGCGTCGAACTTACACATACGCCGTTCCGTCACCGCGCGAGCCGCACCGATCGGTTCCATGCGCCCGCCTCTTCGGTGTTGCGCGTAATGGGCGGCGCACAGGCCTTTTGTGAACCGGTGCGCATCAGATGTCCGATCGCAAAACCAACCATCCCCACGCGCCCTGCAAATCTCCACGCCATCCCCCGGCCACCACGCCCCGACAATTGCCTTTCCTCGACTCAACGACCGTGTCGAACATGCGTAACGCTCCCGCACGCCAGACCGTCGGACAGCACTCAAGGGCGCTCTCGTCGAGGGCACAGTGCGCCACAGGGAGAGCCGACCGGGAGGTTCCTTGGACCAGGTGAGAACGATTGCCAGGGATGGTGTGAACAGGGAAGATCTAGCCGCGGAACTCCGGCTTGCGTTCCGGGGAGGCCTCGGCCAGTGCCTTGGTGACGGACTCGGTGCCCTCGCGCAGGCCGTAGACGGGTGTGTCGGGCTGCTGGCGCCAGGACTCGTCGATGCCGCCCGCGTCCACGGTGTCGAAGCCGAGCTCCTCGATCAGGGCCCGGACCTTCCGCTTGGCCGCCTCGTCGTCACCGGCGACGGGCACGGCCAGCCGGTCGGGGTCGCCGGCGGGGCGGTGGCGGTCCAGGATGTCCTGGGCGTACGTGCCGTTGAACGCCTTGATCACGGGGTGGCCGATCTGCCGTTCCGTCCAGCGGCTCTCCGTGAGGCCCTCGTCCTCGATGCCCGCGATCCTGCCGTCGCGCTGCCGGGGGTAGTAGTTGCCGGTGTCGATGACGGCCACACCGTCCGCGGCCTCGTCGAAGAGGCCGGACGGCAGGTCCGGTACGGCCTTCAGCGGGACCGTGACGACGACGATCTCGGCGCCGCGTGCCGCGTCCTCGGCCCGCACCGGTGTCGCGCCGGTCTCCTCCGCCAGATCGGTGAGCGTCTCGGGTCCGCGGGAGTTGGCGACGGAGACGTCATGGCCGAGGGCCGTGAGCCGCCGTGTGAGGTTTCCCCCGATGTTGCCCGCACCGATGATGCCGATCTTCATTTCGCGCTCGCCTCGCCCTTCCGGGGATCGATGTCCGCTTCGGTTCCCTCCGGGAACCACACGGTCGGCACCAACCCCCGGGACGGGCGGGCTATTCCGGACCTACTTGTTCAGGTGGGCCCAGAACTCGTCGAAGGACAGGACCTTGTCGCCGTTGAGGTCCCGGGACTTGATCACGGCCTCGGCGACCGCCTCGGTGACGTTCCAGTCACCGCCCTGGGCCAGGGCGCTCTTGAACTCGGCAGCGGTGATGAACCCGTCCCCGTCCGTATCGATCCGCTCGAACTGCTTGCGCGCTTCCTCGATGTCCGCCACCGATCCGCCCCTCGTCTCGTACTGTGCGTCTAACTGGCGTAGGTCAGATTAACCGCCCACCTGAGCCCTCAGTGCGGCGACCACCCACCCGAACTGCTCCTCGTGCGACGACGGCGGTTCCAGGCCGTTCACGATCGCGCTGAGTTCGCGGTAGCGGGCGAGGCGTACGTTGGTCGCCGCCGAGAGGCGTTCCAGGACGGCGGCGGCGTCGGCGTCGCCGATCAGCTCGCGCAGGATGCCTGCGGCCCGCGGCGACTCCGGCGCGACCCCCTCCCGCACGGCCTCGCCCGCGAGCCGGACCAGGCGGCTCATGAACCACAGGGAGCTTCCGGCGGGGACGTCGGGCCCCCGGTCCGCCGCGTTGAACTCGATCATCCTGCGCATGGTCGCCCGGAACTCCGGGTCCTGGATCAGCTCGGCCAGCTCCACCCAGGCGTCCACCTGCTCGGGCGTGGGGTCGTCGGGCAGGTTGGCCGCGGCGAAGCGCAGGCGGGTGCGGATGTCGGGGTCCGCCGTGTCGATGCCGTCGAAGACCTCCGCCATGAAGTCCTCGATGATCCGTTCGCGCTCGGCCGCCGACAGTCGGGCCAGCTTGTTCATGAGCGTCATCTCCTCCGCGGTCGAGCCGCGTCGTGCCACGGTCGACAGCACCGCGCGGGTCACCTTCAGCGATCTGATCTGCGCGTCCAGCGCGGCCACGTGCGCCGCCGCGACCCGCGCGACCGTGGTCTCACCGGTCAGCACGCGGCGTACGTCGTCGAGGCCGAGGCCCAGCTCGCGCAGGGTGCGGATCAGCTCCAGGCGGGCGACGGAGCCGGCGTCGTAGAGCCGGTAGCCGCCCGCCGAGCGGGTCACCGGGGGCAGGGCGCCCTCGTCGGACCAGTAGCGGATGGTGCGCACGGTCAGTCCGGTGGCCCGGGCGAGCTCGCCGATGGTGAGAAGTCCGGTGCCGTCGTCGATCATGTCTGCGAGTCTGGGCCTTCCAGTGGGTGGAGACTCAAGGAGCGCGAGGGTGACGGAGACTCTGGGGACCATTCTCGACGCGGCGGCGCGCGGCGTCTTCCCGCCGGCGGACGGGGGGACGACGGTGGTGGCCCAGCCGTCCGGCCGGGACGCGGGGGTGCTGGCGTTCACCGCGCACTCCGTCGTCTTCACCGACGAGGACCCCGCGTGGGTGCGGCGGACGCTGGCCTCGGCCGACTGCGACGCCCTGGCCGCCACCATGAACGTCCGGTTCCTGGCCGCCTTCATGGAGCGCACGGGGCGGCGGACGGACACGATCGACGTGATGACGGTGGCGCCCGCGCTCGAAGGGGATCCGCCGCTCGCGCTCGAGGAGGTCGGCGACCCCGGCCATCCCCGGGTGACGAGCTCCCTCGGGCGGCGTGACGACGTGCGGGTGTGGGCGGCGGACGGGGGCGTACTGGTTCTCGGGCGCGGCATCGCCGGGCGGCTGGAGGTCGCGGTGGAGGTGGCGCAGGAGGCACGGCACCGGGGTCTGGGACGGCGGCTGGCGCTGGCGGCGCGGCAGCTGGCCGGGGGCGAGCCGGTGTGGGCGCAGATCTCCCCGGGGAACGCCCGCAGCATGCGGGCGTTCCAGGCGGCCGGATACCGGCCGGTCGGCTCGGAGGCGCTGTTCCTTCCCCGTTGACGAAGGCGGGCGGGGACGGGCCCTCAGCGGTCCGTGACCCGCATTTCGAACCAGGTGGTCTTGCCCCGGGGCAGCAGGTCGACGCCCCAGCGGTCGGCGAGTTTGTCGACGAGGAAGAGGCCCCGGCCGCTGACGTCCATCTCCTGGACGGGCATGAGACAGGGCAGTCCGCGGGACGGGTCGCGGACCTCGACGCGGATCCAGCCGCGCCGGTGGCGCAGCCGGAGGCCGAAGACACGGGCGCCGGTGTGCCGTACGGCGTTGCCGACCAGTTCGGAGACGAGCAGGACGGCGTCCTCGGCGGTCCTGGCGCCGAGGCCCCACTCCCGCAGGACGACCACCTGTACGAGCCGGCGGGCGGTGGCGGCGGACTCGGGGCGGGACGGCAGCGGAACTTCTGCCTCCGTCGGGTTGCCGAACAACTCCAGTGCCTTCAGGGCGCGTTCGTCCTCGACCGTCGGCGACCAGCGCGACGCGGTCGCGCGTCCGTCTCCCCGCGGCTGTTCCATGCGCTCCAGCCCCGCCATGCCCCCATCATGGCCGTCCGAGGGGTCCTCCGGGGCCGTTCCGGGGGAATACGCCCCCTGCACGCCCCCGTACGACACCAGTCCACCGGCATATGCCGACGGCACTTCGGAGCCGCCGGAAGCCCCTCCTGCCTGCGGAAACGGCTCGCTCTGGGGCAATCGACGGGCTCCCTCGACACGAACGGCTTAAGGGTGCACTAAGGCTGCCATAAACCGCCCCATCGAGGGACCCGGATCAGACATCGCGTCAATTGCAAGCCCCGGGAGGCACTTCAGCGCGTGTTCAGAGGAACTTCGCCTTGCCCGGGCCCTCCTCCACGAAGCTGCGCATCCCGCGCTCACGGTCCTCGGTGGCGAACAGGCCCGCGAACCAGTTCCGTTCGACGGCCAGACCGGTGTCGATGTCCGTCTCCAGACCGGTGTCGATGGACTCCTTGGCCGCGCGGAGCGCGATCGCCGGGCCCTGCGCCAGCTTCGCGGCCCACGCGTGCGCCTGCGTGTGGACCTCCTCGGCGGGGACCACCCGGTCCACCAGGCCGAGCGTCAGCGCCTCGTCGGCCCGCACCTGGCGGCCGGTGAAGATGAGGTCCTTGGCCTTGGAGGGGCCGATCAGCCGGGACAGGCGCTGGGTGCCGCCGGCGCCCGGGATCAGGCCGAGCAGGATCTCGGGCTGGCCCAGTTTGGCGTTCTCCCCGGCGATGCGGAAGTCGGCGCAGAGCGCCAGCTCGCAGCCCCCGCCGAGCGCGTAGCCGGTGACTGCGGCCACGACCGGCTTGGGGATACGGGCCACGGCCGTGAAGGAGTCCTGGAGGGCACGGGCGCGCAGGACCATCGCCGCGTGGTCCATGGCCTGCATCTCCTTGATGTCCGCGCCCGCCGCGAACACCTTCTCGCCGCCGTAGATCACGACGGCGCGCACGTCCTCGCGACGCGCGGCCTCCTCGGCGAGCTCCTTGAGCCGGTCCTGCGTGGCGATGTCCAGCGCGTTCATGGGCGGGCGGTCCAGGCGCAGCGTGCCGACGCCCTCGGCGACTTCCAGATGTACGGTCATGCCAGCAGGTTAACGGTGACTAACGGGGCGGGCGAAGGTGCCGTCGGTCACGCCCGGCCGGGGGTGCGGTCGACCAACGACTACGGCCCCGGTGCCGTACCTCGCACACCGGGGCCGTACGCGTCGGGAAGGGGCGTCCCTTCCGTCGAAGGGCTACGCCTTCCACTTCTCCCAGGACATGTTCCAGCCGTTGAGGCCGTTGTCCGGGGCGATGGTGGCGTCGTTGGAGTTCTTGACCTCGACGACGTCACCGAGCAGCGAGTTGTTGAAGAACCACGCGGCCGGCGCCTGCTTGTCCCAGCCGCCGCGCACGTCGCGCAGTCCGACGCAGCCGTGGCTGGCGTTGCGGTTGCCGAAGGCGTCGCCGCCCCAGTAGTTGCCGTGGATGAAGGTGCCGGAGGTGGACAGGCGCATGGCGTGCGGGACGTCCTTGATGTCGTACTCGCCGCCGTAGCCGACCGTGTCGCCGTTCATCCGGGTGACCGTCAGCTTCTCGCTGATGACCATCTTGCCGTTCCAGGTCTCGTAGCCCGGCGCGCCCGTGGTGACCGGGATGGTCTTGACGACCTTGCCGTCCCGCATGACCTTCATCGTGAGCTTCTTGGCGTCGACGACGGAGACCTGTTCGCGGCCGATGGTGAAGGAGACCTTCTTGGACTGCTTGCCGTAGACGCCGTCGCGTCCCTCGACGCCGTCGAGGTTGAGGTCGACGGTGACCTTGGTGCCGGCCTTCCAGTACTTCTCGGGACGGAAGTCGAGGCGGTCGTTGCCGAACCAGTGGCCCTCGACCTCGACGGCCGGCTCGGTGGTGATGCGGATGGCCTTCTCGACGTCCTCGGGCTTGGTGATGCCCCGGGTGAAGCGGAGCGAGAACGGCATGCCGACGCCGACCTTGGAGCCGTCCTCGGGGGTGAAGGTGCCGATGAAGGTGTTCTTCGGCGTCAGCGTGGTGAAGCTGGAGTCCTCGGCGGCGGTGCGGCCCTCGGAGTCCTTGGCGACCGCGTGCACCGTGTACTTGGTGGAGGCGGCCAGGTGCGTCGACGGCGTCCAGGAGGCGCCGTCGCCGGATATCTCTCCCTCGATCCGGTCACCGTCCGGGTTCTTGACGACGACCTCGGTCAGCTTGCCGTTGCTCGCGTTCACCTTCAGCGCGCCGCTGGTCCCGACGGACTTCGCGCCGTCCTTCGGCGCGATACTGACCACGGCCTCGGACTGCTTGCTCTGCGCGGCGGTCGAGTCCTTGCCCTTGCCCCTGCCCTTGCCGTCGCCCGAGCCGGAACCCCCCTCCGATCCTCCGCCGCCGCAGGCGGTCACCGCCAGCATCACCCCGAGTGCCAGCGCCGCCAGCTTCCTGCCGCCACGCCCCCGCGCGCCAACCGACGCCCCCGAAATCGGCACGTTCACTTGTTCTCCCCTCGGCGGGCCTCACGCCCTGGCCGGGCCCGCGCCCCCGCGCGCCCCTCGCGCGCTCGGCGCATCATAACCACTGGCCAGGGGCGTTACCGGCGGCGGTTTTGTCACCGTTCCGTTCCAACTTCAACGGTCCGCCCGAGGGTTGACGTCCGCGCTACTTCACCGCGCTGCCCGCCTTCCATTTCTTCCAGTTCATGTTCCAGCCGCCGAGGCCGTTGTCGGGGGCGACCGTCCTGTCCTTGCTGTTGACGACCTCGACGACGTCGCCGATCAGACTGCGGTCGAAGAACCAGCCCGCCGGGGTGTCCGCGCCGCCGCCCTTCGCGTCGCGCAGGCCGACACAGCCGTGGCTGACGTTGGTGCTGCCGAAGACGTCCGGGTCGGCCCAGTAGTTGCCGTGCAGGAAGGTGCCGGAGCTGGTCAGCCGGATGGCGTGCGGGACGTCGGGGATGTCGTACTCGCCCTTGCCGTCGTCGTCGGTGAAGCCGACCGTCGCGCCGTTCATGCGGGTGACCTCGAGCATCTCGGTGATCACCATCCTGCCGTTGTAGGTGGGCGTCTTCCGCGCCCCCGCCGTGATGGGCACGGTGGCCAGCAGTTCTCCGTCCCGCCGCACCCGCATGGTGTGGTCGGCGGCGTCGACCACCGACACCTGGCTGCGGCCGACGGTGAAGCCGAAGGTGCGGCGCTGGAGGCCGTAGACCCCCGGCGCTCCCTCCACGTCCCGCAGGTTCAGGTCGACGGTGACCCGGGTGCCGGGCTTCCAGTAGTGCTCGGGGCGGAAGTCCAGGCGGGAGTCGCCGAACCAGTGCGGGCGGACCTCGACGGCCGGGCGGGCGGTGACGCGGACGGCGCGTTCGACGGCCGCGCGGTGCACGATCTTCCGGTTGAACTCCAGGGAGACGATCATGCCGGTGCCCACCGTGGAACGGTCCTCGGGAGCCACGTAGCCGATGAAGCGTTCCTCCGGGACATAGGTGGTGAACGTGGTGTGGCGGGCCGAGCGGCGGCCGGAGCCGTCCAACGCCACGGCGTCGACGGTGTACTTGGCGGCCAGCGCCAGCCGTTCGTCGTCCGGCTTCCAGGTCAGCCCGTCGCGGGAGATCCGCCCCGGCACCGGGGACTCCCGCGCGTCCTGCGACACGACGACCTTCACCGACTCCAGCCGCCCGTCCGGCACCCGCACCCGCAGCCCGGAGTCGGGGCGTACGTCCTCGCTGCCGTCGTCGGGCGTCACCCGGATGACCTCTTCGGGGGCGGGGGGCCCGAACGCCCCGCCGACGGTGCCGTCCGCCGTGCAGCCGGCGGCTCCCGCCAGCAGTCCTGCCCATGTCACTACGGCGGCCAGCGCGGCCCTCGCGCGCCGTGCGCGCCCTTGTACGTACGTCACGCGGTGCCCAACGACGGGCCGCACCTCCGGGAAACGACCATGCCGCCCTTGGGGGAAACGTGAGTGCGAGGCACGGTCTGGGCAGAACCTTGGGAGGACGATGCGCCGGGAGCCGCGGCCGAGCCGATGAAACGGGCCGTACACCCCTGTCCGCCGTCGTCCCCCACGAGCCGCGGGAGGCTGACAGGTGTCCAGCGCAGCCGAGCAGGAGGCGGTGGCCGGAGAGCGGGCCACCGGGGACGGGCGTCCGGCCGCCGTCGTGAACGGCGTGCGGCCGGCGCAGCCCGTGCCCACGGTGCCCGTGCGGCCGGGCCGGCCGACGCCGCTGGGCGCCCGGTTCCGGGTCGGTCCGGACGGGGTGGCGGGGACCAACTTCGCGTTGTGGGCGGGCGGGGCGGAGGGCGTCGAGCTGTGCCTGTTCGACGAGCGGGGCCGGGAGAGCAGGGCCCGGCTCACCGAGCTGACGCACGAGATCTGGCACGGCTTCGTGCCCGGGGTGCTGCCGGGGCAGCGCTACGGCTACCGGGTGCACGGCCGCTGGGACCCGTGGACGGGCGCCCGCTGGAACCCGGCGAAGCTGCTGCTCGACCCGTACGCCCGCGCGGTGGACGGGGACTTCGGGCTGCCGGGCGAGGTGTACGGGCACGTCCGCGACTGGCCGGAGCAGCATGTCGCGGACACCGTGCGCGACGACCGGGACTCAGCGCCGTACGTCCCCAAGGGTGTCGTCGTCCACGATGACGACGACTGGGCGGACGACCACCGGCCGAAGACGCCGTGGGCGGACTCGGTGATCTACGAGCTGCACGTGCGCGGCTTCACGATGCGCCACCCCGGCGTCCCGGAGGAACTGCGCGGCACGTACGCCGGTCTCGCGCACCCCGCGGCGGTCGAGCACCTGGTGCGGCTGGGCGTCACGGCCGTCGAGCTGCTGCCCGTGCACCAGTTCGCGCACGAGGACCATCTGCTGCGGCGTGGACTGCGCAACTACTGGGGCTACAACTCGATCGGCTACTTCGCCCCGCACTCCGGCTACGCGGCCTCCGGGACGACCGGGCAGCAGGTCGGCGAGTTCAAGCGGATGGTGCGCGCCCTGCACGCGGCCGGCATCGAGGTGATCCTCGACGTGGTCTACAACCACACCGCCGAGGCGGGCGAGCTGGGGCCCACCCTGTCGTTGAAGGGCATCGACAATCGCGGCTACTACCGCCTCCAGCCCGACGCGCGCCGCTACGCCGACTACACGGGCTGCGGCAACACCCTGCACGTGGTCCAGCCGCACGTGCTGCGTCTGATCACGGACTCGCTGCGCTACTGGGTGACCGAGATGGGCGTCGACGGGTTCCGCTTCGACCTGGCGGCGGCGCTGGCCCGTTCGATGCACGACGTCGACATGCTCTCCCCGTTCCTCGCGGTGATCGCCCAGGACCCGGTGCTGCGCCGGGTGAAGCTCATCGCCGAGCCGTGGGACGTGGGCTCCGGGGGCTACCAGGTGGGCGCGTTCCCTCCGCTGTGGACGGAGTGGAACGACCGGTACCGCGACGCCGTACGGGACTTCTGGCGGCACGCGCTGCCGGACGTGCGGGAGATGGGCTACCGGCTGTCCGGGTCCAGCGACCTGTACGCCTGGGGCGGCCGGCGTCCGTACGCCTCGGTCAACTACGTCACCGCGCACGACGGTTTCACCCTGCGCGACCTGGTGTCGTACGGGCGCAAGCACAACGAGGCGAACGGCGAGGGCAACCGGGACGGCACGGACGACAACCGTTCCTGGAACTGCGGGGCGGAGGGGGAGACGGAGGACGAGGACGTACGGGCCCTGCGGCGGCGGCAGCTGCGGAACCTGCTGACCACGCTGCTGCTGTCGACGGGCGTGCCGATGCTGGTCGCGGGTGACGAGATGGGCCGCACCCAGCGCGGCAACAACAACGCCTACTGCCAGGACAACGAGATCGGCTGGGTGGACTGGGACCTGCTGGAGGACCCCGGCTGGCGTCCCCTGTTCGAGCTGGCCTCCCGGCTGATCGCCCTGCGTCACCGGCACCCGGTGCTGCGCCGCCGGGCCTTCTTCTCCGGCCGCGCGCACTCCGCGGACGGGCTGCGCGACCTGGCCTGGTTCACCCCGCACGGCGCGGAGATGACCGAGGGCGACTGGTACGCGCCGGCCGCCACGCTCGGCATGTACCTCTCCGGGCGGGACATCCCGGGGCGGGACGAGCACGGGGACCAGATCCTCGACGACAGCTTCCTGGCCGTCCTGCACGCGGGGGAGGCACCGGTGGAGTTCGAGCTGCCGGGTCCGCCGTGGGCCGAGCGGTACGAGGTGGTCGTCGACACCGCGCGGGAGGAGCAGACCGCACCACCGGGAGTGGAGCACCGCGCGGGGACCCGGATCACGGTGCCGGGCCGGTCGGTGCTGCTGCTGCGGGTGCGGAGCTGACCGCCGGTGGGGCGGGCCGAGGTCAGCCGAGGATGCCCCGGTCGTAGGCCACGGCCACCGCGGCCGCGCGGTCCTTGGCTCCCAGCTTGCCGAAGATGTGGGTGAGATGGGTCTTCACGGTCGCCTCGCTGATGAAGAGTTCGCGGGCGATCTCACGGTTGGAGGTGCCCCTGGCGACCAGGACCAGTACCTCGCGTTCCCGGACGGAGAGGGGTTCGCCGCCGGGGGTTCTCGGTGTGCGGACGGCGGAGACCAGCCGGGAGGCGACGGCCGGCGACAGCACCGTACGGCCCTGGGCGGCGGCCCGGACGCCGGTGAAGAGCTCCTCGCGGGGCGCGTCCTTGAGCAGATAACCGGTGGCGCCCGCCTCGATCGCGGGGATGGTGTCGGAGTCGGTGTCGTACGTGGTCAGCACCAGCACCCGCGCGCGGGCGCCCCGGCGGGACAGTTCCCGGATGGCGTCCACCCCTCCCCCGCCCGGCATCCGCAGGTCCATGAGGACGACGTCCGGGTCGAGCGCGGCGGCCCACTCCAGCGCCTCCACGCCGTTCGCGGCCTCGCCGAGGACGCGGAAGCCGGGCTCGGACTCGAACATGCCGCGCAGGCCGTCGCGTACCACGGGGTGGTCGTCGACGATGAGGAGGGAGATCACGGCGTCATCGGTCATGGCGGACCAACGGTACGCGAGCCGACACGGCGGTGCCCTGGCCGGGTTCCGCCTCGACGGTGAGCGAACCGGCGAGGCGCTCGGCGCGGGCCCGCATGCCGTCGAGGCCGAAGCCGCCGGTGCTCGTGCGGTGCCGTACCGCGCCGCGGTCGAATCCCTTGCCGTCGTCCCGGATGTCGAGGGTGACCTCGTCGCCCATGAAGGAGAGGGTGACGCCCGCCCGGCCGGCGGCGGCGTGCCGGGCGGTGTTGGACAGGGCCTCCTGGGCGATGCGCAGGAGGGTGGCGGCGACCTCGTCGTGCAGGGGTTCGATGGTGCCGGTGACGGTGAACCCGGCCCGGACGCCGGTCCGTTCGCCCCACTCCGTCACCGTCCTCCGCAGCGCCTCCGGCAGTCCGTCGTCGGCGAGGTCGACCGGGGAGAGGTTGTGCACGGAGCGGCGGGCCTCGCCGAGGCTGTGCCGGGCGAGGGCCAGGGCCCGGTCCGTGTGCGCGCGGGCCAGGTCCGCGTCCCTGGTGTTCGCCACCACCTGGAGCTGGGCGATGATGCCGGTCAGGCCCTGGGCGAGGGTGTCGTGGATCTCGGCGGCCAGCCGACGGCGCTCGTCCGCGACCCCGGCCTCCCGGGCCTGGACGAGGAGTTGGGCGTGCAGGGCGGCGTTCTCGTCGAGCGCCTGCTGCAACGCCGTGTTGGTGCGCTCCAGTTCGGCGATGGTCGCGGCCTGGATACGGGTGCGTTCGTCCTCGCGGGCGGTGAGGTGGCCGAAGACGGCGATCATGCCGAGGTGGACGCCGAGCAGCGCCCCGAACACCGCCCAGCCGAGCGGTCCGCGCGGGGGCAGCCCGCCGGACTGGGAGCCGGCGATCGTCACGGCGGTGAGGAACAGGCCGGCCCTCAGCAGCCGGGGCGGCAGCAGACGGTCGGCGTCGAAGTAGCCGACCGCGGCGAGGAAGGCGAAGAACGGGTTCAGCCAGCTCAGGGCGAAGGCGGCGACCCCGCGTACGAGGTAGTAGCAGGCGGAGAGCGGTGTCCGGACGGCCCGGGTGCGTGCCGACCGCCGGTCCCACCACAGCTGCCACAGCAGTACGGCCGTGGCGAGCCCGGCGGTGGCGTACCGCTCGGCCGCGCTCATGCCGATCACGTCCATGGTGGCGGCGGTGAGGACGCTGCCGACGCCCAGCATCGCGTACGGCCCCCAGCGGCGTACGGTCGCCCAGCGCTGTTCCACTCCCGCCACGTCCGCCATGGCACCAGTGTGGGTCATGGCGGCCTCACTCCCAGCGGAACCAGCGCGAGGCCGCCGCCGTGAGCAGTACCGTCCAGGCCGCAAGGACACCGAGGTGGATCCAGCCGGGCCAGTCGCCCGCCGCGGCGTCGTTCAGGGCCCGGGCGGCGGCGCCGAACGGCGTCCAGCCGACGATGTCGCCCAGCACGTCCGGCATGGCCTCCACCGGCAGCCACACGCCCGCGCAGAACATCGCGGGGAAGAGCGCGGTCGACCCGATCGCGGTGGCGATCTTCGTCGTGCGGGACAGGGCGGCGAGCAGGGCCCCCAGGGCGAGGGAGGCGAGCAGGGCGAGCAGCAGCGCGAGGAGGTAGCCGAGCGGCTGCCCCGGGAGCGTCACGTCGAAGGCGAGCCGGCCGACCGCGAGGGTGACCAGGGCCGACAGCAGGCCGGCACCTCCGACCACCAGCATCTGCGCGGTCAGCAGGGCGGAGGGACGCACCGGCGTGGTGGACATCCGGCGCAGGATGCCGTTCTCCCGGTAGCCGGCGATCGTCGGCGGCATGCCCTGGAGCCCGCCGACGATCAGTCCGAGCAGGACGGCCACCGGCACATAGGCGTCGACCGGCCGCAGACCGCCGAGGTTCGGGTCGCTCTCGCGGAACGACGGGATGGAACCCAGGACCGCCAGGAGCAGGGTGGGGAAGAGCATGATCCAGAAGATTCCGCCGGGTTCCCGCCGGAAGAGGCGGATCTCCGTCTTCAGTACGGCCGTATTGAGGACGTCGGTGCTCATGCCGTGGCCTCCGTGAGGTCCAGGAAGGCGTCGTCCAGCGTGGCGTCGGTGACGCGCAGTTGGTGGGCGGTGACGCGGGTGCGGGCGAGGAGGGTGATGACGGCGTTGACCGTCTCGTCGGTGCCGGACAGCGTGAGGCGGTCGTCCTTGCGATGGACCGAGGCCAGCCCCGGCAGCGCGTTGAGGTCGTCGTCGTCCAGCGGGGCGGAGGGGGTGAAGCTGATGACGGTGGCCCCCGCCGACCGGCGGATCAGTCCGGCCGGGGTGTCCAGCGCGGCCACCCGCCCCTTGTCGATGACCGCGATCCGGTCGCAGAGGCGCTGCGCCTCCTCCATGAAGTGCGTGACCAGCAGGACGGTCACGCCGCCCGCCCGGACGTCCTCGATGAGCTGCCAGGTGTCGCGCCGGGCGCGCGGGTCGAGGCCCGTGGTCAGTTCGTCCAGCACCACGATCCTCGGGTCGCCGATCAGGGCGAGCGCGATGGACAGGCGCTGCTTCTGACCGCCGGAGAGCTTGGCGAAACGGGTGTTCAGCTTGGGGGTGAGCCCGAGGCGTTCGGCGAGCGGACGCCAGTCGGCCGGCTTCGGGTAGAAGGCGGCGTACAGCTCCAGGGCCTCCCTGACGGTGAGTTTGGGCTGGAGTTCGCTCTTCTGGAGCTGGGCACCGAGGACGCGGGTGACCTCCTTGTGGTCGGCGACGGGGTCGAGGCCGGTGACGCGGATGCGGCCCGCGTCGGGGACGCGCAGCCCCTCGACGCACTCGACGGTGGTGGTCTTGCCGGCGCCGTTCGGGCCGAGGATGCCGAAGATCTCGCCCTCCTCGACGGTGAAGGAGACACCGTCGACGGCCGCACGGCCCCCGTAGGACTTGCGCAGATCGGTGACGTCGATGACGGACATGGCTCCAGCCTCGCCGTACGGGGACCACCGCCACATCGGCCGGTGCGCTCGGACCGGCATCAACCGATCGGCTGATGGGGTGTAAGACCTCCCCCGCGGCCCCGCCCGTCCGCGCAGGTCGTAGGACCAGCGGCGGAGGCCGGCCCGGTCAAAACTCGGTGGGCAGTGTCAGTGGCGAACCGTAGGCTCGCTGCTGATGCCCACTACACCTTCTCCCCCGGAACCCCGCTCCGCCGTGCGTACGCTGCTGCGGCTGTGGCCGTATGTGCGGCCCGTGCGGGCGCGGCTGTTCACCGCCGCGTTCATCGCGATCCTCGCCTCCTGCATCGGGCTGGTCATCCCGCTCGTCCTGAAGTGGATGGTGGACGGGCCGATCGCCGACCGGGATCCGGCGGGGGTGTGGCTCGGCGCTCTGTACCTGCTGCTGCTCGGGCTGGCGGAGGCGCTGTTGTTCGGGTTCCGGCGGTGGCTGGTGGCCCGGCCGCTGTCGCACGTCGAGGCGGAGATGCGGGCGGATCTGTACCGGCATCTCCAGCGGCTGCCGGTCGCCTTCCACGACCGCTGGCCGTCGGGGCAGTTGCTGTCCCGGGGCACGACGGATCTGATGCTGCTGCGGATGTTCCTGGCGTTTCCGCTGACGTTCCTGCTCGTCAACGGCGTGACGATCCTCGTCGGTGTGATCATCATGCTCATCCAGGACTGGACGCTGGGGCTGGTCATCCTGGTGCCCGCCGTCCCGGTGATGATCACGTGCGCCGTGTTCGAGAAGCGGTACTCGCGCGCGGCGCGGCTGGCGCAGGACCAGGTGGGTGATCTGACGACGGTCGTCGAGGAGGGCGTGCTCGGCATCCGCATCATCAAGGGGTTCGGGCGGCACCGGAGTCAGGCGCGGGCGTTCCGGGAGCTGTCGGGGAAGCTGCGGGGGACGGAGCTGCACAAGGCGCGGCTGCTGGCGACGATCCTGGGCGTCATAGTGACGCTGCCGGAGCTCGCCATCGGGGCGGCGTTGGTGCTGGGTGCGGTGCAGGTGGCGGACGGGGAGTTGTCCGCGGGGACGTTGGTCGCGTTCCTGTCGACCGCGCTGGCGCTGCGCTGGCCGGTGGACTCGATCGGCTTCCTGCTGGCCATGAGCCAGGAGGCCGCAACAGCAACGGAACGCTACTTCGAGGTAATGGACGAACCCCCGGAGTCCTCCGCAGCAGCGGCCAACCACGCCGCCGCTGCGGACGAACCCGCCGCCGCTGCGGGCAGTCGTGCCGCTGGGGCGGCACGGGTGGGCGCAGCGGCACCTCGCAACGCCGAGCGGCGAAGTCACCCCCCGAGCGAGTCGCGCAACCCGGCGCTGGCAGGGCGCCGTCCGCGCCCACCCTCCCCCACTCTCGGCTTCGCTCGAGCGGGGGGACCCCCATCGCCCAAGCGGCACGACTGCCCGCGGGAGGACCGGGAGGACGGCGACGTCGCGCCACCCACCGCACACGACCGCCCGCGGAACAGCGGTGGCGGGCTTCGGTTCCACGAAGTGACCTTCCGTTACCCCGACGCCCCCGCCGACTCCCTGCCGGTGCTCGACCGTATCGACCTGCACATCCGCCCCGGCGAGTCCCTCGCCCTCGTCGGCGCCACCGGCAGCGGCAAGACCACCCTCACCGCCCTCGTACCCCGCCTGCACGAGGTCACCTCCGGCCGGATCACGCTCGACGGCGCGGACATCACCACCATGTCCCGGGACGAACTACGCGCCCGCGTCGCCATCGCCTTCGAGGAACCGACCCTCTTCTCGGCCAGCGTCGGCGAGAACGTACTGATGGGCGGCGGCACCGGAAGCGACGACCTGAACCGGGCCCTCGGCGTGGCGCAGGCCGACTTCGTACACGCGCTGCCCCAGGGCGTGGACACCCAGGTCGGCGAGCAGGGCCTCAGCCTCTCCGGCGGCCAGCGCCAGCGCCTCGCGCTGGCCAGAGCCGTGGTCGGACAACCCGACTTCCTGGTCCTCGACGACCCGCTCTCCGCGCTGGACGTCCACACCGAGGCCGCCGTAGAGGCCGCCCTGCGCCGGGTGCTGGCGGACACCACGGCCCTCATCGTGGCGCACCGCCCTTCCACGGTCCTGCTCGCCGACCGCGTAGCCCTGCTCTCCGGGGGCCGGATCACCGCGGTCGGCACCCATCACGAACTGTTGCGCGGCAACCCCGAGTACGCCCATCTGATGTCCGGCGACCCGGCGGGGAACCAGGAGGACCAACGATGACGGCGGCCACCACCGCACCCGTCAAGGACGAGGACGACGACCGGACCCCGCCGTCCGACGACCCCTTCGACCAGGACCAGCTGCCCACTCCCCCGGGCGCCACCGGCGTACTGCTGCGTTCCCTGCTCTCGCCCATGCGCGGCAGGGTCGTCGTCACCGCGCTGTTGCTGCTGCTCCAGCAGGCCGCCGTACAGGCGGGCCCGCTGCTGGTGGCGTACGCCATCGACCGGGCCGTGCCCGCGTTCCGCGCCGACGACCACGGGCCGCTGATCGCGGTGGCGGTGGGCTATCTGCTGTGCGCGGTCGCGGCCGGCGCGCTCCAGTACGCGTTCGTCAACGCCTCCGCCCGGGTCAGCCAGGACGTGCTGCTGGATCTGCGCGGCCGTATCTTCCGGCACGCGCAGGCGCTCAGCGTCGACTTCCACGAGCGCTACACCTCGGGCCGGCTCATCTCCCGCTCCACCACCGACGTCGAGTCGCTGCGCGAACTGCTGGAGGAGGGCCTCCAGGAACTGGTGATGGTCATCCTGTCGGCCGTCTACATCTCGGTGCTGCTGCTCTGGTTGGACCTCGGGCTCGGCGCGGTCGCGGTGGCGTCGTTCGTGCCGCTGTACCTGCTCGTACGGTCCTACCAGCGACGGGCGGGCCGCGTGTACCGGAAGCGGTCGACGGCCATCGCGGCGGTGATCGTGAAGTTCGTCGAGACGATGAACGGCATCCGTCCGGTACGCGCGTTCCGCCGGGAGGCCGCCAACGACGCCGACTTCGCGGTGCTGAACCGCCGGCACGAACGGACCAACGGCGACGCCCTGCTGGAGATGGCCCGCTATGTCGTGGGCTCCCGGATCACCGCGAACACCACCGTCGCGCTGATCGTGCTGTGGGGCGCCTACCGGGTGGCGGACGAGTCGCTGGAGCTCGGCGTGCTGGCGGCGGCGGTCCTGTACCTCCGCCGGCTGTACGACCCGATAGACCGGCTCGGCATGTTCCTCAACTCCTACCAGTCGGCGGCGGCCTCGCTGGAGAAGATCGCCGGGCTGCTGGCCCAGACCCCGTCGGTGCCCGAGCCGTCGGCGCCCCGGGAGCTCCCGGAGCGGCGGTCCGCTCTCCCTGGCCGCGAGGTCGTCTTCGACGACGTCCGGTTCGCGTACCGCACCGGCGGCGAGGTGCTGCCCCGCTTCGACCTCACCCTCCCGGCCGGACAGACCGTCGCGGTCGTCGGCTCGACCGGCGCGGGCAAATCGACGCTGGCCAAGCTCCTCGCCCGCTTCTACGACCCCACCGACGGCCGGGTGCTGCTCGACGGGGTGGACCTGCGCGACCTGACGGGACGCGATCTGCGGCGCGAGGTGGTGATGGTGACCCAGGAGGCGTTCCTGTTCTCCGGGACGGTCGCCGAGAACATCTCGATCGGCCGGCCGGACGCCACCCGCCAGGAGATCGAGCAGGCGGCGAAGGAGATCGGCGCGCACGACTTCATCGCCGCCCTTCCCGACGGCTACGACACCGACGTACGCAAGCGCGGTGGCCGCATCTCCGCCGGTCAGCGCCAACTCGTCGCCTTCGCACGGGCGTTGCTGGCCGACCCGGCGGTGCTCATCCTGGACGAGGCGACCAGTTCGCTGGACGTCCCCGGGGAGCGGGCGGTGCAGCGGGCGATGGCGACGGTGCTGAAGGGCCGTACGGCGGTGGTGATCGCCCACCGCCTGTCGACGGTGGAGATCGCGGACCGGGTGCTGGTCATGGAACGGGGCCGCGTCGTCGAGGACGGCACCCCGTCCGAACTCATCGCCGGCACGGGCAGGTTCGCCGACCTGCACCGCGCCTGGCGGGACAGTCTGGCGTAGTGCGGCAGCGTACGGGGGGAGAGCGAGCGGTGATCGACGCGTACGGGGACCCCGGCACGCCGGACTGTCGGGGTGGGACGCGGTATCTGTGGTGGCTGGTGCTGCGGCAGCCTGGGCGGTGTGTGGCGGGGGCGGTGTTCGGCAGTGTGTGGATGGTGCTGCTGGCGGCGACGCCGTATCTGATGTCCCGGGCCGTGGACGACGGGCTGGAGCCGGGTGACCTGGGGGCGCTGGCGCTGTGGACGGGTGCCCTGTTCGTGGTGAACGGCTTCAACTCGTGGCTGAGCATCATGCGGCACCGCGTCATGACCCGGGTGCGGATGGACGCCAACTTCCGCACGGTGAAGGTGGTCGTCGGGCAGACGGTGCGGCTGGGTGCCTCGCTGGAGCGGCGGACCGGGGCCGGGGAGGTCGTCACCATCGGCGTGGGCGACGTGCAGTTGATCGCCCAGTCGCTCACGGCCGTGGGTCCCGGGGTGGGCGCGGTCGTGGCGTATCTCGTGGTGGCCGGGCTGCTGCTGTCGGTGTCGCCGCTGCTGGCCGTGGTGGTGCTGCTCGGGGTGCCGGTGATCGGTCTGGTCGTCGGGCCGCTGGCGGGGCGGTTGCAGGGCAGGGAGACGGAGTACCGGGAGCGGCAGTCGGTGCTCACCGCGCGGATCGGTGATCTGGCGGGTGGGCTGCGGGTGCTGAGCGGGCTGGGCGGGAAGAACCTGGTCGCCGACGCGTTCCGGCGGGACTCGGGCCGGCTGCGTGAACAGGGTTACCGGGTCGGGGCGGTGACCAGCTGGATGCAGGCGCTCGGCGCGGGACTGCCGACGCTGTTCCTGGCGGGGGTCACCTGGATCGCGGCGCGGCTGGCGGCCCAGGGCGAGATCACGGTGGGCGAGCTGGTGTCGGTGTACGGCTATGTGGCCGTACTGGTGTGGCCGGTGATGTTCCTCATCGAGTGCGGCTACCAGCTGAGCCGGGGTGTGGTGGCCGCCCGCCGGGTCGCGGCGCTGCTGCGTCTGGAGCCGCCGGCCGACGCCGCCACCGCCGACCCGCCGGCCGAGCCCTCGGTGCTGTACGACCCGGAGTCGGGGGTGCGGGTGCCGCCGGGCCGGCTGACCGCGCTCACCGCCGCCCGCCCCGCCGACGCGTCGGCCGTGGTGGACCGGCTCGGCCGGTACGCGCCGTCCGACGTCACCTGGGGCGGGACCAGGCTGGACGAGATCGCGCTGGGCCGGGTCCGGGAGCGGATCCTGGTCGCCGACCACGAGGCCGATCTGTTCGCAGGTCCGCTGCGGGAGGTGGTGGCCGGCCGTGGCGGGCCCGCCGACGAGGACGTCCTGCGCGCGCTGCACGCGGCGGCCGCCGACGACATCGTGCGGGGTCTCCCCGACGGGCTGGACTCGGTGGTGTCCGCGCAGGGCCGCAGCCTCTCCGGCGGCCAGCGGCAACGCGTACGGCTGGCGCGGGCGTTGCTGGCCGATCCCGAGGTACTGCTGGCGGTCGAACCCACCTCGGCGCTCGACGCGCACACCGAGGCCACCGTCGCCGACCGGCTGCGGGAAGTCCGCAAGGGCCGTACGACGGTGCTGGTCACCACTTCGCCGCTGCTGCTGGACCGCGTGGACCAGGTGCTCTTCCTGGCCGACGGGAAGGTCGTCGCGAGCGGCACCCACCACGGGCTCCTCGACGACGAGCCCCGGTACCGGGAGCTGGTGGCCAGGGACGTGGACGAGAGCACCGCCGAGGAGGTCGTGCGTTGAGCGGGGAACGACTCCCCCTGGCCGGGCCCGCCGATGTGCGCCGGGCCTCGCTGGAGCTGGTACGGGCGGACGGGCGCGCGTTCGCCGGCGTGCTGGCCCTGAACGCGCTGGCGGCCCTGGCGGGGCTGGCCGGGCCCTGGCTGCTGGGGCGGATCGTCGACGAGGTGCGCGACGGGGGCGGGGTGGCGGTGGTGGACCGGCTGGCGCCGGTCATCGTGCTGTGCGCGGTCGCCCAGTTGCTGCTGTCCCGCTGGGCCCGCTACGTGGGGCACCGCTTCGGGGAGCGGACGCTGGCCCGGGTGCGGGAGCGGTTCGTGGACCGGGCGCTGGGGCTGCCGTCGTCGGTGGTCGAGCGGGCGGGCACGGGTGATCTGACGGCGCGGGGGACGGCCGATGTGACCGCCGTCGGTACGACCCTGCGCGACGCCGGTCCGGCGCTGCTGGTCAACGGCGTGCAGTCGCTGTTCGTGATGACGGCGGTCTTCGTGGTGGACCCGCTGCTGGGCGCGCTGGGGCTGCTCTGTCTCACGCCGATCTGGCTCGCGGTGCGCTGGTATCTGCTCCGGGCCCGCGACGCCTATCTCGCCGAGGGCGCGGCGAACTCGGACGTGGCGGAGATCGTCGCGGCGACCGCGTCGGGGGCCCGCACGGTGGAGGCGTTCCGGCTCGGGGGGCGGCGGATCCGGGCGAGCCGGGAGGCCCTGGAGACGTCCCGGCGGGCCCGGTTCCACACGCTGTTCCTGCGCACGGTGTTCTTTCCGGTGGTCGAGGTGTCGTACGCCGTGCCGGTGGCCGGGGTGCTGCTGGTCGGCGGGGTGCTGCACGAGCGGGGCGCGGTGAGCCTCGGCGCGGTGGTGACCGCCTCGCTGTATCTGCTCCAGTTGAGCGGGCCGCTGGACGAAGTGCTGATGCGGGTCGAGCAGTTGCAGAGCAGCGGCGCCTCGTTCGCGCGGGTGGAGGGGCTGGCCCGGGCGCCGCGCGCGGCGGAGCGGGGCGACTGTCCGGATCCGGACGGCGACCGCATCGACGTGACGGGCGTGCGCTACGCCTACGACGGGGGCGGTGAGGTGCTGTGCGGGGTCGACCTGACGGTGACGCCGGGCGAACGGCTGGCGGTGGTGGGGCCGTCGGGTGCGGGCAAGACCACCCTGAGCCGGCTGATGGCGGGCGTGGACGCGCCGACCGCCGGGAGCGTGACCGTGGGCGGGGTGCCCGTGGCGGGACTGGACCCGGAGCGGCTGCGCCGGCAGGTCGTGCTGGTCACCCAGGAGCACCA
Source organism: Streptomyces sp. NPDC031111 (assembly GCF_055570675.1). NCBI lineage: Bacteria > Bacillati > Actinomycetota > Actinomycetes > Kitasatosporales > Streptomycetaceae > Streptomyces > Streptomyces sp. NPDC031111. The sequence goes on from NZ_JBVIGS010000007.1 coordinate 121,035, forward strand.
TGTGTTCCTCGGTTCGGTCCGTGACAATCTGCGCATCGCCGAACCGGCCGCCGGTGACGAGGAGTTGTGGGCGGCGCTGGCCGTGGTCGGCGCCGAGGCGTGGGTGCGGGAGCTGCCGGACGGCCTGGACACCGAGCTGGGCGAGGGCGGCCGGCCCACCGACGGTTCCCAGGCGCAGCAACTCGCCCTGGCGCGTGTGGTGCTGGCCGATCCGCACACGCTGATCCTCGACGAGGCCACGGCCTTGCTCGATCCGACGACCGCCCGGCACACCGAGCGTGCGCTGGCCGCCGTCCTGGAGGGACGTACGGTCATCGCCATCGCGCACCGGCTGCACACCGCGCACGACGCGGACCGGGTGGCCGTCATGGAGAACGGCCGGCTGACCGAACTCGGCACCCACGAAGCCTTGGTGGCGGCCGGCGGCGCCTACGCGTCCCTGTGGCACTCCTGGCACGGCGACCACCCGACCAGCCCGTCGGCCACACCGGGCCCGTCCGGCAAACCCAGCCCGTCCGGCGTTTGAGGACGAGGCCCGAAGGGCCGACGGGGGTCTGGGGGCGCAGCCCCCAGGGACGGGAAGGGAAGGGGCGGCGGGGGCGAGACCAATACCGTTCGTATACCGAACCTGAACTCCCGGACAACGAACGGTTTCCGGCCAAATTCCTGACGCGCTCCTGACAGAAACCGCGATCACCTGCCACTCTTCCCACGGCCGCTTCACAGCAACCCCACAGCGTCACCCCCCAGCTGCCCCGCGGCCACAGCGAAGAGCACTTCCGTTCTGCCGTTCTGCCCGGCCGGCCCACCCGCCGCCCGGTCTCCCCAGGCCGCGCGACCCGCGGCACGCAGAAGGAGTCAGCGTTGAGAAGCAGGTCGTCCCACAGACGCACCCCCCACACCACGCACCGCCGCGCCGCCGCCGTCGCCCTCGCCGGGGTGGCCGCACTGATCGCCACGGCCGTGCAGTCCGGCAGCGCCACCGCCGCCCCGGAGCAGGCTCCGGCGGCCGCGAGCAAGGCGAAGCCGGGTTCGGAGTCGGTCAGGCTCACCCCGGCCCAGCGCGCGGCGCTGATCCGCGAGGCGAACGCCGCCAAGGCGGAGACCGCCGCGGACCTCGGCCTGGGCGAAAAGGAGAAGCTCGTCGTCCGTGACGTCCTCAAGGACCGCGACGGCACCGTGCACGTCCGCTACGAGCGCACCTACGACGGTCTGCCCGTCCTCGGCGGCGACCTGGTCGTCCAGGGCGACACCGCCGGCGAGGCCGACTCCGTCGTCAAGGCCACCCGGACCGCGGTGAAGCCCGCGACCACCAGCGCCAAGGTGCCGGCCGCCAAGGCCGAGCAGCAGGCCCTGTCCGCCGCGAAGGCGGAGGAGGCGAAGGGCGCCGGCATCGACCGCGCCCCGCGCAAGGTGATCTGGGCCGCCGAGGGCAAGCCGGTCGTGGCGTACGAGACGGTCGTCGGCGGCCTCCAGCACGACGGCACCCCGCAGGAGCTGCACGTCGTCACCGACGCCACCACGGGCGAGAAGCTGTACGAGTGGGAAGCCATCCAGAACGGAACCGGCCACACCGTCTACAGCGGCACCGTCGACCTGACCACCACCCAGTCCGGGTCGTCGTACAACCTCACCGACGGGGCGCGCGGCAACCACAAGACGTACAACCTCAACCGGGGCACCTCCGGCACCGGCACGCTGTTCTCCGGCTCCGACGACGTGTGGGGCAACGGCAGCCCGTCCAACCTGGAGTCGGCCGCCGCCGACGCCCACTACGGGGCCGCGCTGACCTGGGACTACTACAAGAACGTGCACGGCCGCAGCGGTATCCGCGGTGACGGCGTGGGCGCCTACTCCCGGGTCCACTACGGCAACAACTACGTCAACGCCTTCTGGTCCGACAGCTGCTTCTGCATGACCTACGGCGACGGCTCCGGCAACGCCAACCCGCTCACCTCGATCGACGTCGCCGCGCACGAGATGACGCACGGCCTGACCTCGAACACCGCGGGCCTCAACTACAGCGGCGAGTCCGGCGGCCTGAACGAGGCGACCAGCGACATCTTCGGCGCCACGGTCGAGTTCTACGCCAACAACTCCTCCGACGTCGGTGACTACCTCATCGGCGAGGAGATCGACATCAACGGCGACGGCACCCCGCTGCGCTACATGGACAGGCCGAGCAAGGACGGCGCGTCCAAGGACAGCTGGTACTCGGGCATCGGCAGCATCGACGTCCACTACTCGTCCGGCCCCGCGAACCACTTCTTCTACCTGCTGAGCGAGGGCAGCGGCACCAAGACCATCAACGGTGTCACCTACGACTCGCCCACCTCGGACGGCCTCCCGGTGACGGGCATCGGCCGCGCCAAGGCGGAGAAGATCTGGTTCCGCGCGCTGACCACCAAGTTCACCTCCACCACCAACTACGCGGGCGCCCGCACCGGCACCCTGGCGGCGACCGGTGAGCTGTACGGCACGGACAGCGCCGAGTACAAGGCGGTGCAGGACGCGTGGGCGGCCATCAACGTGGGCTCGCGCCCCGGTGACGGCGGCGGTGGCGGTACGTCCTTCGAGAACACCGCCGATGTGGCGATCCCGGACGCCGGCGCCGCGGTGACCTCCTCGATCACCGTCTCCGGACGGGCGGGCAACGCGCCCTCCAACCTCCAGGTGGCGGTGGACATCGAGCACACCTGGCGCGGTGACCTGGTCGTCGACCTGCTGGCCCCGGACGGCACGGCGTACCGGCTGAAGGGCAGCAGCTCCGGTGACTCGGCGGACGACGTCAGGGAGACCTACACGGTCAACGCCTCCTCCGAGACGGCCAACGGCACCTGGCGGCTGAGGGTGCAGGACGTGGCGCGGTACGACACCGGCTACATCAACAGCTGGAAGCTCACCTTCCCGTAGTCCGTCCGTACGGGAACGCATGACGGGCGGCACCCGGAACGCACCGTTCCCGGGTGTCGCCCTACTCTTGGGTCCCATGTCTTCGGCGGACTTCACCTACGACCACGTCGGCGCGACCCGTGAGCCGGGTTTCTGCCCTCCCGGCTTCCACCCGCTGCACGTCCGCACCCGCCTTGGTGAGGGCGAGGAGGTCTTCCGGCAGGCCGCGGAGGCCGTGCTCACCTGGGAGCTGCACCGGGAGCTGGGGGTCGGTGTCGAAGCCGCCGCCGACCGCGCGGCCCCGGACGTCGACGTCACCATCACCCTCGCCGGGGTCGTCAAGGCGCCCTGCCGGGTGGTGTGGACGGTGGAGGAGCACCGCAGGGCCGGCTGGGCGTACGGGACGCTGACCGGGCACCCCGAGTGCGGCGAGGAGTCGTTCGTGGTGGACCGCACCGGTGACGGAACGGTGTGGCTGACCGTCGAGGCGTTCAGCAGGCCGGCCCGCTGGTACGCCCGCGCGGGCGGACCGGCCACCCGCGCGATGCAGCACGCGTACGCCCGCCGCTGCGGCAAGGTCCTACGCCGCCTGGCGACACGGGGCATCAAGCAGGACTGACGCCCCAGCCTGCGGGCAGTCGCAACCCCCGCAGCCTGCGGGCAGTCGTGCCGCTGGGGCGGCACGGGTGGGCGCAGGCGGCACCCCTCCAGCGGGCCGCGCCCCCAGCACCCCCGTTGGTCGCCCCCGCCGCCCCTTCCCGTCCCGTCCCTGGGGGCTGCGCCCCCAGACCCCCCTTCGGCCCTTCGGGCCTCGTCCTCAAACGCCGGACGGGCTGGGTGACAGCCAGACGGGCTAGGTGTCAGCCAGAGGGGCTGGGTGACAGCCGGACGGGCTGGGTGTCAGCCGCACGGGCTGAATACACCTCACCGCATCAGCAGACCCGCCACCTCCGCCAAATCCTCCGACGGCACCGCCACCAACCCCAACTCCGCCCCGGACGCCAGCAGCCGATGCCCGGGCAGGATCCGGACCGTGTATCCGAAGGGCCCCGTCCGGTCCAGGGACAGCGGTCCCTCGTACACCCACCGCCCCTCCGCATCGGGCGCGCCCACCGGCTTCAGCGGCACCCCCGTCGCATCGGTGATGCGATCCTCCTCGTCCACCCGCCCGGAAACCGCCTGCACCTCGACGTCGTCCGGCCCGAGGTCACCGAGCCCCACCCGCACCCGCAGCCCCAGCGTGGTGCCGAGTTCGGCGGTGGCCGCGGTCACGGACGTCTCGACGTGGTCGACGGTCACACCGTGCCAGGCGGCACGCACCCGAGCCTTCCACGCGGCCAGCGCACGCGCGGAGGACGCGTCCATCGCGCGATGGGCGTGCGCGGCGGGCGCGTACAGCCGCTCGACGTACTCCCGGACCATCCGCCCGGCCAGCACCTTCGGCCCGAGCAGGCTCAACGTCCGCCGCACCATCTCGATCCACCGGTCCGGCAGCCCGCTGCGCCCCCGCTCGTAGAAGCACGGGGTGATCCGCTGCTCCAGCAGGTCGTACAGCGCCGCGGCCTCTATGTCGTCGCGCCGGTCCGGGTCGGTTCCAACGCCGTCGGCCGTGGGGATCGCCCAGCCGAAGTCGGGCTGGAACCACTCGTCCCACCAGCCGTCCAGCACCGACAGGTTGAGGCAGCCGTTGAGCGCGGCCTTCATCCCGCTGGTGCCGCACGCCTCCAGCGGCCGGAGCGGGTTGTTCAGCCAGATGTCGCAGCCGGGGTAGAGCTTCTGCGCCATCGCCATGCCGTAGTCGGGCAGGAACACGATCCGGTGCCGTACGCGCGGATCGTCGGCGAACCGCACCAGTTCCTGGATAAGCCGCTTGCCGCCGTCGTCCGCCGGGTGCGCCTTGCCCGCGATCACGATCTGCACCGGCCGCTCGGGGTGCAGCAGCAGGTCCATCAGCCGGTCCCGGTCGCGCAGCATGAGCGTGAGCCGCTTGTACGACGGGACGCGCCGCGCGAACCCGATGGTCAGCACGTCGGGGTCGAGCACCCCGTCGATCCAGCCCAGCTCGGCCGTGCCGGCGCCGCGCTGCCGCCAGGAGGCGCGCAGCCGCTCCCGCACCTCCAGCACCAGCAGTTCGCGCAGGGAGCGGCGCAGCTCCCAGATGTCCTGGTCGGCGATGTCCGCGACGGAGTCCCAGCGGTCGGAGTCGCCGACGCTCAGTGCCTCCTCGGCGCGCTGGGCGCCGATCTGCCGGGCGCCGAGCCGGAACACCTCGGGGGCGACCCAGGTGGGCGCGTGCACCCCGTTGGTCACGGAGGTGATGGGCACCTCCTCGGGGTCGAAGCCCGGCCAGAGCCCGGAGAACATCTCCCGGCTGACGTGACCGTGCAGCAGGGAGACGCCGTTGGCGCGCTGGGCGAGGCGCAGGCCCATCACGGCCATGTTGAACAGGTTGGGCTCGCCGCCGGGGTAGCTCTCCATGCCGAGCCGGAGGATGCGGTCGACCTCCATGTTCGGCAGCTCGGCGTGCGGGCCGAAATGGCGGGCGACCAGTTCGCGGTCGAAGCGGTCGATGCCGGCCGGGACGGGGGTGTGGGTGGTGAACACGGTCCCCGCGCGGACCGCCTCGAGCGCCGCCTCGAAGTCCAGGCCCTTGGCGCGCAGTTCGGCGATGCGTTCCAGGCCGAGGAATCCGGCGTGGCCCTCGTTGGTGTGGAACACCTCGGGTGCGGGGTGTCCGGTCAGCCCGCAGTACGTGCGTACCGCGCGGACCCCTCCTATGCCGAGCAGCATCTCCTGGAGGAGCCGGTGCTCGCTGCCGCCGCCGTAGAGCCGGTCGGTGACGCCGCGTTCGCCGAGGTCGTTCTCCTCTACGTCGGAGTCCAGCAGGAGCAGCGGGATCCTGCCCACCTGGGCCAGCCAGATCCTGGCGCGCAGCGAGCGGTCGCCGGGCAGGGCGAGGGTGACCTGGGCGGGGGTGCCGTCGTCCTCCTTGAGCTGGTCCAGGGGCAGCTCGTTGGGGTCGAGGACGGGGTAGTGCTCCTGCTGCCAGCCGTCCCGGGACAGGGACTGGCGGAAGTAGCCGTGCCGGTAGAGCAGGCCGACGCCGATGAGGGGGACGCCGAGGTCGCTGGCGGCCTTGAGGTGGTCGCCGGCGAGGATGCCGAGCCCGCCGGAGTACTGCGGCAGCGCGGCCGTGATGCCGAACTCCGGGGAGAAGTAGGCGACGGCGGCGGGCATCCGGTCGGTCTGCGCCTGGTACCAGCGGTCGCCGGTCATGTAGGCGTGCAGATCTCCGGTGACCGCGGCGAGGCGGTCCAGGAAGTCGGGGTCGGCGGCGAGCTCGGTGAGCCGCGCGGTCGCCACGCTGCCGAGCAGCCGTACGGGGTCGCAGCCGGCGGCGGCCCAGCGCTCGGGGTCGACGGAGCGGAACAGGTCACGGGTTTCGGCGTGCCAGGACCAGCGGAGATTGCGGGCCAGTTCACTCAGGGGGCGGAGGGGTTCGGGGAGCACGGGTCGGACGGTGAATCGACGGATCGCCTTCACAAGCCACCTCGGCGCGTTCGTGAGAGACGCGGTGTGCGTCCGGGCATCGCTGCCGACAGTACCGGCGCGGACACGGTCCGCGCGGGAAGCCGGGGGACACGGGCACCGCGTGCCACGTAAGCAAACGATTCACCTCATCTCGGATATGGCCGATTCCACCCCCATGGGCGTCCTTGTCGCTCTTCACCCGGCGCCGGGGCGCCGCGCCGTACCCGTCGGCGGGCGTGAGAACAGGCCATCACGGTCCGCGTGACCGGCCGGCAGGACAAGAAACCGGCCTTTTCCCGCCTCGGCTCGGCCCTCTGCCTCTTCGCCCCGCGGGTGTCGATCACCTCGGCGTCCGCCGCGAGCGACTCGGGCCGGGTCGCCTGAGGCGGGCGCGGCGGCACCGCACCTCGCCGGGCACCGGCGGGTGACCCGGCACAGGTGGCGAACGCACTGGTCAAGGGCGCGACAGGCGGAGAGGTGAGCGGGCGCGGACACGGTTCGCCGTATCGGCTGCTCCAGGTGCCCCGCTCCCGGCGGCGCCCCCACGAGGCGCCCGGCCCCGGTCGCCCGGGGCGGCACCGGGAACCGTGGGAGCGGGCCCATCGAAGACCGGCTCCGTCCCGTTCGGGCGGGGCCGGTCTTGTGTGTCGACATACGCGTGAGTAGTTAACAAGGTGCCGGATTGCCCACCCGAACAGTGTGGGAAGGCTCCTGCGGGTACCCCCTCAGGAACACCACGCAGGACCCACCTCCCCACAGTCATCCGCCCACCCACGTTGACGCGGACAGGAGCGGTCATGCCCGCCAAGCACCACTCGTCATCACCCGCGACGCCCGGCGCCCGGACGCCCGTGAAGCGCGACTCCGGATCCTCTGCCTCCCGCCCGGCCGAGACCGGGCCCCCGCCACCGGCCGCCTCAGTCGCGCCGGCTCCACCGACCCGGTCCGCGGGGCTCGCGACCGCCGTGGGGCGCATTCCCGTCCTGGACGTCCGGCCGATGGTCCGGCAGGGCCGCCGGCCGGCCAAGGCCGTGACCGGCGAGACGTTCGAGGTCTCGGCCACCGTGTTCCGGGAGGGGCACGACGCGGTGGCCGCCAATGTGGTGCTGAGGGACCCCGAGGGGCGTCCGGGGCCGTTCACGCCGATGCGGGAGCTGGCGCCGGGCACCGACAGGTGGGGGGCGACCGTCACCGCCGGGGAGCCCGGACTCTGGACGTACACCGTGGAGGCGTGGGGCGATCCGGTCACCACCTGGCGGCACCACGCGCAGATCAAGATCCCGGCGGGCATGGACACGGAGATCGTCCTGGAGGAGGGCGCCCGGCTGTACGAACGGGCGGCGGCCGGGGTGCCCGATTCCAGGCCGAGGGGTATCCTCCTCGCCGCCGTGGACGCCCTGCGCGACGAGCGCCGTCCCGCCGCCTCCCGGTTGGCGGCGGCGTTGACGCCGGAGGTGGCCGCGGTGCTCGCCCGGCACCCGCTGCGGGAGCTGGTCACCAGCAGTGACCCGCTGCCCCTGCTGGTGGAACGCGAGCGGGCCCTGTACGGCTCCTGGTACGAGTTCTTCCCCCGCTCCGAAGGCACCCCGCAACAGCCCCACGGCACCTTCGACACCGCCGCGCGCCGCCTCCCCGCCATCGCCGCGATGGGCTTCGACGTCGTCTACCTCCCACCCATCCACCCCATCGGCACCACCTACCGCAAAGGCCCCAACAACACCCTCAACGCCGGCCCCGACGACGTCGGCGTCCCCTGGGCCATCGGCTCCCCCGAGGGCGGCCACGACGCCGTCCACCCCCGGCTCGGCACCCTGGACGACTTCACCCGCTTCGTGCGCCGCGCCGGCGAGCTGGGAATGGAGGTGGCCCTGGACTTCGCGCTCCAGTGCTCCCCCGACCACCCCTGGGTGCACAAGCACCCCGAATGGTTCCACCACCGCCCCGACGGCTCGATCGCCTACGCCGAGAACCCGCCGAAGAAGTACCAGGACATCTACCCCATCGCCTTCGACGCCGACCTCGACGGCCTCATCGCCGAAACCTGCCGGGTGCTGCGGCACTGGATGGACACCGGCGTGCGGATCTTCCGCGTCGACAACCCCCACACCAAACCCGTCGTCTTCTGGGAACGGGTGATCGGCGAGATCAACCGCACCGACCCCGACGTCATCTTCCTCGCGGAGGCGTTCACCCGCCCCGCGATGATGCACACCCTCGCCCAGATCGGCTTCCAGCAGTCCTACACCTACTTCACCTGGCGCAACACCAAACAGGAACTGACCGAGTACCTCACCGAACTGTCGGGGGAGGCCGCCTCCTACATGCGGCCCAACTTCTTCGCCAACACCCCCGACATCCTGCACGCCTACCTCCAGCACGGCTCACGCCCCGCCTTCGAGGTCCGCGCCGTCCTGGCCGCCACCCTCTCCCCCACCTGGGGCATCTACAGCGGCTACGAACTCTGCGAGAACACCCCCCTGCGCGAAGGCTCCGAGGAATACCTCGACAGCGAGAAGTACCAGCTCAGGCACCGCGACTGGGACACCGCCGAACGCGAGGGCCGCACCATCACCCCCCTCATCACCCGGCTCAACACCATCCGACGCGAGAACCCGGCCCTGCGGCAACTGCGGGACCTCCACTTCCACGACGCCGACAAGGACGAGGTCATCGCGTACTCGAAGCGGCAGGGTTCGAACACTGTTCTGGTGGTCGCCAACCTCGACCCCCACCACACCCAGGAGGCCACGGTCTCGTTGGACATGCCGCAACTCGGCCTGGAATGGCACGAGTCGGTACCGGTGCGCGACGAGCTCACCGGCGAGACCTATCAATGGGGCAGGGCCAACTATGTGCGCTTGGGACCAGGGGGAGCGCATGTGCTTGTCGTCGGCCGGGGATCCGGGGGCCGGCCCCCGGGTGAGCACAGCAGTGTCCTGCGACCGTCCAGCCCGTCGATCGGAGGGTCACCCACCACATGATCGTCAACGAACCCGTCCCGGACACCTTCGAGGACACGCCCGCCAAGGACCGGGACCCGGACTGGTTCAAACGAGCCGTCTTCTACGAGGTCCTGGTCCGCTCCTTCCAGGACAGCAACGGTGACGGCATCGGCGACCTGAAGGGTCTGACCGCCAAACTGGACTACCTGCAATGGCTGGGCGTCGACTGCCTCTGGCTGCCGCCCTTCTTCAAGTCGCCCCTGCGTGACGGCGGCTACGACGTCGCCGACTACACCGCCGTCCTGCCCGACTTCGGCGACCTCGCCGACTTCGTGGAGTTCGTCGACTCCGCACACCAGCGCGGCATGCGCGTGATCATCGACTTCGTCATGAACCACACCAGCGACCAGCACCCGTGGTTCCAGGAGTCGCGCAAGGACCCCGACGGGCCGTACGGCGACTACTACGTGTGGGCCGACGACGACAAGCAGTTCCAGGACGCCCGGATCATCTTCGTCGACACCGAGGCGTCGAACTGGACGTACGACCCGGTGCGCAAGCAGTACTACTGGCATCGTTTCTTCTCCCACCAGCCGGATCTGAACTACGAGAACCCGGCGGTCCAGGAGGAGATGATCTCCGCGCTGAAGTTCTGGCTGGACCTGGGGATCGACGGGTTCCGGCTGGACGCGGTGCCGTACCTCTACCAGCAGGAGGGGACGAACTGCGAGAACCTCCCGGAGACGCACGCGTTCCTGAAGCGGGTGCGCAAGGAGATCGACACGCAGTACCCGGACACGGTGCTGCTGGCCGAGGCGAACCAGTGGCCGGAGGACGTCGTCGACTACTTCGGCGACTACCAGGCGGGCGGCGACGAGTGCCACATGGCGTTCCACTTCCCGGTCATGCCCCGGATCTTCATGGCGGTGCGCCGCGAGTCCCGCTACCCGGTGTCGGAGATCCTCGCCAAGACCCCGGCCATCCCGTCGGGCTGCCAGTGGGGCATCTTCCTGCGCAACCACGACGAGCTGACCCTGGAGATGGTCACCGACGAGGAACGCGACTACATGTGGGCCGAGTACGCCAAGGACCCCCGCATGCGCGCCAACATCGGCATCCGGCGGCGGCTTGCCCCGCTGCTGGACAACGACCGCAACCAGATCGAGCTCTTCACCGCCCTGCTGCTCTCCCTGCCCGGCTCGCCGATCATCTATTACGGCGACGAGATCGGCATGGGCGACAACATCTGGCTCGGCGACCGCGACGCGGTGCGCACCCCCATGCAGTGGACCCCGGACCGCAACGCCGGCTTCTCCTCCTCCGACCCCGGCCGGCTCTTCCTGCCGACGATCATGGACCCGGTCTACGGCTACCAGGTCACCAACGTCGAGGCATCGATGGCGTCCCCGTCCTCGCTGCTGCACTGGACCCGCCGGATGATCGAGATCCGCAAGCAGAACCCCGCCTTCGGCCTCGGCTCCTACACCGAACTGCCCTCCACCAACCCCGCCGTCCTCGCCTTCCTGCGCGAATACGACGACGACCTGGTGCTCTGTGTGAACAACTTCTCCCGCTTCGCCCAGCCCACGGAACTCGATCTCAGCGCCTTCGAGGGGCGGCACCCGGTGGAGCTGTTCGGCGGTGTCCGTTTCCCGGCCGTCGGTGAGCTGCCGTATCTGCTGACCCTCGGGGGCCACGGCTTCTACTGGTTCCGGCTCCGCAAGGACGCCGCGTAGAACCCGGGGCGGGGCGGTTTCCCCCGCTCCGCCCGGGGCACGCATGAGTAACACCCCGCCCACCGGCGGCGCCCCTGTGGCGCGCCGAAAGAGGGGAAAGGACGCGACGCCATGTCGGAAGCCGTCACACGCACCGTCACGACCCCGCCCGGCCTCCTTGCGTCACTGGACCCGCTCCTGAGGGAATGGCTGCCCCGGCAGCGCTGGTTCGCGGGCAAGGGCCGTCCGGTCACCGGATTCGCCCTGGTCGCGGCCACCGAGCTGCTGCCGCCCACCGCCAAGACGGGCCTGTACCACCTGCTCGTACGCGCGCATCAGCCGCTCCTGCCCGGACACGGCGGCCATGAGCAGCCCGGTGACTCCTACCAGCTGCTCATAGGTGTGCGCGAGGCGCTGCCGCCCCGGCTCGCGCCCGCGCTGATCGGTCATGTGACGCGGGGCCCGCTGGCCGGACGGACGGTCTACGAGGCCCTGCACGACACCCGGCCCGCCGAGCTGCTCCTGGAGGCACTGCGCACCCAGGCCCGGATCGGCGGGCTTCGCTTCGAGCGGGACCCGCGCCAGGAGATCCGGCCCGGGCTGGTGCCGCGCCTGGTGACCGCCGAGCAGTCGAACTCGTCGGTCGTCTACGGAGATACGTTCATCCTGAAACTGTTGCGCCGGATCGTGCCCGGGATCAACCCCGACCTGGAGCTGCCGCTGGCGCTGGCCCGTGAAGGCTGCCCCCGGGTGCCGCCGCCGACGGCCTGGCTGGTGGCGGACCCCGACGAGTCGCCCGGCCCGCCGCCCCGGGCCGAGCCCTATGTCCTCGGGGTGCTCCAGCCGTACGTGCAGGGCGCGACGGACGGCTGGGAGCTGGCGCTGCGGGAGCTGGCCAAGGGCGAGGACTTCGTCGCCGAGGCACGAGCGCTCGGCCGGGCCACCGCCGAGGTGCACACCGCGCTGGCCCGCGCGCTGCCGACGGTCACCCTGGGTCACAGCCAGCTGCGTTCCATGGTGGACGGCATGGCGGAGCGGCTGGAGGCGGCGGTGCACGCGGTGCCCGCCCTGCGGCCGTACGCGGACGGACTGCGCTCGGCGTTCACGGCGCTGGACGACCTGGCCGCCGAGGGCCGCACCTGGACCGCCCAGCGGGTGCACGGCGATCTGCATCTCGGGCAGTGCCTGCGGTCACCCGCCGGGGAGTGGTCGCTGATCGACTTCGAGGGCGAACCGGCCCGTCCGCTGGCCGAGCGGCGGATGCCGCAGCCGACGGTGCGGGACGTGGCCGGGATGCTGCGGTCCTTCGACTACGCGGCGCGTTCGGCGGACCCGCCGCAGCCGGAGTGGGCCGTGCGGTGCCGGGCCGCGTACTGCTCCGGCTACGCGGAGGCCGCCGGCCGGGACCCGCGCACCGACCCGGTGCTGCTGCGCGCCTACGAGACCGACAAGGCGGTCTACGAAGCGGTCTACGAGGCCCGGCACCGCCCCGAGTGGCTCCCCGTACCGCTGGCGGCCGTGCGCCGGCTCGTCTCGTCCGACCCGACCTGACCCACCCGACCCGCGTCCAGGAGGCTTCGCCCGTGACCCCCCGCCCCGAGTCCAGCGGTTCGCATCCGGAGCAGCCGGCCGAGCAGCGGCGCACCGAGCCGCCGGCACCCGCGCGCAAGAAGGCGGCGGCGAAGAAGGCCACCGCGAAGAAGACCGCCACGGCGGCGAAGGCCACGACCAAGAAGGCCGCGGCCCAGAAGGCGACAGCCAAGAAGACGGCGGCGAAGACGGCGCCGGCGAAAAAGGCGCCGGCGAAAAAGGCGGCGGCGACGCAGAAGGCCGCCGCCGCCAAGAGCCCGGCGAAGAAGACCGCGAAGAAGGCCCCGGCGAAGAAGACGGCCATGCGGGGCGCCACCGCACCGGAGCCCGCACCGCAGCCCACCCACCAGCCCACACCGCAGCCCGTTCCGCCCGACATGGAGATCGCCGTCTCCCCCGCCGTGGACGCCGCCGACCGGGAGCGGCTGCTGAGCGGTACGCATCACGCCCCGCACTCCGTCCTCGGCGCGCATCCGGTGCCCGGCGGTGTCGTGTTCCGGGCGTTCCGGCCGTACGCGCTGGCGGTGACCGTCGTGTCCGGGGGCCTCACCGTCGAGCTGCACGACGACGGTGACGGGTTCTTCTCGGGCCTGCTGCCGCTCCGCGAGGTCCCCGCGTACCGGCTGCTCGTGACGTACGAGGGAACGGTCCTGGAGACCGAGGACGCGTACCGCTTCCTGCCCACGCTCGGCGAGCTGGACCTGCATCTGATCGGCGAGGGCCGGCACGAGGAGCTGTGGACGGTGCTCGGCGCGCACCCGATGACCCACCAGGGCGTGACCGGCACGCGCTTCTCGGTGTGGGCGCCGAACGCGCGCGGGGTGCGGGTGGCCGGCACCTTCAACTTCTGGGACGGCACGGGCTTCCCCATGCGGTCGCTGGGGGCCACGGGGGTGTGGGAGCTGTTCGTGCCGGGGATCGGCGACGGCGAGCTGTACAAGTTCGAGATCACCCGGCCCGACGGCTCGAAGACCCTGCGCGCCGACCCGCTGGCCCGCCGCACCGAGGTACCGCCGGCCACCTCGTCGATCATCACGTCGTCGGCGTACGAGTGGGGCGACGCGGAGTGGCTGGAGCGCCGGGCGGAGGTGCCCGCGCACCGGGCGCCGTTCTCCGTCTACGAGGTGCACCTGCCGTCCTGGCGGCCCGGGCTGACGTACCGTCAACTCGCCGAGCAGCTCCCCTTCTACGTCAAGGACCTCGGTTTCACGCACGTCGAGCTGATGCCGGTCGCCGAGCATCCCTTCGGCGGCTCGTGGGGCTACCAGGTCACCGGGTTCTACGCGCCCACGGCCCGGCTCGGCACCCCCGACGACTTCAGGTACCTGGTCGACGCCCTGCACCGGGCCGGGATCGGCGTACTGATGGACTGGGTGCCCGCGCACTTCCCGCGCGACGAGTGGGCGCTGGCCGAGTTCGACGGGCGGCCGCTGTACGAGCACGAGGATCCGCTGCGGGCGGCGCACCCCGACTGGGGCACGCTCGAGTTCGACTTCGGGCGGCGGGAGGTGCGCAACTTCCTGGTGGCCAACGCGCTGTACTGGTGCGAGGAGTTCCACATCGACGGGCTGCGGGTGGACGCGGTCGCCTCGATGCTCTATCTCGACTACTCGCGCGAGCCGGGCCAGTGGACGCCGAACGAGTACGGCGGCCGGGAGAACCTGGACGCGGTGGCGTTCCTCCAGGAGATGAACGCCACCGTGTATCGCAGGGTGCCGGGGGTCGTGACGATCGCGGAGGAGTCCACGGCCTGGGACGGCGTCACCCGGGCCACCCACCACAAGGGCCCGAGCGGGTTCGGCGGGCTCGGCTTCGGGCTGAAGTGGAACATGGGCTGGATGCACGACTCGCTGGCGTACATGAGCCACGACCCGGTCCACCGGCGGCACCACCACCACGAGATGACCTTCTCGATGGTGTACGCCTACAGCGAGAACTACGTGCTGCCGATCTCCCACGACGAGGTGGTGCACGGCAAGCGGTCCCTGGTGTCGAAGATGCCCGGCGACTGGTGGCAGCAGCGCGCCAACCTGCGCGCCTATCTGGGCTTCATGTGGGCCCATCCGGGCAAGCAACTGCTCTTCATGGGGCAGGAGTTCGCCCAGGGTGCCGAGTGGTCGGAGGCGCACGGCCCGGACTGGTGGCTGCTGGACCCGCACTACGGCGCCGAGGGCGACCACCGCGGGGTGCGCGACCTGGTGCGCGACCTCAACACCGTGTACGGGCACACGCCGGCGCTGTGGCAGGGCGACATCGAGCCCTCCGGTTTCCGGTGGGTGACGGGGGACGCCGCCGAGGACAACGTGTTCGCGTTCCTGCGGTACGACGGCGACGGCTCCCCGCTGCTCGCGGTCTCCCACTTCGCCCCCGTGGTCCGGCACGACTACCGCGTCGGCGTTCCCGACGACGTGCCCGCCTGGCACGAGGTGGTGAACACCGACGCCGGCCGCTACGGCGGCGGTGACGTCACCAACCCGGACCCGGTCAAGCCGGAGCCGCAGGGACGGCACGGGTTCCCGGCAAGCGTCCGGCTGACCCTGCCGCCCCTGGCGACGGTGTGGCTGCGCCCGGCCTGAACGGCCTGAACCCCGGGCGTACGGATTACGCCAGGGCGTCGGCCAGCGGCCCCGGCAGCGGCTCGGTGTGCAGGACGCCGAGCCGCTGGGTGGCTCGGGTGAGCGCCACATACAGATCACTGGTTCCGTAGCGGCCCGGCTCGACCACGAGGACCGAGTCGAACTCCAGCCCCTTGGCCTGGCGCGGGTCGAGCAGGACGACGTCGTGCGCCAGATCGGGTTCGGCACCCGCCGTCACCCCGTCCAGCCGGGCGGCCAGGGCACGGTGCAGTTCGCGCGGGGCGATGACGGCGAGGCGGCCCTCGGCCGGGGTGAGTTCGGCGACGGCCTTGGCGACGGCGCCGGGCAGGTCGTCGGTGGCGCGGGCCCAGGGGCGTACGCCCGTGGAGCGGACCGAGCCGGGCGGTTCGAAGCCGGGGTGCTCGGCGCGGACCACTGCGGCGGCCACGTCCATGATCTCGGCGGGGGTGCGGTAGTTGACGCCGAGCCGGGTGTGCTCCCAGCGGTCCTCGACGTAGGGCTCGAGGATGTCCGCCCAGGAGCCGACGCCGCCCGCCTCCGAGGTCTGGGCCGGGTCGCCGACCAGGGTCATGGCACGGGTGGGGCTGCGCCGCATCAGCAGCCGCCAGGCCATCGGGGAGAGCTCCTGCGCCTCGTCGACGATGATGTGCCCGAACGCCCAGGTACGGTCGGCGGCGGCCCGCTCGGCGGCGCTGCGGTGGTCGTCCTCCTCGTGCCGCTCGGCGAAGCGTTCGGCGTCGATGATGTCGTGCGCGGACAGCACCTCGGAGGATTCGGGGTCGTCGTCCTCCTTGTCCTCGAACTCGAAGGTGCGGGAGGCGTACGAGACGTCCAGCACGCCCTGCGCGTAGGCGATCTGCGTGCGCCGCTCCCGTTCGGCCCGCTCGCGTTCGAGCCGGTCGTCCTCGCCGAGGAGTTCGGCGGCCTCGTCGAGCAGGGGCACGTCGGAGACGGTCCAGTGCCGGGTGACGGGGCGGCGGACCGCGGCGGCGTCCTCGTCGGGGAGGTAGCCCTCGGGTGCGGCGAGGAAGTCGGCGACCAGGCGCTGCGGGGTGATCCGGGGCCACAGTTGGTCGATGGCGGACCAGACCTCGGGGTTGTCTGCGAGCTCGTCGCGGATCTGGGTGATGTCGCTGGGGTCGAGCAGATTGCTGCCGTCGTACGGATCGGTGCCGATGCGCTCGGCGACCATGTCGGTGAGCGCGTTGAGGATGTGGCCCTCGAAGTGCTCCCGTGCCACGTTGTGCGGCAGCCTGGCGGCGCGGGTGCGTTCGCGGGCGACGTTCACCAGGCCGTCGTCGAGCATGAGGATCTCGCGGTCGTGCTCGATCGCGATCACCGGGTCGGGCAGTGCCTGCCGGTCGCGTACGACGTCGGCGAGGACGTCGGCCATCTCCGCGCGGCCCTTGACGGCGGCGGCCTCGGGGGTGTCCGTGCGGGTGGTGCGCACCCCGGGGAACAGTTCGCCGACGGTCGCCAGCAGGACGCCGGTCTCGCCGAGGCTGGGCAGCACGTGGCCGATGTAGCCGAGGAACGCCGGGTTGGGGCCGACGATCAGGACGGCGCGGCGGGCCAGCAGCTCGCGGTGCTCGTAGAGGAGGTAGGCGGCGCGGTGCAGGGCGACGGCGGTCTTGCCGGTGCCGGGGCCGCCCTCGACGACCAGCACTCCCCGGTGCGGGGCGCGGATGATGCGGTCCTGGTCGGCCTGGATGGTGCGCACGATGTCGCCCATGCGGCCGGTGCGCGCGGAGTTCAGCGCGGCGAGCAGCACGGCGTCACCGGTCGGGTCCTCGTGGCCGGTGCGGGTCTCGTCGCCGAGGTCGAGGATCTCGTCGTGCAGGGCGGTGACCCGGCGGCCCTCGGTGGAGATGTGCCGGCGGCGCCTGAGGCCCATGGGGGTGTGGCCGGTGGCCAGGTAGAACGGGCGGGCGACGTCGGCCCGCCAGTCGATGAGGACGGGCGTGCGCTCGGCGTCGTCGGCGCGCAGGCCGATGCGGCCGATGTGGTGGGTGTCGCCGGAGGCGAGGTCGATGCGGCCGAAGCAGAGGGAGCCGTCCACGGCGTTCAGCGCGGCGAGCAGCCCGGAGCGCTCGGCGACCAGGATGTCCCGCTCCAGCCGGGCCTGCCTGGGGGTGTGGCCCTGGGCGAGCGCATCCGTGACGGACACCTCGGCGTCGCCGCGCAGGGTGTCCACGCGTGCGTACAGTCCGTCGACGAATTGCTGTTCCTGCCGCAATTCATCGTCCGGAAATTCGGTGTTTGACAATTCCGCTCCCGCCCGGATATACTGTGGTCACTGAACTTCATTGCGGCTTCTTTCATTCCGAAGTCGCGAATCAATGAATATACGCAAAGAAAACCCCCGGGCGCAATTGCCCGGGGGTTTTCTTGTGCCGGCTCGTGTCCGAGCCGCAGGTCAGAGCACGTCCGCCAGCTCCTCGAGGAGCCGCCGCTTGGGTCTGGCCCCCACCATCGACCGCAGCGGCTCCCCGTCGCGGAACACCATGAAGGTCGGCATCGACAGCACCTTGTACGCGTTGGTCGTATCGGGGTTGGCGTCCACGTTCAGCTGGACGACCTTCAGCCGGCCCTCCTCCTCGGCGGCCAGCGCGCGCAGCACCGGCGCCATCTGCCGGCACGGCGGACACCAGTCGGCCGTGAACTCGACCAGCACCGGCAGCTCCGAGGCGATCACCTCTTCCTTGAAGTCCGCGTCGGTCACTTCGGGTACTCCGCTCACCGCAGCTCCCCTCCCAGTTCGCACACCGGCTCCGGACCGCCCGGAACCGCCGCGTCGGCGGCCAGTCCGTCCCGTGCCGACTCCGCCCGCGCCAACTGGGCGCCGACCTTCGCCCGCACCGCCGTCAGCTCGCCGATGAGGACGTCGAGCTCGTCCAGCTTGCGCCGGTAGACCTGGAGCGAGGCGGGGCACGAGTCGCCCTCGGGATGACCGGCCCGCAGGCACTCCACGAACGGCCGGGTCTCCTCCAGGTCGAACCCGAAGTCCTGGAGCGTACGGATCTGCCGCAGCAGCTTCAGATCGCTCTCGTCGTAGCTCCGGTAACCGTTGCCCGACCGCCGCGCGGGCAGCAGCCCGCGCGATTCGTAGTACCGCAGCGTCCGCGTGGTGGTCCCGGCACGTGCGGCCAGCTCGCCGATTCGCATACGGACGAACGTAAGCCTTGACGCGGACGTCAAGGCAAGGGCGGCCGGAACGGAAAGAAGCCGAGCGGCGGGGCTCACGGGGGTGGAGCCCGGCCGCTCGGCGGCTGGGGAGACCCGGATACGGGCGACGGGCCTCCGGCCACCGGGCGGCTGGGCTACGGGGGGAGTGTCCCGGCCGCCCGGGTCTGTGGGGTGCGGCGCCGGCCGTCAGGCCTTGGCCAGCTCCTTCTCGCCGCCCTGCTCGGCGTGGGAGTCGTCCGGGCCGGCGACGTGGTCGTCCAGGAGCGTCTTCTCGTCGAAGGGGGCCTTGCCGGCGAGGACCTCGTCCACCCGGTCCCGGTCGATCTCCTTGGTCCAGGTGCCGATCAGGACGGTGGCGATGGCGTTGCCCGCGAAGTTGGTGAGGGCGCGGGCCTCGCTCATGAAGCGGTCGATACCGACGATGAGGCCGATGCCGTCCACCAGGGCGGGCTTGTGCGACTGGAGACCACCGGCCAGCGTGGCGAGGCCGGCACCGGAGACACCGGCCGCGCCCTTCGAGGCGACCAGCAGGAACAGCAGCAGCGGGATCTGCTCGCCGATCGACATCGGCGTACCCATGGCGTCGGCGATGAACAGCGAGGCCATGGTCATGTAGATCATGGTGCCGTCGAGGTTGAAGGAGTAGCCGGTCGGGACGGTGATGCCGACCACCGGCTTGCTGACGCCCAGGTGCTCCATCTTCGCGATGAGCCGCGGCAGCGCCGACTCGGACGAGGAGGTGGAGAGGATCAGCAGGAACTCACGGCCCAGGTACTTAAAGAGCGAGAGGACGTTGACGCCGGCGATGACGCGCAGCATCGTGCCCAGCACCAGGAAGATGAACAGGACGCAGGTGACGTAGAAGCCGAGCATCAGCACGGCCAGGCTCTTGAGCGCGTCGATGCCGGCCGAACCGGTGACCGCGGCGATGGCACCGAAGGCGCCGATCGGGGCCGCCCACATGATCATCGCCAGGACGCGGAAGACCAGCCGCTGGATGTGCTCGATGCCACGCAGGACGGGCTGCCCGGCGGAGCCCATGGCCTGGAGGGCGAAGCCGCAGAGCAGGGCGATCAGCAGGGTCTGGAGGACCTCGCCGGCGGTGAACGCGGAGACGATCGTCGTCGGGATGATGCCCATCAGGAAGTCGACGGTGCTCTTGGCCTCCGCGTCGACCTGCGCCTGACCGGTCTCCTTGACGGCGTCGGTGACCGCGAGGCCGGTGCCCGGGTCCAGGATGTTGCCGACGATCAGACCGATGGCGAGCGCGACCACCGACATCACCAGGAAGTAGACCAGGGCGATACCGCCGACGGCGCCGACCTTGGCGGCCTTCCGGACGGAACCGATGCCCAGCACGATGGTGCAGAAGATGATCGGCGAGATCATCATCTTGATCAGGTTCACGAAGCCGGTGCCGAGCGGCTTCAGCTCGGTCGCGAAGTCGGGGGCGATCAGACCGACGGCGATACCGAGGGCGACCGCGATGATCACCGCGATGTAGAGATAGTGCGTGCGGTCCCGCTTGGCCTTGGGTTCGGCAGGTGCCGTAGCGGATGTGCTGGTCACGGCGGCCCTCCTTGACGACGTCGTCGGCATCACCGGCGTGCGGCTCACGTCCGGGGGATGGGTTTTCGGGGAACGCGGTGACTATGTCGCGGCCTGTGAGCGCGGTCACCCTTCCGTTCATTTAGTTCACCGAGGAACCGGGAGGCAGACTGGCTGAATGCGCATCCCCCTCCCCCGGCCCCGCAGCCTCGCGGGCCAGCTGTTCGCCATGCAGGCCGTGCTCATCGCGGTCGTCGTGGCCGGGTACGCGCTGTTCACCTTCGTCAGCAACCGCAGCCAGGCCGAGCAGGCGGCAGGCCGCCAGGCGACCGCCGTGGCCCGCTCGGTCGCCGACTCCCCCTCCGTGCGCAACGCGATCCGCACCTCCGATCCCTCGTCGCGGCTCCAGCCGTACGCGCTGGCGGTGGTGCGGGACACCGACGTCGACTTCGTCACGATCATGGATCCGCGGGGCATCCGCTGGACCCACCCCGACCCGGACCAGATCGGCCTGGTGTTCCAGGGCAACACGGGCCCCGCGCTCCGGGGCGGCACCTTCACCGAGACCTACACCGGCACCCTCGGCCCGTCGGTCCGGGCCGTCACCCCGATCCGGGACGGCGACCGGATCGTCGGCCTGGTCAGCGCCGGGATAAAGGTCGAGGAGATCAGCCAGCGCGCCGAGGAGCAGCTGACCGCGCTGCTCGCGGTCGCCGCCGGCGCCCTCGCGCTCGGCGCGATCGGCACGTACGTCATCAACGCCCGGCTGCGCCGGCACACCCACGGCATGAACGCGGCCGAGCTCAGCCATATGCACGACTACCATCAGGCCGCGCTGCACGCCGTGCGCGAGGGTCTGCTGATGCTGGACGGGCAGTACAGGGTGGCGCTGATCAACGACGGCGGCCGAGAGCTGCTGGGCGTGGACCAGAAGGAGGACGTGGTGGGCAGATCGGTCGCGGAGCTGGGCCTCCCGGCTCCGCTGACGGGCGCGCTGCTCGCCTCGGAGCCCCGGGTGGACGAGGTGCACCTGACGGCGGACCGGGTGCTGGTGGTGAACACCTCGCCGGTCACCGGCGGCCAGCGGCGCGGCTCGGTGGTGACGCTGCGGGACGTGACCGAGCTCCAGTCGCTGATGGGCGAGCTGGACTCGGAGCGCGGGTTCACCCAGGCGCTGCGGTCGCAGGCGCACGAGGCGGCGAACCGGCTGCACACCGTGGTATCGCTGATCGAGCTGGGCCGGGCGGAGGAGGCGGTGGACTTCGCGACCGCCGAGCTGGAGCTGGCGCAGGCGCTCACCGACCAGGTGGTGGCGGCGGTGAGCGAGCCGGTGCTGGCGGCACTGCTGCTGGGCAAGACGGCGCAGGCGAACGAGCGGGGCGTGGAGCTGGTGGTGTCGGACGACAGCCGCCTGGACGACGGCCTGCTCCCGGACACCCTGCCCGCCCGCGACCTGGTCACCATCCTCGGCAACCTGATCGACAACGCCGTGGACGCGGCGCAGGGCGGGGTGCGCCCGCGGGTGACGGTGACGGCCCTGACCGAGGAGCACGGCTCGGAACTGATCCTGCGGGTCTCCGACACAGGACCCGGCGTGGACCCGGATCACACGGAGGCGGTCTTCCAGCGCGGCTTCACGACGAAACCGTCCGGGCCCGGCGGGCGGGGTCTCGGCCTCGCCCTGGTGCGGCAGGCGGTGGCGCGGCACGGCGGGGCGCTCTCCGTGGCCTCCGGGGAGGAGGGCGGCGCGGTGTTCGAGGCCCGGCTGCCGCTGCGGGGGACCGGCGGGGGGATCCCCGCCGCGCGGGGAACCTCCGGGGAGGAAGGCCCCGCCGCCGGGGATGCGGTCGCGAAGACCCCGGGAGGCGCCGTATGACCGGGCAGCCGATCAGAGTGCTGGTCGTCGAGGACGATCCGGTCGCCGCCGACGCCCATGTGATGTACGTCGGCCGGGTGCCGGGCTTCGTCGCGGTCGGCAAGGCCCACACCGGTGCGGAGGCCCGCCGGGCCCTGGACCGCACCCCCGTCGACCTGCTGCTCCTCGACCTCCACCTCCCCGATGTGCACGGACTCCAACTGGCCCGCTCACTGCGTGCGGCCGGCCACCACGCCGACGTGATCGCGGTGACGTCGGCCCGTGATCTCGCGGTGGTGCGCGAGGGGGTGTCGCTGGGGGTCGTGCAGTACGTACTGAAACCGTTCACGTTCGCGACCCTCCGGGACCGGCTGGTGCGGTACGCCGAGTTCCGCGCGGCGGTGGGCGAGGCGAGCGGTCAGGCGGAGGTGGACCGCGCACTGGCCGCGCTGCGCGCCCCGAGCCCGGCCGCCCTGCCGAAGGGGCTGAGCGGTCCGACGCTGGAGCGGGTGACGGAGGCGCTGCGGGAGGCGGAGGACGGGCTGACGGCGGCGGGGGTCGCCGAGGCGGTGGGGATCTCCCGGATCACGGCTCGGCGGTATCTGGAACACCTGGTGGACGCGGGGCGGGCCGGGCGGGCGCCGGTGTACGGGCAGGTGGGGCGGCCGGAGTTGGTTTATCGGTGGGTTCGAGGGGTGGAGAAGGGGCGTTAAGGGGAGAGGGTGTCCGATTCGACGGCCCAGGCGCGGGCCTGGGCAGCTTCGGCGGGGGCGTTGGCGCGGGTGAACGCGTCTACGGCCTCGAGCCAGGCGGCGCGGGCCGCTGCGGGGCGACGGGCGTCCTCATGAGCGAGGGCCAGGTTGCCGAGTGTCTGCCCCTCGCCATACCAGTCCTCGAACTCCCGGCAGATCTCCAGATCTTTGCCGTACGCCTCCACCGCCTCGTCGACCCGGCCCGCCGTCTGCAAGGCGACGCCGAGGTTGTGCCACGCCCTGCCTTCGCCGTGGCGGTCCCCGGCGTCCTGGAACAGGTCGCGGGCGCGCCTGTGGACGTCAATCGCCTCACCCGCCCGGCCCGCCCTCCGCAGGGCGACGCCGAAGTGGTCCTGTGCCATGGCCTCGCCGAGGCGCTCCCCGGCGTCCTGGAACAGGTCACGAGCCCGGACGAGGGCGTCAATCGCCTCACCCGCCCGGTCCGCCTGCCCCAAGGCGAGGCCGAGGTTGTTCCAGGCCATGGCCTCGCCGAGGCGCTCCCCGGCGTCCTGGAACAGGTCACGAGCCCGGACGAGGGCGTCAATCGCCTGACCCGCCCGGTCCGCCTTACGCAGGGCGGCGCCGAGGTTGTTCCACGCGTTGGCCTCGTCCAGCCGCTTGCCGGCGAGTTGCGCGGCGTCCCGGGCCGCTTCCGCAACGGCCATCGCGTCGTCGAGATACCGCCGCCAATCCAGGTACTCCCCCAGACACTCGGCCAGCAGCACCGCCGTGCCCGCGAACCGCTTCTCCCGCCCCCACCCCACCGCCGCAACCAGGCCGGGCCGCTCCGCGTCCAGCCACGCCAACGCCTGCCCCCGGTCCACGAACCGCTCCGGCTCCTCCCTCCCCGGCAGCCACCGCAACCGGTCATCAGCCGCGTCCGCCCACCGCAAGTAGAACTCCAGCACCCGCTCGCGCGCCGCCTCCCCCTCCTCCCGCAACCCCGCATCCTCCGCCACCACACCCACTCCGAACACCCGCACCAGGTCGTGCAACCGCCACCACCCGCGCACACGCCCCCGCTCCACGAGGTGCGCACGGGCCAGGGCCTGCTGAGCACGGACCGGCGGCTCCGCGGCGCCGACCAACGCGGCGACGACCTCGTCACTCACCTCGGGTCCCGGTGCGAGAGCGAGCAGGCGCAGCAGCCGGGCGTGCTCGGGCGGCAGGCGGCGGTAGGACAGCTCGAAGGCGGCGCGGACGCTGCGCTCGCCGTCGTCGAGGTGGTCGAGCCGATCGCGAGACTCGGCCAGTTCCGCCACGAGTTCGGTCACCGGCTTGTCCGGGTCCTCCGCCAGCAGGGCGGCGGCGATCTGTAGGGCCAGCGGGAGGTGCCCGCAGAGACCGGCGAGGTGCTCGGCCGTGTCGGGGTCGTCGGCCACCCGGCTGTCGTGCAGGTCGGCGATCCGCAGGGCACGGTCGAGGAGTTGGTACGCCTCCCTCGGGCTGAGCTGGTCCAAGGGAACGAGCCGGGCGCCCAGTTGGGGCAGTCGGTCGCGTGACGTGACCAGAACGTGGTGCCGGGAGTCGCCCGGCAGGAGGGGCCGTACCTGGTCCGGCGAGGAGGCGTTGTCGGCCAGGATCAGCACCGGGCCGTGCTCGTGAGCCCGGGTGGCCAGCGTGGAGCGGTAGAGCGCCGCCCGCTCGTCCGTCGTGGTGGGGATGTGCTCCGGCGAGGTGCCGAGGGCGCGCAGCAGGGCTTGAAGGGCCCGGTCGGCGGTGACGGGTTCCGGGTCGTAGCCGTGCAGGTCGATGAAGAGGACCCCGCCGGGGAACCAGCCCCATTCACGGGCCAGGTGCGCGGTTTCGACTGCGAGCGCGGTCTTGCCGATGCCGCCGAGACCGGACACGGCGGCGACGAGGATCGCCTCCGACTGCGTCGCGGCCGGATCCAGCGCACGCAGCAGCTCCCTGGTCTCGCGCTCCCTCCCCGTGAACCCGCCGGGCCTCGGCGGCAGACCGGCCACCGCCTCCGGGACTACGGCCCCGCCCTGCTGGATCACGACCTGCACGCCGACCACCTCGCGCAGAAAGACCCCGCCCCGGAAGTCCGGGTGGTCGCCGCCGTACCAGGACGTCCCGCTGCCCGGCGCGGACCGCTCCATGGCCCGCGCGACGGCACCGGCGAGGCCCTGCGGATCGGCGGCGAGCAGCTCAGCCACGGCCTCGCCCCACTCCCGTACGGCGTCCCGCCGTGCCGGATCCTCCGCCGCCTCGGCGATGTCCCGGGCGGACGCGCCGGCCCCGAGCCCTACCGCCCGCGCCAGCTCCTCCACCGCCCGGAGTCCGCCGTCCCCGCCCGCGCCCTCGGCCAGGGCCGCCAGTAATGCCGTGCCGGAACGGATGTTCATGCCGCCCTCGTGTACCACACGATCTGCGAACCGAGCCCTGTCACGGCGAGCGCCTCAAGCACCGACAGTGCGACGAGCAGCCCGCCAGCATCACCGTTCGCCCAGAACACGACCAGGGCGGCCAGCGGCACCGCACAGAACGCCGTCAGGTCGATCACCACCTGCACGGCCTTGCGGGACCGGCGCCGGGTGTCGGTCCGGTGGTACGCCTCCCACCCGAACGTCGTGAAACCGCCCCCGCTCGGGGCAAGCGCGGCCAACCGGGGGCCCAGATCGTCACGGACATAGCGCCCGATCGCCGAGATCTTCTCGTCGTTGACGAGGTAGGTCCAGCCGAGGACGAGGCACACCGGCGGCAGCGCAAGGAGCATCGAGGGCTGCTTCGCCTGGGCCGCGGCGGCGATGACGGCGGCCACGACGGCGAGGGTGACGTACAGCAGATTGTCCCGAAACCCGATCCTCGCCTTCTGCTCGTCCTTGACGCTCTGGTACTCGGCGAGCAGCAACTGCCCCACTGTGACGTCCTGTTCCGGCACGCGATCCCCTTCTCCCAGCGGTAATTTATGACTATGCCGGACACCCAGCCCACAGTTCTGGTCCTGACCGCACTTCCTCTCGAATACGCCGCCGTCCGCGCGCACGTCGAGGAGCGGGAGGAGTTGGTGCACCGTGACGGGACCCGGATCGAGTGGGGCCGGCTACCGGGTACTGCCTGGCACGTTGCCCTCGCCGAACTGGGCATGGGCGCCGAGCGGGCCGCCTCGCTCACCACACAGCTCATCAACTGGCGACGCCCCGAAGCCGTGCTCTTCGTCGGCGTCGCGGGCAGCCTGAAGGACGACGTCGAGATCGGCGATGTCGTCGTGGGCACGCAGGTGTACGAGATCCACGGCGGCAAGCAGACACCGGAGGGTTTCCTGGTCCGCCCGAAGGCCCTGCCGGGCTCGCACGCGCTCGAACAGGCGGCCCGATCCGCCGTGCGGGACATGCCCGACGTTCGGGCGCACTTCATGCCGATCGCCACGGGCGATGTCGTCCTGGCGGACTCCGAGTCCGAGATCGCGCGGTTCATCCGCGGGAGCTACAACGACGCGGGCGCGATCGAGATGGAGGGCTCCGGCGCACTCCAGGCGGCCCACCTGAACGGCCAGGTGAACGCCGTGGTGATCCGGGGCATCAGCGACCGCGCCGACGCAGGCAAGCGCGACGCCGACGCCGCGGGTTCTCAGGAACTCGCCGCCAAGCAGGCGGCAGCGGTGACGGTGGCGGTGCTGCACAAGCACGGGCCCCGGGAGGGCTCCTCCGACTCCGAGGAGCGCCCCCATCGAGACAGGGACGGCGGAGCTTCGTACGGCGGAGACCACATCGACTTCCGGGGCGCCACCTTCCACGGCCCCGTCACCGGCAAGCAGAGTGGAGGGCAGCGGTAGGGGAACCGTCCATGGCCCCGTCCCACGAGCGACCGCCACGCTCCCACCCCGTCCCCTGGGCTTCACCGGCCGATCCGCGGAGCTGGACCGCCTGCTCCCGCACCTCTCCCCCAACGAGGACGACACGGCAGCGCTGCCGCTCCTCATCTTCGCCGTCACGGGTATAGGCGGCATCGGCAAGACCGCACTGGCGGTGGAGGCAGCGCATCAGGCCCGTGGAAAGGGCTGGTTCCCGGGCGGGACCCTCTTCGTGGACCTGCGCGGGTACGACGACGACCCGGTCACCGCCGATCAGGCGGTGCTGGCCCTGCTCGACGCACTCGGCGTACGGGACGGGGATCTGCCGCCGACAGCGGACCGCCAGTACGACACGTACCGCGCGCTCCTCACCGAACGACGGGACCGGATGCTGCTGATCCTGGACAACGCCTCGGACCCGTCCCAGTACCTGCCACTGCTGCCCGGCACGGACCACCACCGGGTGCTCATCACGTCCCGGGACCGTCCCGACGCCCTTCCGGTACGCCTGATCGACCTGGAAACACTTGCCCCGGACGACTCCGTCGCCCTCGTGACCCGTGCCCTGCACGACACCGACGAACGGGACGACCGCCCGGCACGTGAACCCGAGGCACTCCGCGAACTGGCCGATCTTTGCGGTCATCTGCCCCTGGCCCTCCAGATCGCGGCGGGCATGCTGCGTCGGCGCCGCCACCGGGACATCGCCTCTCTGGTGGCGGAGATCAGGGAGAGCGGGGACGCGACCACTGTCCTCGACCACGGCAGCCCCGGAACCGACCTGTACGGACGCTCACTCGTCCTGCGGCCCGTTCTGGAGACCTCCTATCGCCGGTTACCGCCCGACCAGGCCCGGCTGCTGCGCCTGCTCTGCCTCGCGCCGGGTGCGGAGACCGGCACGGAGGCGATCGCCGCTCTCGTCGGCTTCGGCACGGAGCCCGTGCTGTCCCTGCTGGAGGATCTGGCCGCCAGACATCTCGTCACGCCGGTGCGAAACGGCAACGGGACGGCTTCCGCCCTGCGGTGGCGGTTGCATGACTTGGTGCGGGTGTTCGGGGCGGGTGTGGTGGCGGGGGATGCGGGGTTGCGGGAGGAGGGGGAGGCGGCGCGGGAGCGGGTGCTGGACTTCTATGTGCGGTGGGCGGATGCGGCTGACGACCGGTTGCGGTGGCTGCCGGGGAAGCCGGTGCCGGAGCGGTTCGGGGACCGGGGGCAGGCGTTGGCGTGGCTGGACGGTGAGCGGGCGGGTCTGGTGGCTGCGGTGGGGTGGGGGCGGGAGGAGCGGTTCGCGGGCGCGGTGGTGCGACTGGCCTGGTGTCTGGGGGAGTACCTGGAGTGGCGGCGGTATCTCGACGACTGGATCGCCGTCGCGGGGGCTGCGCGGGAGGCGGCGCAGCTTGCGCGGAGCGGCCCGGGCGAGGCCGGCGCGTGGAACCTCCTCGGCCTCGCCCTGCGGGTGGCGGGCCGGACGGAGGAGGCGATCGACGCCCACACCCAGGCCCGCGCGTCGTTCCAGGCCGTCGGCGACCGCCACGGCGAGGGCATGGCGTGGAACAACCTCGGCATCGCCCTGCGCGAGGCGGGCCGAGTGGAAGAGGCAATCGAGGCGCACGGCGAGGACCTGGAAATCTGCCGGGAATTCGAGGACCGCCACGGCGAGGGCATGGCCTGGAACAACCTCGGCATCGCCCTACGGGAGGCAGGCCGAGTGGAAGAGGCAATCGAGGCGTTCCGCAAGGACCTGGAGATCTGCCGGGAATTCGAGGACCGCCACGGCGAGGGCATGGCCTGGAACAACCTCGGCATCGCCCTACGCCAGGCAGGCCGAGTGGAAGAGGCAATCGAGGCGTTCCGCAAGGACCTGGAGATCTGCCGCGAGTTCGAGGACTGGCACGGCGAAGGGCAGACCCTCCACAACCTGGCCCTCGCCCATCAGGACGCCCACCGCCCCGCCAAAGCCCGCGCCGCCTACCTCCAGGCCGCAGACGCCTTCACCCGCGCCAACGCCCCCACCGAAGCCGCCGAGGCCCGCACCCACGCTGCCGAGCAACCGGAATAACTCCCCATCTTCACCCCAGCCCCGCATACCCCCGATGCAACTCGGCGAATACGCCCGAGCCATCTGCACCGACCCCCAAGGCAACGCCTACATCGCCGTCGCCGGGCAGGAGGACCGCTACCTCACCGACACCCGCGAAGCCCTCCGTACCCTCATCCGGGAGGTCAAGGCCGGTAAGGCCGACCACCTCCTGTAGCCGGCCGACGGCAATCCGACGCACACGCATTGACCTGACTAGACCACTCCTCTTACGTTCGCCACGCAGCCATCCAGGCCACAGTGTCGTGCGCCCGTAGGAGGTCATGCCCGTGCGCCCCACCGCCGCCCTCCCCACGCTCCTCGTCCTCGCCGCCGCAGCCACGCTCACCGCCTGCGGTGGCGGGTCCGGCAGTGATCCGGACACCGTCAAGGTCTCGTTCAAGCAGTCCACGGACAACTCCATCAAGGTGATGGACACCTATCTCGAGGACATCAAGAAGCAGTTCGAGAAGGCGAACCCCGGCAAGAAGGTGGAGCTCGTCCCCATCAAGGCTCCGGACGCCGAGTACTACACCAAGCTCCAGCAGATGCTCCGCTCCCCCAAGACCGCTCCGGACCTGGTCTACGAGGACACCTTCCTCATCAACTCCGACATCACCAGCGGATACTTGAAGCCCCTCGACCCGTATCTGGCGAAGTGGAAGGACTGGGAGCAGTTCATCGACACCGCGAAGGCGGCGGCCAAGGGCGAGGACGGGAAGACGTACGGCGTCCCGGACGGCACCGACACGCGCGGGCTGTGGTTCAGCAAGGACGTCTTCGCGAAGGCCGGGCTGCCGGCCGACTGGCAGCCGAAGACCTGGGAGGACGTGCTCGACGCCGCCCGCGCGATCAAGGAGAAGGTCCCGGACGTCATCCCGCTGAACGTCTACACCGGCAAGCCGGTCGGCGAGGCGGCGACCATGCAGACCTTCGAGATGCTGCTCTACGGCACCAACGACGGCACGTCCGACCCGCTCTACGACAAGAGCAGCAAGAAGTGGATCACGTCGGGGAAGGGATTCGAGGACTCCCTCTCCTTCGTCGAGACCGTCTACGAGGAGAAGCTCGGCCCGGACGTCTCCGACGCCCTCGACCCCAACGTCGGCACCCGCGTGCGCGGCGAATGGCTGCCGCAGGGCAAACTCGGCATCGCGCTGGACGGCTCCTGGCTGCCGCAGGACTGGCTGGAGGGCAGCGGGCACGCATGGCCCGAGTGGTCGAAGGAGCTGGGGCTGGCGGCCATGCCGACCCAGAACGGGCAGGCGCCGGGCAGGGTCAGCATGTCGGGCGGCTGGACCTGGTCGATCCCGGCCAAGGCGGCCAACCCCGACCTGGCCTTCGAGTTCATCAAGACGATGCAGACCAAGGCCAACGCGCAGAAGTGGTACGTCGCCAACTCCGGCATCGCGGTCCGCGAGGACGTCGCGAACGACCCCGCGTACGCCGAGGCCCAGCCCGGCATCAGGTTCTTCACCGAGTTGGTGGAGAGCACCCACTACCGGCCCGCCTATCCGGCGTACCCGAAGGTCTCGACGGCCATCCAGGAGGCCATGGAGGGCGTGACCACGGGTGACATGTCCGTCGAGGAGGCCGCGCGGGGCTACGACGACGCCCTCAGGGACGCCACCGACAACGAGGTCGTCGAGAAGTGAGCGACGGGACGCGTCGGCTCCTCCCCCGCGTTCTGCCCCTCACCCCCGCGCTGGCCCTGCTGCTGCTCTTCCTCGCGGGGCCGATCGCGTACTGCGTGCTCATCGCCTTCACCGACCTCCAGCTGACCAGTCAGGCGGAGGAGTCGTTCGTCGGGCTGGAGAACTTCCGGCGGGCGTTCGGGGACGAGGACTTCCTCAACGCCGTATGGCTGACGCTGGTGTTCACCGTGCTGTCGTCGCTGGTCGGGCAGAACACGCTCGGGCTGGCGCTGGCCGCGCTGATGCAGCGGGCGTCGAAGCCGGTGCGCACGCTGACCGGCGGCATCGTCGTCACGGCGTGGGTGCTGCCCGAGGTCGTGGCGGGGTTCCTGCTGTACGCCTTCTTCCGCCGGGAGGGGACGCTCAACGCCATCCTGGACTGGCTGCATCTGCCGTCGCAGAACTGGCTGTTCACGCTGCCGATCCTGGCGGTGTCGTTCGCCAACGTCTGGCGCGGGACGGCGTTCTCGATGCTGGTGTACTCGGCGGCGCTCAACGAGATCCCCAAGGAGATCACGGAGGCGGCCGAGGTGGACGGCGCCGGCGGCTGGCGCCGGATGTGGCACATCACCCTGCCGATGATCCGCCGCTCCATCGGCACCAATCTGATGCTGAACACGCTCCAGACCCTGTCGGTGTTCGGGCTGATCTGGGTGATGACCCGGGGCGGGCCGGGAGGAAAGAGCCAGACGCTGCCGCTGTTCATGTACGAACAGGCCTTCCAGAACAGCCTGATCGGCTACGGCACGGCCGTCGCGCTGCTGCTTCTGCTGGTCGGCTCGCTGTTCTCCCTCGTCTACATGCGCCTGCTGCGGACGGAGGTCTGACCCGCCATGCCCCTCTCCTCACGCCGAACGGCCCGGCGCCTCGCCGCGGACGCCGGGCTGCTCGTCGTCGCCGCCGCGTTCGTCCTGCCGCTGGCCTGGGTGGTGCTGTCCGCGCTCGATCCGCACGCCGGTCTCCGGGTGAAGGCCCCCGACGGCCTCACGCTGGACCACTTCGACGCGATCCTCACGGACGAGATCACCTTCACCCCGCTGCTGAACAGCCTGATCCTGTGCGGGGGCGCGACCGCGCTGACCGTGGTGTGCGCCGCGCTCGCCGCCTATCCGCTCTCCCGCTTCCGCTCCCGCTTCAACCGCCCGTTCCTGCTGACGATCCTCTTCGCGACCAGTCTGCCGATCACCGCGATCATGGTCCCGGTGTACGCGCTGTTCGTCCGGGTGGATCTGATCGACACCGTGCAGGGCACCATCTTCTTCTTCGCCGCCTCCCAACTCCCCTTCGCGATCTGGCTGATGAAGAACTTCATGGACGGGGTGCCGAAGGAGCTGGAGGAGGCGGCCTGGACGGACGGGGCGTCGTCCCTTCAGTCCCTGGTGCGGATCGTGCTGCCGCTGATGGGTCCGGGCGTGGCGGTGGTGACCGTCTTCTCGTTCGTGATGATGTGGGGGAACTTCTTCGTCCCGTTCATGCTGCTGCTCACCCCGGACCGGATGCCGGCGTCCGTGAGCATCAACGACTTCTTCGGCAACCGGGGCATGGTGGCGTACGGGCAGCTCGCCGCGTTCTCGATCGTCTACTCGACGCCGGTGATCCTGCTGTACGTGCTGATCGCGCGGCGGCTGGGCGGGGGGTTCGCACTGGGCGGGGCGGTCAAGGGATGAGCGGAGGGATCGGTTTGCGCCGCACGCCGGGCCGCGTTCCGGAGAGGACGGCGCTTTCCCGGCTGCGGGGCCGGGCCGTGAACGGCAAGCTCAGCAGGCATATGCGTAAGTCACCGTTAACAGCCGACTCGCCGGTAGCCGTACGTTTCCACAATCAGTGATCCTGGCTGAACAGACCGTAGTCATCGCCTCCCCGCGGCCCTAGCTTGTGGGCCGTGCACCGACCCTCCGCTCGTACAGACCGCCCCCCGCCCCCGCCGTTCAACGCCCCCGCCGCCCGCAGACTCCGTGCCGGACTGGGCATGGGCCCGGACCATGTCGCCCACGCCCTGCGCGTCTCGTACGGGCTGCCGTACGTCACCTCCGCCCTCGTCGCCGCCTGGGAACACGGCCGCGCCGCCCCCTCCCACACCGAACTCACCGCGCTGGCGGGGGTGTTGTGGTGCTCGCCCGGTGAACTCATCGGGCGCCCGCGCACCCTGCGCGAGCACCGTGTCGCGCGCGGGCTGGCGCCCGAGGACGTCGCCCGCACGGTCGGCCACGAACTCCACGCCTATCTGCGGATGGAGGAGACCGGCCGATGGCGCGGCACGGAGCGGCAGGCCGCCGCACTGACCCGACTGCTCGCCCTGTCCCTGGCCGACGTCGTCACCGTCACCGGACGCGAGGAAAAGCTCGCGGAACTGCTCCGCAGCGCGGCGACGACACGCTGGCAGGCGTATGTCCGCCCGGTCTCGAAGCTCGTACCCCTGGAGCGCCGGCAGCTGGAGGGAGCCCTCCACCGCCTGCACCAGGACTACCAGGGCCACATGGCCGCCACCCTCAGCTGGGGCGGCGGCCCCCACGACGCGGGCGAGAACGGCCGCGAGTTCCTGGCCCGCATAGTCGACCACTTCTGGACAGCGGTAACACCCTAGGGGCGCGGGGAACTGCGCGAAGGGGGTCCGGGGGGCGAAGCCCCCCGGGGACGGGACGGGAAGGGGCGGCGGGGGCGAAAAAACCTAGAACACGGACTCCGCCTCGTCCATCCGATCCTTCGGCACCGTCTTCAGCTCGGTCACCGCCTCCGCCAACGGCACCATCACGATCTCGGTCCCCCGCAGGGACGTCATCTTCCCGAACTCCCCCCGATGCGCCGCCTCCACCGCATGCCACCCGAAGCGCGTCGCCAGCACCCGGTCGTACGCCGTCGGCGTACCCCCACGCTGGACGTGCCCGAGGATCACCGGCCGGGCCTCCTTGCCGAGCCGCCGCTCCAGCTCGTGCGCCAGCGCCGTGCCGATGCCCTGGAAGCGCTCGTGGCCGAACTTGTCGATCTCGCCCTTGCCGTAGTCCATGGTGCCGTCGACCGGGTGCGCGCCCTCGGCGACGCAGATGACCGCGAACTTCTTGCCGCGGGCGAAGCGTTCCTCGACCATCTTCACCAGCTGGGCGGGGTCGAAGGGGCGTTCGGGCAGGCAGATGCCGTGGGCGCCGGCGGCCATGCCGGACTCCAGGGCGATCCAGCCCGCGTGCCGGCCCATCACCTCGACGACCATCACCCGCTGATGGGACTCGGCGGTGGTCTTCAGCCGGTCCATCGCCTCGGTGGCGACACCCACGGCGGTGTCGAAGCCGAAGGTGCGGTCCGTGGAGGAGATGTCGTTGTCGATCGTCTTCGGGACGCCGACCACCGGCAGACCCGCGTCCGACAGCATGTGCGCCGCGGTCAGCGTGCCCTCGCCACCGATCGGGATCAGCGCGTCGATGCCGAAGTCGCGGATCATGTCGGAGGCGTTCGCGCAGGCCTCGCGGAGGCGGTCGCGCTCCAGCCGGGAGGAGCCCAGTATGGTGCCGCCGCGGGCCAGGATGCCGCTGACCGCGTCGAGGTCGAGGGGGCGGTAGCGGCTGTCCAGCAGACCCGAGTAGCCGTCCTCGAAGCCGATGACCTCGTCGCCGTAGTTGTCGACCGCCCGGTGCACGACCGACCGGATCACTGCGTTCAGCCCAGGGCAGTCGCCGCCTGCGGTGAGAACTCCTATACGCATCGTGCTGTGTCTCCTGGTCGCTGTCGATACCGGTGAGCCAGTCCCGATTCTTTCACGTCCCCCAGCGGGGCGCCGACCCGCATGGGCGGGCGTGCTAGCCAGCGCCGGAGGTATTGTCAAGAGGGATCCGCTCACCTGGGTGGGCGATTTTTGTGGCCCTGCCGGGGAGCATGACGGCTCCGACGCAGACCTTGCGGCCCCGACGAAACGGAGAGCGCGCGTGACCCGCAGCGTGTACGTGACCGGCATCGACCGCGGCGACGGCCGCCAGGTCGTCGAACTGGGGGTCATGGAGCTCCTCACCCGCCAGGTCGACCGGGTGGGTGTCTTCCGTCCCCTGGTGCACGACGGGCCCGACCGCCTCTTCGAACTGCTGCGCGCCCGGTACCGGCTCACCCAGGACCCGGGGACCGTCTACGGTCTCGACTACCACGAGGCGTCCGCGCTCCAGGCCGAGCAGGGCACCGACGAACTGGTGTCGACCCTCGTCGACCGGTTCCACCGGGTCGCCCGCGACTACGACGTGGTCCTCGTCCTCGGCACCGACTACGCCGACACCCAGTTCCCGGACGAGCTCAGCCTGAACGCCCGGCTCGCCAACGAGTTCGGCGCCTCGGTGATCCCGGTCGTGGGTGGCCGCAAGCAGACCGCCGAGTCGGTGCGCGCCGAGACCACCAACGCCTACCGCGCCTACGACACCCTGGGCTGCGACGTGCTCGCCATGGTGGTCAACCGGGTCGCCCGCGAGGACCGGGACGGGCTCGCCGAGCGGCTCGCCACCCGGCTGCCGGTGCCCTGCTACGTGCTGCCCGACGAGCCGGCGCTGTCCGCGCCGACGGTCTCCCAGATCGCGCACACCCTCGGCGCGAAGGTGGTGCTCGGCGACGACTCCGGGCTCGCCCGCGACGCCCTGGACTTCGTCTTCGGCGGCGCCATGCTGCCGAACTTCCTCGCCGCCCTGACCCCGGGCTGCCTGGTCGTCACCCCGGGCGACCGCGCCGACCTGGTCGTCGGCGCGCTTGCCTCGCACAGCGCCGGCACCCCGCCGATAGCCGGGGTGCTGCTCACCCTGGACGAGGTTCCGGCCGCGCACATCCTCACGCTCGCCGACCGGCTCGCCCCCGGCACCCCGGTCCTGTCGGTGCCGAGCACCAGCTTCCCCACCGCCGAGCAGCTCTTCTCCCTGGAGGGCAAGCTCAACGCGGCCACCCCGCGCAAGGCCGAGCGGGCGCTCGGCCTCTTCGAGCGGTACGCCGACACCGCGGACCTCACCAAGCGGGTGTCCGCGCCCAGCAGCGACCGCGTCACCCCGATGATGTTCGAGCACAAGCTGCTCGAACAGGCCCGTTCCGACCTGCGCCGGGTCGTGCTCCCGGAGGGCACCGAGGAGCGGGTGCTGCACGCGGCCGAGGTGCTGCTGCGCCGGGGCGTGTGCGAGCTGACCCTGCTCGGCGACGTCGACCAGATCCGCAAGAAGGCCGCCGACCTGGGCGTCGACCTCGGTGAGACCCAGCTGATCGACCCGGCCACCTCCGACCTGCGCGACGCCTTCGCGGAGAAGTACGCGGCCCTGCGCGCCCACCGGGGCGTCACCGTGGAGCTGGCGTACGACGTCGTCTCCGACGTGAACTACTTCGGCACGCTGATGGTGCAGGAGGGGCTCGCCGACGGCATGGTGTCGGGCTCGGTGCACTCCACGGCCGCGACCATCCGGCCGGCCTTCGAGATCATCAAGACGAAGCCGGACGCGGGCATCGTCTCCTCCGTCTTCTTCATGTGCCTGGCCGACAAGGTGCTGGTCTACGGCGACTGCGCGGTCAACCCGGACCCCGACGCCGAGCAGCTCGCCGACATCGCCGTGCAGTCGGCGGTCACGGCCGCGCGGTTCGGGGTGGAGCCGCGGATCGCGATGCTGTCGTACTCGACCGGCACGTCCGGTTCCGGCGCCGACGTGGACAAGGTGCGCGCGGCCACCGAGCTGGTGCGCTCGCGCCGGCCCGATCTGCGGATCGAGGGGCCGATCCAGTACGACGCGGCCGTGGAGCCGTCGGTCGCGGCGACCAAGCTGCCGGACTCCGAGGTCGCCGGGCAGGCGACGGTGCTGATCTTCCCGGACCTGAACACCGGCAACAACACCTACAAGGCGGTGCAGCGGTCGGCCGGTGCCATCGCCGTCGGACCCGTGCTCCAGGGTCTGCGCAAGCCGGTCAACGACCTGTCCCGGGGCGCCCTCGTCCAGGACATCGTGAACACCGTCGCCATCACGGCGATCCAGGCCCAGTCCCCGAACGAGAAGGCGAGCGCCCAGTGAGCCCGACCCGCGTCCTCGTCCTGAACTCCGGCTCCTCGTCGGTGAAGTACCAGCTGCTGGACATGCGCGACAGCCGCCGGCTGGCCGCCGGGCTGGTCGAGCGGATCGGCGAGCGGACCTCCGTCGTCCGGCACTCGCCGCTCGCGTCGGGCGGGGAGACCCGGGAGCGTACCGGCCCGGTCGCCGACCACGAGGCCGCGCTGAAGGCGATGGCCGAGGAGCTGACCGCCGACGGGCTGGGGCCGGACTCCCCCGAGCTGGCCGCGATCGGCCATCGGGTGGTGCACGGCGGCAAGCACTTCACCGAGCCGACGGTGATCGACGACACGGTGCTGTCGGAGATCGAACGGCTGATCCCGGTCGCGCCGCTGCACAACCCGGCCAACCTCACCGGCATCCGCACGGCGATGGCACTGCGCCCGGACCTGCCGCAGGTCGCCGTCTTCGACACCGCGTTCCACACCACGATGCCGGAGTCGGCCGCCCGCTACGCGATCGACGTGAAGACCGCCGACGAGCACCGCATCCGCCGCTACGGC
Source organism: Streptomyces sp. NPDC031111 (assembly GCF_055570675.1). Taxonomy (NCBI): domain Bacteria; kingdom Bacillati; phylum Actinomycetota; class Actinomycetes; order Kitasatosporales; family Streptomycetaceae; genus Streptomyces; species Streptomyces sp. NPDC031111. The sequence continues at coordinate 157,757 of NZ_JBVIGS010000007.1, forward strand.
TTCCACGGCACCTCGCACGCGTATGTCTCCCGGGCGACGGCGGAGCTGCTCGGGAAGGCGCCCGAGGAGGTCAACGTCATCGTGCTGCACCTGGGCAACGGGGCGTCCGCCTCGGCCGTGCGGGGCGGGCGCTGTGTGGACACCTCCATGGGGCTGACGCCCTTGGAGGGGCTGGTGATGGGTACGCGGTCGGGAGACATGGACCCGGCCGTCATCTTCCATTTGATGCGTGTTGGGGGAATGTCCGCCGACGAGATCGACACTCTTCTCAACAAGAAGAGCGGTCTGGTCGGGCTCTGCGGGGACAACGACATGAGGGAGATCCGGCGCCGGATCGACGAGGGCGACGAAGAGGCGAAGCTGGCGTTCGACATCTACATTCACCGTCTGAAGAAGTACATCGGTGCCTATTACGCCGTTCTCGGACGGGTGGACGCGGTGGCCTTCACCGCCGGGGTCGGCGAGAACGCCGCCCCGGTGCGGGAGGCGGCCGTGGCGGGCCTGGAGGGGCTGGGCCTGGCGGTCGACGGCGAGCGCAACGCCGTACGCGGCGGCGGGCCGCGGCTGATCTCGCCCGAGGGCGCGCGGGTCGCGGTCGCGGTGGTACCGACGGACGAGGAAATGGAGATCGCTCAGCAGACATACGCACTGGTCGGAAAGAACAACTGAGCAGGGACTTCCTCATTTGTATTTTCCGCCAGACGGAATATTCCGTAGCGAAACAAACCGATAGGATCGCCCCATGCGCCGTTCGAAAATCGTCTGTACTCTCGGCCCCGCGGTCGACTCCCACGAGCAGCTTGTCGCCCTGATCGAAGCCGGCATGAACGTGGCCCGCTTCAACTTCAGCCACGGCACGCACGCCGAGCACCAGGGCCGGTACGACCGGGTCCGTGCCGCCGCCAAGGAGACGGGCAGGGCCATCGGCGTCCTCGCCGACCTCCAGGGCCCGAAGATCCGCCTGGAGACCTTCGCCGAAGGCCCCGTCGAGCTGGTGCGCGGTGACGAGTTCACCATCACCACCGAGGACGTCCCGGGCGACAAGACGATCTGCGGAACGACCTACAAGGGCCTGCCGGGCGACGTCTCGCGCGGCGACCAGATCCTCATCAACGACGGCAACGTCGAGCTGAAGGTGCTGGACGTCGAGGGCCCCCGGGTCAAGTCGATCGTCATCGAGGGCGGTGTCATCTCCGACCACAAGGGCATCAACCTGCCCGGCGCGGCCGTGAACGTGCCCGCGCTGTCCGACAAGGACGTCGAGGACCTGCGGTTCGCCCTGCGGATGGGCTGCGACCTGGTCGCGCTGTCCTTCGTCCGGGACGCCAAGGACGTCGCCGACGTCCACCGCGTGATGGACGAGGAGGGCCGCCGGGTCCCCGTCATCGCCAAGGTGGAGAAGCCGCAGGCGGTGGAGAACATGGAGGACGTCGTGATGGCGTTCGACGGTGTGATGGTCGCGCGCGGCGACCTCGCCGTCGAGTACCCGCTCGAGAAGGTCCCCATGGTGCAGAAGCGCCTGATCGAGCTGTGCCGGCGCAACGCCAAGCCGGTGATCGTGGCGACCCAGATGATGGAGTCGATGATCACCAACTCCCGGCCGACCCGCGCCGAGGCCTCCGACGTGGCCAACGCGATCCTGGACGGCGCCGACGCGGTCATGCTGTCGGCCGAGTCGAGCGTGGGCGCCTACCCGGTCGAGACCGTGCGGACGATGTCGAAGATCGTCCAGGCGGCCGAGCAGGAGCTGCTGTCCAAGGGCCTCCAGCCGCTGGTGCCGGGCAAGAAGCCGCGCACGCAGGGTGGTTCGGTGGCCCGTGCCGCCTGCGAGATCGCCGACTTCCTCGGCGGCAAGGGCCTGGTGGCCTTCACCCAGTCCGGCGACACGGCCCGGCGGCTGTGCCGTTACCGGGTCGCCCAGCCGATCCTGGCGTTCACCACGGACGAGTCCACCCGCAACCAGCTGGCGCTCAGCTGGGGCATCGAGCCGCACGTCGTGCCGTTCGTGAACAGCACCGACGAGATGGTCGACCTGGTGGAGCAGGAGCTGGTGAAGCTGAACCGCTTCAGCGAGGGCGACACCGTGGTCATCACGGCCGGCTCCCCGCCCGGTGTCCCCGGCACCACCAACATGGTCCGCGTCCACCACCTGGGCGGCCCGACGAGCTGACCCGCCCAGATCCGGTACGAGGTCTGGTACGACACCGAGGGCGCCCCCTGCGGACAGGGGGCGCCCTCGGTGTTCTCGCGGCTCCCGGAAGGGTCCTGACGGGCGCTCAGTCGGTGACGTACTGCTGGAGCCCGGGCACGTGCAGGGTGCCGCCGAACTGGCCGGCCTGCTGCACCTTCACATTGGTGAAGTAGATCAGCGGGATGTTGAGCGGCGGCGGGTGCTCCGGGTCGAACGTGATCGGGATCAGCCCGAGCAGGTTGCCGGAGATGCTCTCGGTGTACATCACGGTGTCGCCGTCGCGGATGGTGGACGTCGATCCCTTGGCCGCCTGCACGTGGTGGGTCTTGCCGGACTGCCTGTCCTTGACCGTCTGGTGCAGGTCCCCGATGTCGGTGCCGTCGGAGACGACGTACTTCAGCACCTTCTTGGTGGCGCCGCTGGCGGTCCGCACCTTGACGATGCCCTTGTAGTCGGCGCCCTTGAGCAGCAGCGAGCTGGCGTTCAGGGTCCAGGGGTCGTCGGGCAGCAGGAGCTCGTTGTCGACCCCGCCCTCGGCGTCGGTGGCGACCGGGCAGTCCTCGGGGTCGACCGCGGCCGTCTCGGAGGGGCTCGGCGAGGCGGTTGCCCCGGGGGTCGCGGTCGCGTCGTCGGCGGCCTCCTCGACCGCCTCCTCGGCCTTCTCGGCGGCCTCCGACGCCTTGTCGGTGGCGTCCTCCGTGGTGTCCTCGGCCGCCTCGGTGACCTTCTCGGTGGTCTCCTTCACGGTGCCGGCCGCGTCCTCGGCCGTGTCCCCGGCCTGCTCCTCGGTGGCGGAGGCGGACGGGGTGGGGCTCGCCTCGGCCTCCTTCTCCTGCGGGGTGAGGACGTCCTTGATGGTGTCCCCGAGGTCCTCCAGGAGGTTGCGGTCGGTCTCCGACGGCGAGGGCGCGGGCTCGTCCTGTGCGTCCTCCGTCGCGGAGGGAGCGGGCGCCGGCTCGTCCTCGTCGTCGGAACCTGAATCCGACGAAGAAGACGAAGAAGAAGACGAGGAGGACGTGTCCTTCTCCGCGTCCGGGGCCTTCTGCTCGGGGGCCTCGGGAGTCGACTCCGCGTCGGGCTCCTCGGTCTCGGTCGCCGAGGCGGACGGCGTGGGCGACGCGGTGGCGTCCTTGTCGTCCTTCTCGTCGCCCTCGACGAGTTCGAGGCAGTCCTTGTACTCGTCGGCGGTCAGGCTGTTCGCCGTCGGCTTCCCGTCATTGCCGTCGGCGAGGGCCAGCGTCGGCGTGAATCCCATGCCCATGAGGACGGCGGTGGGCATCGCCGCCAGGGCTATCGCCTTGCCGCTCGGCACGTGGAATCTGGTGAACAGCGGCTTCTTGGGGGCCGCGTGACGCGGCCCGCGGACCTCTTCAGCCGACACGGTGCCCCCCGTCGATCGAGGCTCGGACGCCGTCCGCCTCCCCACCCTCGCGGTGCTCGTGGGGGGCGGCCGGGAAGGGCTGCCCGGCGGCGGGGTCGTGGGGCGCGTCGTCCGTGGCTCCCTCCGCCGTGGGCGCGTCGGAGCCGTCGTGCTCACCCTTCGCCTCGGCCGGGGGCGTGCCCGGCGCCCAGGAGAGGGCGAGCGCGCCGCCTATCAGCGCCAGCAGGAAGCCGATCAGGAAACCGCCGATGTTGGAGACCACCAGCGACACCAGGGCCAGCAGGATCGCCGCGACACCGGCGAAGACCCGGGTGGCGGACTGGAACCACATGGTCAGGCCCAGCGTCACCAGCAGCACGCCGATGATCAGCGACCCGGCGCCCGCGGTGGTCGCCATGGCGAGCGACATGTGCCCCAGCTTGAGCGTGGCGTAGGGGAAGTACGCGATGGGAATTCCGCCCAGCAGGGTGAACAGGCCGGCCCAGAACGGCCGGGTGCCCCGCCAGTCGCGGAATCGCAGACGCAACCGGGTGAAGGTCCCGGCGCTCTGGCCCGGAGTCTCGGCACTCATGGAAAAAGCTCCCTGGGTCCGGTGGAAGTACGTACCGGCTCGGCCGTAGGCGTGGAGAAGCCGGAAGTCTGAAGTCTGTGGGACGGCCCGGCACTTGGACCGACCGGGCGGACGGGGCGGAGAAGCCGGTGCTTCCCCGCCCCCCGGGGCGGCTAGCCGCCCCGGGACGTCCCGGTGACGGAAACCGTCAGTAGCACTCCATCTTGGAGTCCGTACCGAGACGCATCGACAGGCCGCTCAGCTTGAACGTGCCGGCCGTGGTCGCCCACGCCGTCTGCTTGACGCCGTAGAGGTCGGCCGACTGCGCCTGCTGGGCGAAGCCGCCCGGCAGCACGCTCTCGCCTTCCTTGATGGCGGGACCGCGGCTCTTGTCCTTGACGGCGACACCGATGTCGATGTTCTTGAACGTCGCGTCGGCGTCGAGCTGGGCGACGTCGATGAAGAGGTTCTTGGCCGTGACCGGCTTCTTCGCGTCGTTGCCCGCCTCGAGACGGAGGTAGACCGTCCCCACCAGGGGGATGTCCGTCTTGACCGACTGGCACATCTGGTTGATCCGCGCCGTGTCGAACGACGAGATCGCGACCGGGACCTTCTTCTTCTTGTCGCCGGCGACCGAGGTGTAGACCTCGTCTATACCGCCGTACTGGGCGAAGCCCTCACCGTGCAGGTGATTGGCCGTCACCTTGAACTGCTGGCCGGAGACGCTGAACGACGCGGCGAGGGCGCCCTGTGCCAGACCGACACCCACCGCCGCCGTGGCGATGACGCTGGGCACCATGACCACAGCGAACCGCTTCCATCTGGTCCCGCCACGCACCTGGGACTCCATATTTCCTCCTTCTCGGACGTACATCTCCTGTCCCGGCTCGCCGCCATGAACGGCGGGCCGGCCGGGCAGGGATGGGAGAAGTGCTACGTCCTCGGGAAGGAGAGCGCCCGAGCTCGGCGGCGCGTACAACGCACCCGATCACCGGCGATCACCCCCGAGCGACAACCACTGGTCGCGCCTGACACGCATCACGCACAACCCTGCTGGACAGGCTTCGCCGGGTGGGCGAAGACCCCCCTGTCCAAGAGCCGGCGCCACTTGCCGCCGGTTCTGCTCGGTGGGGACCCAGGAGCTCCCGCGGCCCGACCGGCTGTCGGGATACGGGTAATGGACCGAGCGTCGCCGATCGTGGTGCATTCTCGCCGTCGGCACAAGGGGGTTCGTTACTCGCTAGTAACGGCCGGATAACCGTACAACGACCCGCCGGTCCCACTCGGCGACGCTGGGTGCACCGTAGGGGCCGGACAAAACTATTGATCGATGGACAGACTCCGACAGAACACCGCCCGCGACTTACTCGCAGTAACAGCGGCCGCGATTACCAAGATTTGGCAAAGCGCGGCCGCAGTGGCATCGATGAGCCATTCGGCAACTCGAACCCCGGGCGCCCGAACTCCCGGCAAAACAGCTGGAATCGGGCGCGGGGTCCGGGCGGCTCAGAACAGGGCGCGCGCCAGCGCCCGGCGCGCGGCGATCACCCGCGGGTCCTCGGCGCCGACCACCTCGAACAGCTCCAGCAGCCGCACCCGTACGGCGTCGCGGTCGTCGCCCGCGGTGCGCCCCACCGTCTCGATGAGCCGGCCGAAGGCGTCCTCGACATGACCGCCCACCAGGTCCAGGTCGGCGGCGGCGATCTGCGCGGCGGCGTCCCCCGGCTTGTCGGCGGCGTCCTTGCGCACCTGCTGCGGGTCCAGGCCCTGCACCCGCTGGAGCAGCTCCGCCTGGGCGAGCCCCAGCGAGGCCTCCGGGTTGCCCGGGTCGTCGGCGAGCACGTTCTTGTACGCCTGGACGGCACCGGCGAGGTCACCGCTGTCCAGGGCCTGGACGGCGGCCTCCAGCAGGGCGTCGTACGGGCCGGCGGCCTCGGCCGGAGCGGCCGCCGCGCCGCCGCCCGGCTCGGCGTCGGGGTCGACGGTGAGGCCGGTCAGACCGAAGCGCTGCTCGCCGACCTGCACCAGCTGGTCCAGGGTCTGGCGGATCTGCGCCTCGCCCGCGGCCCCCTGGAAGAGCGGCAGGGCCTGTCCGGCCACCACCGCGAAGACCGCCGGGATCCCCTGGATCCCGAACTGCTGCATCAGCATCTGGTTGGCGTCGACGTCGATCTTGGCGAGGAGGACGCGCCCGTTGTACTCGACGGTGAGCCGCTCCAGGAGCGGGCTCAGCTGCTTGCAGGGCTCGCACCACTCGGCCCAGAAGTCGATGACGACCGGGACCTCGGTGGACCGCTGGAGGACATCGCGCTCGAAGCCGGCCTCGTCGACGTCGATGACGAGATCGGCCGGGGAGACGGCGCCCCCGCCACCCTGCCGGGCAGTTTCGGCGCGCGCCTGCTCCGCCTTCGCCTTGGCCTCCTGGGCCGCCTTCACCGCGGCGAGGTCGACGACCCCGCTCATGGACATGTTCCGTGGCTGCATGCGTCTATCCTCCCCCGTACTCCGCGTGTCTGTGAAAAGCGCCCGGGAAAGCCAGGCGTACGTGTGGTGTTGGCGCCGGGTCCCCACCCCACGCCCGTGGTCGTCGCTCGGGCACGCCGGTCCCGACGCGCTTTCGCTACGGGTCGTAGCGTAATGCCGTACGGCCCTCCCTGGACACCCTGCCCCGGTGATCTCCCTCACGACCGCACGGATCGCGCCGGATATGGTCGTGACATGCAGAGCCGCACCTCAGCCAGTCGCACCGGGCGCCCACGCAGTGCCGCCGCGGACGCCGCGATCCTGGCCGCGACCCGAGAGGCTCTGGTCGAACTGGGCTGGTCCAAGCTCACGTTGGGAGACGTCGCGGTCCGCGCGGGGGTTGCGAAGACCACCCTCTACCGGCGCTGGGCGGGCAAGAACGAGCTGGTGGTCGACGCGGTCGCGGAGCTCTTCGACGAGCTGAGCCTGCCCGACCGCGGCTCGCTGGCGGCCGACATCGAGGGCGTGGTGCTCCAGTTCGCGGCGATCCTCGCCCGCCCGGAGGCCCGGAGCGGGCTGATGGCGGTGGTCGCCGAGTCCACCCGCGACGAGGCCCTGCGCGAGCGGATCCGCGCCTCGATCGTGGACCGGCAGAAGCGGCTGGTTCTCGCGGGCCGGGCACGGGCGCAGGCGCGGGGCGAGCTGCCGCGGGAGTCCGACGCCGAGGAGGCGGCCCGCACGGTCGACCTGATCTTCGACATGGTGGCCGGCGCGGTGGTGCACCGCACGCTGGTGAGCGCGGAACCGGCCGACGCGGAGTGGGCGCACGGCTTCACCCGGGTCCTGCTGTCGGGCCTCGCCGACGCCCGCGGTTCCGGGTGACCGGGAGTGGCCGTGAACGGCCCGGGTACGGGCCACGGCCGCCGCAGCTGCGGGCAGTCGGCGCAGCGGCACCCGGCAAGCGCCGGCGACGGTGACCGGGAGCCGTCGGGTACGGCAGTGAACCGGCCACGGTCGGCCGGTTGTCGCCTGTCATCGCCCCCCGGCGCGCTGCGAGGATCCTGATCATCCCCAACGGCACGGGACGCCGAGCAGCCAGGGAGGCTCGTATGACCGGGACCCAGCCCGTCACCGCACGGATCGACACCTCCAGGCCGCACCCCGCCCGGGTCTACGACTGGTTCCTCGGCGGCAAGGACAACTACCCCGTCGACGAGGAACTGGGCCGGCAGATCATGAGCGTCGACGGCACGGCACAGCACGTCGCCCGGACCAACCGCTGGTTCATGCAGCGCGTCACCCGGTGGCTGGCCGGCGAGGCGGGCATCCGCCAGTTCCTCGACATCGGCACCGGCATCCCCACCGAGCCCAATCTGCACCAGGTGGCCCAGGGCATCGCGCCCGAGTCCCGGATCGTCTACACCGACAACGATCCCATCGTGCTCAAGCACGCCGAGGCGCTGCTGCGCAGCACCCCCGAGGGCGTCACCGACTACGTCCAGGCCGATGTGCGCGACCCCGGCCGCATCCTGGAACAGGCCCGCGAGAGCCTGGACTTCGACCGGCCGGTGGCGCTGTCCCTGGTGGCGCTGACGCACTTCCTGGGCGACGAGGACGATCCGTACGGTCTGGTGGCGCGGCTCGTCGAGGCGCTGCCCTCCGGCAGCCACCTCGTCCTGTCGCAGCTCACCGCCGACTTCGACCCCGAGGCGGTCGGCCGCGGAGTCGAGATGTACAAGGCGGGCGGCGTCACGCTCGCGCCCCGCACCCGCGCGGAGATCGCCCGCTTCTTCGAGGGCCTGGAGCTTGTGGAGCCCGGCCTGGTCCAGCTGACCGACTGGCACCCCGAGCTCGCCGTCGGGGAGAGCGTCGACGAACACGCCGTGATCTCCCTGTACGGCGCGGTGGCCCACAAGCCGTGACCCGCACCGGGGAATGAGCGACGGGACCCCTTGCGCGCGCCTTCCTCTCCGGTCGCCCAACCGGTGTGCCGCCGTGATTCAAGGGACCCCGCGCCGCAGAATCCTGGCGGGCGGCGCCCTACGCCGTCCCCTCCGGTCGTCCAACCGGTGTGCCGCCGTGATTCATGGGACACAGAAGGGCACTACCTTGCGCATACTCAGACGGGCGCTGGGCACCACGCTCACCGCAGCCCTCGGTTCGCTGCTGCTGACCGTTCCGGGAGCCGCCCCGGCGTACGCGGCGGGCGGCGTGCCGCTGCCGTTGTACTCCCTCGCCGACATGGAGGTCGACGGGAGCAACCGGCAGGTCTTCCTCAGCATGCCCGCGGGAGCGGACGGCCGAGTCGTGGTGACGGACTACGACGGCGGGAACAGCACCTGGCTGGACGGCCTGCCGGGCGCCGGCGGGCTGGCCCTCTCGCCCGACTCCCGGACCCTTTACGTGGCCGCGCGGGACATCGACACCATCGTCGCGTACGACACCGCGACACTGACGGAGACCGCGCGGTACTTCGTGGGCGAGGACACCGCCCCGTGGAGCCTGGCCGTCGCGGGCGGGAAGCTGTGGTTCGGATACGGCTCCGGCGGGGACCTCGGGTCGGTCGACGTGTCCGGTGCCGAGCCGGTGGTCGAGCTCGGTCTGGACGGTTCACTGGACTGGGGGGCTGATCTCGTCGCCTCTCCCGCCGACCCCGACGTGCTGGTGGCCGGCACGGGCAACCCCAACGTCAACACCCTCACGGTGTACGACGTGAGCAGCGGATCACCCGAGGTGGCCGCTCGACGGGTCTTCTCCGGGACCGAGATGAACGGTCTGCGGGACCTGGACGTGACACCCGACGGCCGGAGCATCGTCGTGGCCGCCCTCATATCGCCCGGCTACCAGACCTTCCGCCTCGACGACCTCTCGAACCAGGGAACCCCCGCGGCTTCGCCTTCTCCCCTGGCCGTCGCCGTCGCACCCGACGGCACGGTGGCCGGAGGAACCTCCAACAACAGCGTCGACGTGCCGGACTTGTCCTTCTACGCGCCGGGCGCTCCCGCTCCGCTGACCACGGTCGAGCTGGGCGGTGACACCGAGAGGCTGGTGGACGAGGGGCTTGCCTGGGCGCCGGACGGGAGCCGGGTCTTCGCCGTGACACAGCAGACCGGCGTCATGGGACTCCGGTTCCACGCGCGGCAGGTCGCCACCACCGTGCAGACCACCCTTGCCCTCGAGGCGCCCCCGACCAGCAGGAGGTACCAGGAACTGACCGTCACCGGCACCCTGGCTCCGGCGGCCGGCTTCGCTCCCGGCACCACCGTCGCGGTGACGCGCTACGACGCCGCCGCTCCGGAAGGCACCTCGCTGGGTACCGTCACGGTGGCGGCCGACGGCACCTTCACCGTGACCGACACGCCGAGCAGGACCGGTCAGGTGAGGTACGGCGTGACGTACGCCGGTGACCCCTGGCACACCGCGGCCTCCGCCGAGGTGACCGTGGAGATCACCCGCCACTGACGTGGCCTCCGGCACGGACGTCGCCGTGGCCCGGATCAGGGCTCCGGACCACGGCGGCCTCCCCGCTGGGCGATTTCAGAACCCGGCGGGCTCCGTGTACACGCCCCACTCGTCGCGCAGGACGCCGCAGATCTCGCCGAGGGTCGCCTCCGCGCGTACGGCGTCGAGCATCGGCTCGATCATGTTGGCGCCGGAGCGTGCCGCCGCGACCATGGCGTCGAGCGCGCCGCGCACCTTCGCGTCGTCGCGGGCCGCCTTGCGCTCGCCGAGCAGCCGGACCTGCTCCCGCTCGACCTCGTGGCTGACCCGCAGGATCTCCAGGTCGCCGGTGACGGACCCGGTGTGGACGTTGACGCCGACGACCCGCTTGTCGCCCTTCTCCAGCGCCTGCTGGTAGCGGAACGCCGACTCGGCGATCTCGCCGGTGAACCAGCCGTCCTCGATGCCGCGCAGGATGCCGGAGGTGATCGGCCCGATCGGGTGCTGCCCGTCCGGGTGGGCGCGCAGGCCCCGTTCCTTGATCTGCTCGAAGATCTTCTCGGCGTCCGCCTCGATGCGGTCGGTCAGCTGCTCGACGTACCAGGAACCGCCCAGCGGGTCCGCGACGTTGCCGACGCCGGTCTCCTCCATCAGCACCTGCTGGGTGCGCAGGGCGATCTCGGCGGCCTGCTCGCTGGGCAGCGCCAGGGTCTCGTCGAGGGCGTTGGTGTGCAGCGAGTTGGTCCCGCCGAGCACGGCGGCCAGCGCCTCCACGGCCGTGCGGACGACGTTGTTGTACGGCTGCTGCGCGGTCAGCGAGACACCGGCGGTCTGGGTGTGGAACCGCAGCCACTGCGCCTTCTCGCTCTTCGCGCCGTACACGTCCCGCATCCAGCGCGCCCAGATACGGCGGGCCGCGCGGAACTTGGCGATCTCCTCGAAGAAGTCGACGTGCGCGTCGAAGAAGAAGGAGAGACCGGGGGCGAAGACGTCGACGTCCAGCCCGCGCGACAGCCCCAGTTCCACGTACCCGAAGCCGTCCGCCAGCGTGTACGCCAGCTCCTGCGCGGCCGTCGAGCCGGCCTCGCGGATGTGGTAGCCGGAGACCGACAGCGGCTTGTACGCGGGGATGCCGGCCGCGCAGTGCTCCATCAGGTCGCCGATCAGGCGCAGATGCGGCTCGGGCTGGAAGAGCCACTCCTTCTGCGCGATGTACTCCTTGAAGATGTCCGTCTGGAGCGTGCCGTTGAGCACGCCGGGGTCGACGCCCTGGCGCTCGGCGGCGACGAGGTACATGCAGAAGACGGGCACGGCGGGCCCGCTGATCGTCATCGAGGTCGTCACGTCCCCGAGCGGGATGTCCCGGAACAGGACCTCCATGTCGGCGGCCGAGTCGATCGCCACCCCGCAGTGTCCGACCTCGCCCAGCGAGCGCGGGTCGTCGGAGTCGCGGCCCATGAGCGTCGGCATGTCGAAGGCGACGGAGAGCCCGCCCCCACCGTTGCCGAGGATCATCTTGTACCGCTCGTTGGTCTGCTCCGCGTTCCCGAACCCGGCGAACTGCCGGATGGTCCACGTCCGCCCCCGGTAGCCGGTCGCGTACAGCCCTCGGGTGAAGGGGTACTCACCCGGCCAGCCGATCCGCTCGAACCCGTCGTAGGTGTCGCCGGGCCGGGGCCCGTACACCGGCTCCACGGGATCGCCGGAGAGCGTGGTGAAATCCGCGTCGCGCTTGCGTGCGGCGTCGTACCGGGCCTGCCAGCGTCGGCGGCCCTCGTCGATGGCGTCAGCGTCCATGCTTCAAATTTACTAGGACGTCCTAGTAAATGTCGATGGGAGGCCGCCGCACGTTGCTCCGTACGGCGGTGAGACGCGTTACGCGACGGCGGGGGCCTCCTCCGCGACCTGGGCCTCCAGCTCGCGGCTGACCTTGCGCTCCACGAAGAACGCGGCCGTGGGGATCGTACCGGCGAGCAGCACCCAGAGCTGCTTCTTGACCGGCCACTTCGCCTTGGAGCCGAGGTCGAAGGCGAAGATCAGATAGACGACGTAGAGCCAGCCGTGGGCGATGCTGACCACCTGGGTGAAGTCGGCCGCGCCGCCCATGTCGAGCGCGTACTTGCCGATCATGCCGAGGGTCAGCGCGACGAGGAGGACACCGGTGACGTAGGCCATGATCCGGTAGCGGGTCAGCACGCTCTTCTTCATGCAGTCGAGCGTAACGGGCGGTTCCGGGAGATCTTGCCAGGGGTCGTCCTCCCCGGTCTGGGACAGCGCGATCACATGGCCTCGGTCGTCGAAGCGCAGGGAGACCGTGTGGTTCCCGGCGGGCGTGCATGCCGTTCCGGTCGTCGCCCCAGACCTGGAAGCCGTGGTGCCTGAGATATCCCTCGGCCACCAGCCGCGGGAAGGAGGCGAAGAGCCCCAACGCCTCATGGAACAGCGAGGACAGCACGTGGCGGCGGAAGGGGGCCTGGGGCACGGTCTCGTCGTCGATCAGGAAGTACGAGCGGGCGCCGGTTGCCGATTCGACGCTGCAACAGCCACGGGCACCGAGTACGCCCATGGCCGTGAGGGCGAGTCGTTCGGCAGCAGGGACCGGTTCGGGAAAGGAGCCGAGTTCGAGTCGCGGCTCAACGAACTCGTAAACCTCATGCACCTCACCGAACTCCGCGAGCCGGAGCGAGAGCTCACGTCGCCGGGAGCCGACCGGATGGGTGCCGTCGTCGGCCCAGGCCCACAGCCAACTGTTGTCCGTGCCGAGAGAACCGATCGGGGACTGGTGCACGGTCCTGCCGTCCGACTGCCAGGTACTCGCCTCGAAGTCGAGGTGCCACTGGCCCTTCCGGGGCCGCTGGTACTCCTCGTACGTCTTCAGTTGTTCCCAGGCGGCGGCCGCGTAGTAGGAACCCACCTGGTGGAACATCTTGCTGAACCGGGACGACACCATGGGCATCGGCACCGCTCACACTCCACTCCGCACGGGTGAACCGCGGTCCTCGCCTCAGTCCTCCGCGAAGTCCCCCGCCGCCAGGCGCAGGGGGCGGAGGATGGCGAAGAGTTCCGCGCATTCCTCCGCGTCGTAGGCGCCCAAGCCGAAGTCCATGGCCATCAGGTCGCGGGTGGCCGCCTCGACCACCTCCCGGCCCTTGTCGGTGATGCTCGCGAGGGTGCCGCGGCCGTCGTTCGGGTTGGGGCGCTTGTCCACCAGGCCCGAGCGCACCAGGCGGTCCACGGTGTTCGTCACCGACGTGGGGTGCACCATCAGCCGCTCACCGATCTTGGACATCGGCAGCTCGCCCGACTTGGAGAACGTCAGCAGCACCAGCGCCTCGTACCGCGCGAACGTGAGCCCGTACGGCTTGACCACCGCGTCCACCTCGGCCAGCAGGATCTGGTGGGCGCGCATGATCGAGGTGATCGCGGCCATAGCCGGCACGTTTCCCCAGCGCTGCTTCCAGAGCTCGTCGGCGCGGGCGATCGGATCGAACGAGAGACTGAGGGGCTTCGACACGGACCAGACCCTACCGGCCGGTCATATGTCGGTCAGCCCCGTCTCACTCATCGGTCCGCGGTCATCCCTCGCCCCGCGCCAGATGCCGCTCCACGGTCTCCACCTTGGAGGTGAGACCGTCCTCCACACCCGGGCGGATGTCGGCCTTGAGGACCAGGGAGACGCGCGGCGCCCGTGCCTCCACGGCGGCCACGGCGCGCTTCACCACGTCCATCACCTCGTCCCACTCGCCCTCGATCGAGGTGAACATCGCGTCGGTGCGGTTCGGCAGCCCCGACTCGCGGACCACCCGCACGGCGTCGGCGACGTACTCCCCCACGTCCTCGCCGACGCCCAGCGGCGTCACGGAGAAGGCGACGATCATGCCTTCACGGCCCCTTCGGCGCGGGCGCGGGAGGCGATCACCGCGTCCTCGGCCTCGCGCTTGAGGCGGCGGTCGGCGAAGAAGCCGCCGGTCGGCAGGACCGACATCAGGAAGTAGAAGGCGGCGGTCTTCAGCGGCCACTTGGCGCGGTTCCAGGCGTCCGCCCAGAAGAGCACGTACACGACGAAGAGGAAACCGTGGATCGCGCCCATCACCGGGACGGCGTTGAAGTCCGTGGTCCGCTTCAGGACCGAGCAGACGAGCAGCAGGAGGAACGAGATCGCTTCGGGGCCCGAGACCAGGCGGAGTCGGCGGAGGGCGGTGGCGGTCTTGATGTCCACGGGTCACCTTCGGTGGGAGAGACGTCGGCGTCGACGGGTCGGACGGCTTGTGAACACACGCACAAGCGCCACGCCATTGTGGCAAACGCCGTACGCGATCACGGGAGGGGGTCCTCTCCGGGTCGGGTCGGGGGCGGCTCGGGGTCCGACTCCACCCAGAGGATCTGTCGGCGGGGCAAAGGTGCGGCTACCGTCACATCCGTGGCGATGTTCCGACTTCAGAGCAGCAAGGTGCTCGCCGTCGACATGACCGGGGACGCCGTGAAGGCGAAGAACGGCTCCATGGTCGCGTACGACGGTGACATGGCCTTCAAGAAGCTCAGCGGCGGCGGTGAGGGCCTCCGGGGGATGGTGACCCGGCGGCTCACGGGTGAGCAGATGACGTTGATGGAGGTGAAGGGGCACGGGACCTGCTGGTTCGCGGACCGCGCCTCCGAGATCAATCTGGTGGGTCTGCAAGGGGACAAGCTCTACGTGGAGTCCAGCAATCTGCTGGCGACCGACGGCGGCCTGCGCACCGGGACCAGTTTCACGGGCCTGCGCGGGGCCTCGCAGGGCAACGGGCTGTTCACGACCACGATCGAGGGCCACGGCCAGGCGGCGATCATGTCGGACGGGCCGGCCGTGCTGCTCCGGGTCAGCCCGCAGTACCCGCTGACGGTCGACCCCGGCGCGTATGTGGCCCACCAGGGGAACCTGCGGCAGTCCTTCCAGTCGGGTGTGACCTTCCGCACGCTGATGGGCGAGGGCGGCGGCGAGGCCTTCCAGATCCGGTTCGAGGGCGACGGGCTTGTCTACGTCCAGCCCAGTGAGCGCAACACGATCGCGGGGGACGTCTGACATGGGCTTCCGGGAGATCAACCCGAAGATGATCGAGGCGACCGTGACGCCCGGCCGGCGGCTGTTCAGCCAGCGCGGCGCGATGCTCGCGTACAAGGGCGACGTCAGCTTCACCCCGAACATGGCCGGCGGCCGGGGCGGGCTGATGTCGATGATCGGCCGGCGGGTGGCCGACGAGGACACGCCCCTGATGACCGTGGAGGGCAGCGGCACCGTCCTGTTCGGTCACGGCGGCCATCACATCCAGGTGATCGACCTCTCCGGCGACACCCTGTACGTCGAGGCCGACCGGCTGCTGGCCTTCGAGGGGACGCTGGAGCAGGGCACGGTGTTCCTCGGCTCCCAGGGCGGGGTGATGGGCATGGTCCGGGGCCAGGTCTCCGGGCAGGGGCTGTTCACCACGTCGCTGAAGGGGCACGGCTCCGTCGCCGTGATGGCCCACGGAGGGGTGATCGAGGTCCCGATCACCCCGCAGCGGCCGGTGCACGTCGACCCGCAGGCCTACGTCGCCCACCACGGTGACGTCCGCAACAAGCTGTCGACCGCCCTCGGCTGGCGGGACATGGTGGGCCGCGGCTCCGGCGAGGCCTTCCAGTTGGAACTGAGCGGCAGCGGTGCCGTGTACGTCCAGGCGTCGGAGGAGAAGCTTTGAGCACCTACGGAACCCCGGGCGCCGGGCCCACGGTCTTCGACCCGATGACGCTGCCGGCCGACGACAACGTCGATCACTACACCTTCTGCGTGGAGCTCAAGGGGACCCAGTGGTTCATGCAGAAGGGGAAGATGATCGCCTACTACGGCTCGATCGAGTTCAACGGCATCGGGCACGGGCGGCTCGACCGGCTCGTCCGTACGTCGTTCCATTCGCCACTGCACGCGAGCGACTGGGTCGTGGCGGAGGGCTCGGGCAAGATGCTCCTCGCCGACCGGGCCTTCGACGTCAATTCGTACGACCTCGAGGACGGCAACCTGACCATTCGCTCGGGCAACCTTCTCGCTTTTCAGCCAAGTCTCGCGCTCAAGCAGTCGATCGTGCCGGGCTTTCTGACACTGATCGGAACCGGAAAGTTCGTGGCCGCGTCCAACGGTCCGGTGGTGTTCATGGAACCTCCCATCCGGGTGGACCCGCAGGCGCTGGTCGGATGGGCCGACTGCCCCTCCCCGTGCCACCACTACGACCATGGCTACATGACCGGTGTGATGGGCGGTCTACGTGCGCTGACGGGCCTCGGCGGGGCCTCCGGCGAGGAGCACCAGTTCGAGTTCGTGGGGGCGGGCACGGTACTGCTCCAGTCGTCCGAGACGCTGATGACGGAGCAGGCCACGGGGGTCACTCCGCATGAGCCCGGGGTGCCCGGGGGCGGGGTTCCGGGTGGCCACGGCCAGGGGGCGGGGGCACCGCGCCTTCCCGGACAGCTGGGAGACCTCCAACGTCGCTTCGGGCTGTGAGCGGTAATGTGCGGGGTGTGACATCGAACGCCTGCACGTGGTGTCACACGGAAGCATCATTAGTTCGCCTTTCAACTTCCTTAGGTAGACTTCATTCATGGAGACCGAGACGGCCACCCGCTGGCTGACCAATGCGGAGCAGTGCGCCTGGCGCACCCACCTGGAAGTCAACAGGCTGTTGACCTACCAGCTCGAGAAGGATCTGCAGCCGTTCGGCCTGACAATGAACGACTACGAGATCCTGGTGAACCTGTCCGAGTCGGAGGACCGGCGCATGCGGATGAGCGACCTCGCCTCCGCCACGCTCCAGTCCAAGAGCCGCCTCTCGCACCAGATCACCCGCATGGAGAACGCGAACCTGGTCCGGCGGGAGAACTGCGAGTCGGACCGCCGGGGGCTCTACGCCGTCCTCACCGAGCACGGCATGGAGACCATGCAGAAGGTCGCGCCCCATCATGTGGCGTCCGTGCGCCGGCACTTCATCGACCTGCTCTCCCCCGAGGCGCTCACCGAGCTCGACAAGGCCCTCAAGCCCATCGCCGAGCATCTGCGGGGGCAGCGGGGGCGTCACTGACACCCGCTAGGTGGTGTCCCGCCCGGCCAGTGGCAGGCGGAGTTCGAAGAGGGCTCCGCCGGCCGGCGCCGCGCCCGCCGTGAGCGTTCCGCCGTGCCGTACGGCGACATCCCTGGCGATCGCCAGGCCCAGCCCCGCGCCACCGTCGTCGCGGCTGCGGGCGGCGTCCAGCCGTACGAACCGCTCGAAGATCCGCTCCCGGTCGGCCTCGGCCACCCCGTCGCCGTCGTCGGCCACCCCGAGCACCGCCCAGTCGCCCTCCCGCCGCACGGTCACGGTCACCCGCTCACGGGCGTGCCGCCGGCCGTTGTCCAGCAGGTTGGCAAGCACCCGCCCCAGCTGACCCCGCGAACCGGACACCTCCGCCGGCTCCGCGTCCACCGTCACACCCGCACGGCCAGCGGCCTCCTCACGGGCCAGCGCGGCCAGGTCCACCGGCGCGTCGGCGGGCCGCTCCCCCGCGTCCAGCCGGGCCAGCAGCAGCAGGTCGGCGGCGAGGTGCTGGAGCCGCACGGTGTCCTCGACGGCACCGTCCAGGTCGAGCAGCTCGGGATGGGCCGCCGCCACCTCCAACTGCGTACGCAGGGAGGCGATCGGGCTGCGCAACTCGTGCGAGGCGTCGGCGACGAAGCGCCGCTGCCGCTCCACGGACGCCTCCAGCGCGGCGAGCGTGGCGTTGGTGGTGCGGGCCAGGCGGGCGATCTCGTCGTGCGTGGCCGGCTCGGGGACGCGGCGGGTGAGGTCCTCGGAGGCGGTGATCGCGGCCATCTCGCTCCGGATGCCCTCCACGGGGCGCAGGGCGCGTCCCGTGACCAGCCAGGTCACACCGGCGACGACCGCGAGGAGCAGGGGGAAACCGATGAGCATCACGGTCAGCGCGGTCCGCACGGCGCTGTGCTCGGCGGCCAGAGGAGAGCCGGCGATGACCGTGAGGCGGCCCCGGTCGGAGGTCTCGACCGCCACGGCGGCGAAGCGGTAGTCCTCGGCGGCGCCGTCGATGGTCGCCGAGCCGTTGCTGAAGGTGGTCTCCTGGGCGATCTCGCCGGGGGCCAGGGACTCGTCGGAGCCTGGGGAATCGTCGGAGTCATCCGAGTCGTCGGAGTCGTCGTCATCGTCGTCGTCATCGCGCGGTGCCGAGGGCTGCGGCGTCACCTCGGCGGTCGCCGTGCCCGTGATCCGCTCCAGGTCCTCGCCGACCGCGACCAGCCTGCCCTCCCGGTCGACGATCTGCACCGGGCCGTCGTCGCTCTCCAGCCCGGACAGTTTGTCGTACGGCGTTCCGGCGGCGAGTTCGGAGGCGACCGCCCGCGCGGAGCGTTCCGCCTGGGTGCCCGCCTCGCCGATCAGGTTGGAGCGCAGCGACAGCAGTACGGCGGTGCCGGCCGCGACGAGGGCGACGGCGACGACCAGGGTGGCGCCGAGCGTCGCCCGCGAGCGGACCGAGCCGAACAGGCGGCTCATGGCGCGGTCTCCAGCCGGTAACCGGCGCCGCGCACGGTACGGATGAGGCCGGCGCGCAGCTTGCGGCGCAGGGCGCTGACGTAGACCTCGACGATGTTGGGGTCGCCCTCGTAGGCGAAGTCCCAGACGTGCTCCAGGATGTCGGCCTTGGACACCACCTGCCCGGCCCGCAGCACCAGGTGTTCGAGGACCGAGAACTCCTTCGCGGTCAGCGCCACTTCGTCCTCGCCGAGGAACACCCGGCGGGCGGCGGTGTCCACCTTGAGGTCGCCGTGCACATGGACCGGGGAGGCCCCGCCGGCCGGGCGGCGGCGCAGCAGCGCCTTGATCCTGGCGACGAGGACCACGTACGAGAACGGCTTGGTGAGGTAGTCGTCGGCGCCGGTGTCCAGGCCCTCGGCCTCGTCGTACTCGCCGTCCTTGGCGGTGAGCATCAGGATCGGCACGTCGTGGCCGGCGGCGCGCAGGGCGGCGCAGACGCGGTAGCCGTTGAGGCCGGGCAGCATGATGTCGAGGATCAGGAGGTCGTACGTTCCCTCCGTGGCCCGGTGCAGGCCCTCCCGGCCGTCGTGGACGACGTCCACGGCGTAGCCCTCGGCGGTGAGGCCCTTGGCGAGGGAGAGGGCGAGGCGTCTCTCGTCCTCGACTATCAGCAGGCGCATGCGGCAAGGGTCGCAGAGCGAAGCTGAAGATCACTTCAGGTGGCTTCAGGTTCCTCTCAGCGTCGGTCGGCGAGATTGAAGTCGTCGAAAGCGAAGCGACTCGGGAGGAAACGGAATGAAGCGCAACATCGTGATCGCCGTCGTCACGGCCGCGGCCCTGGTGGGGGGCGGTACGGCTACTGCTCTCGCGGTCTCGGGGGGCGATGACGGGCGGTCGGGGTCGGGAGCGGGGTCGGCGTCGGTGGCGCAGGCGGAGACGCGGGCGGGGGACGACGACGGGCGGGACGACGACCGGGACGATGACGATCGTGGTGACGACGATCGTGGTGACGACCGGGACGACCGTCGTGTCTCCGGTGGTGTCACCGCCGGGGACGCCATCGCCGCCGCGCTGAAGCACACGCCGGGTACGGCCGTCTCCGCCGAGCTGGATGACGGCGTCTGGGAGGTCGACGTCCTCGCGGGCGGGGACGACTGGCACAGCGTGCGGGTCGATCCCGGGAGCGGCAAGGTCCTGGGTGCGCAGAGGGACGACGAGGACGATGCCGGTGAGGTGCGGGCCGCGTTGAAGGGGGCGTCGGTGACGGCCCGGGAGGCGGCGGAGGCGGTGGCCGCCAAGGGGGCCGTGGTGTCGGTCGAGCTGGACGACGACGATGACAAGGGGTGGGAGGCGGAGACGCGGGCCTCCGGCGGGGGTGAGCGGGACTGGCGGGTCGATCCGAGCAGTGGGTCGGTCTCGGCCGACCGGGATGACGACGGGGGCGATGACGGCGACGACGATCGGGGCGGCTCGGACGACGACTGATTGGTGTCGCCCCCGCCGCCCCTTCCCTTCCCGTCCCCGGGGGCTCCCCCCCCGGGACCCCCGCTCCTCAAACGCCGGAGGGGCTGGGTGGGGCCGACGGGCTCGTGGAGGTCAGGCCCTCGACCAGTTCGTCCGCCGCTCGGTACGGGTCCAGGTCGCCGGCGATGATGCGTTCCGCCAGTGCTCCCAGGCGGCGGTCGCCGTGGAGGTCGCCGATGCGTTCACGGAGGGCGGTGACCGCGATGGTCTCGACCTCGCGGGAGGCGCGGGCCAGGCGGCGTTCCGTCAGGACGCCGTGCTCCTCCATCCAGGCGCGGTGCTTCTCCAGGGCTTCGACCACCTCGTCGACGCCCTCCGCGCGGGCCGCGACCGTCTTGACGATCGGGGGGCGCCAGTCGCCGGGTGCGCGGGACTCGCCGAGGCCCAGCATGTGGTTCAGCTCGCGGGCGGTGGCGTCGGCGCCGTCGCGATCGGCCTTGTTGACCACGTAGACGTCGCCGATCTCCAGGATTCCCGCCTTGGCGGCCTGGATGCCGTCCCCCATGCCGGGGGCCAGGAGCACCACCGAGGTGTCGGCCTGGGAGGCGATCTCCACCTCCGACTGGCCGACACCCACCGTCTCGACCAGGATCACGTCGCAGCCCGCCGCGTCCAGGACGCGGATGGCCTGGGGCGCGGCCCAGGCGAGGCCGCCCAGATGGCCTCGCGTCGCCATCGAGCGGATGTAGACGCCGGGGTCGGAGGCGTGCTCCGACATGCGGACGCGGTCGCCGAGCAGGGCGCCGCCCGAGAAGGGGGAGGACGGGTCGACGGCCAGGACGCCGACCCGCTTGCCCTGCTTGCGGTACGCGGTCACCAGGGCCGAGGTGGACGTCGACTTCCCGACTCCCGGGGAGCCGGTGAGGCCGACCACGTACGCGTTGCCGGTGAGCGGCGCCAGGGCCGCCATGACCTCCCTGAGCTGTGGGGACGCCCCCTCCACCAGGGAGATCAGCCGGGCCACGGCCCGTGGCCTGCCTTCCCTGGCCTGGGCGACCAGCGAGGAGACGTCCTGCATCACAGCTCCGTTCCGAGTAGCACGTAAGAGAAGAGAAGGGGCCTCAGGCCTTGGGTACCCGCACGATCAGCGCGTCACCCTGGCCGCCGCCGCCGCAGAGCGCCGCCGCGCCCACGCCGCCGCCGCGCCGCTTCAGCTCCAGGGCGAGGTGCAGCACGAGCCGGGCACCGGACATCCCGATCGGGTGGCCGAGGGCGATGGCTCCGCCATTGACGTTCACCTTTTCGGTGGAAACGCCCAGGTCCTTCATTGACTGGACGGCAACCGCCGCGAAGGCCTCGTTGATCTCGATGAGGTCGAGGTCGGAGACCTCCAGGCCCTCCTTCTTCAGGGCGTGCCGGATCGCGTTGGACGGCTGCGACTGGAGGGAGTTGTCGGGGCCGGCCACATTGCCGTGGGCGCCGATCTCGGCGATCCAGTCCAGGCCCAGCTCCTGCGCCTTGGCCTTGCTCATCACGACCACGGCCGCCGCGCCGTCCGAGATCTGCGAGGAGGAGCCCGCGGTGATCGTGCCGTCCTTCGAGAACGCCGGGCGCAGCTTGCCGAGCGACTCGGCCGTGGTGTCGCCGCGGATGCCCTCGTCCTTGCTGAACAGGACCGGGTCGCCCTTGCGCTGCGGGATCTCGACCGGGGTGATCTCGGCCTCGTAGATGCCGTTCTTCTGGGCGGCGGCGGCCCGCTGGTGGGACAGCGCGGCGATCTCGTCCTGCTCGGGGCGCGCGATGCCGAGGCGGGTGTTGTGCTTCTCGGTGGACTCGCCCATGGCGATGTTCTCGAAGGAGTCGGTCAGACCGTCGTGCGCCATGGCGTCGAGCATCTGCACCGCGCCGTACTTGTAGCCCTCGCGGGACTTGGGCAGCAGGTGGGGCGCGTTGGTCATGGACTCCTGGCCGCCGGCGACGACCACGTCGAACTCACCGGCCCGGATCAGCTGGTCGGCCAGGGCGATCGCGTCGAGGCCGGAGAGGCACACCTTGTTGATGGTGAGCGCCGGGACGTTCATCGGGATGCCGGCCTTGACGGCGGCCTGGCGGGCCGGGATCTGACCGGCGCCGGCCTGGAGCACCTGGCCCATGATCACGTACTGGACCTGGTCGCCACCGATCCCCGCACGGTCGAGGGCGGCCTTGATCGCGAAGCCGCCGAGGTCGGCCCCGGAGAAGGACTTCAGCGAGCCGAGCAGCCGCCCCATCGGGGTGCGGGCGCCCGCGACGATGACGGACGTCGTGCCGTTCGTTGCGGATGATGCAGAAGATGCAGAAGTCATGAGCTGCGGTCCCCTTCCGGCTGCACTGCCGAGGAGTGAACGAGGGTTTACTTCGAATGTACTGACGCCCGGTGGACCACGTCATCGGCCTTTCGGTGTGATCGCGCGCACGTTGCGTAACCATCGCGGGGGCGCTGCACTGAATCCATGCTGACGCGAATCGACCACATCGGGATCGCCTGTTTCGACCTGGACAGGACCGTGGAGTTCTACCGGGCCACCTACGGCTTCGAGGTGTTCCACTCCGAGGTCAACGAGGAGCAGGGCGTGCGCGAGGCCATGCTCAAGATCAACGACACCTCCGACGGCGGGGCCTCCTACCTGCAACTCCTGGAGCCGACCCGGGAGGACTCCACCGTCGCCAAGTGGCTGGCGAAGAACGGCGAGGGCGTCCACCACATCGCCTTCGGCACGGCGGACGTGGACGCGGAGGCCGCCGGCATCAAGGACAAGGGGGTGCGCGTTCTGTACGAAGAGCCCCGGCGCGGCTCCATGGGGTCACGAATCACCTTCCTGCACCCCAAGGACTGCCATGGCGTACTGACAGAACTGGTCACTTCGGCGCCCGTTGAGTCATCCGAGCACTGACCCACGTACATAAGGGCCGGTAGGGTTGGGTCTGGTCGCCGCTCGATGCGTGGTGACCGAGTCCCGCCGTGTTTCGCGGCGGGATCGCCGGGGTCCGGGTTTCGGGGGGCGAGCGCGGGGCAGCAGCCCATGCTCCGCCGTTGATCTGACACCATTCCCCGGGGGCCCCGTTCGGCGGATGGACGGAGCTCGGCCAGACTTGCGACCAGGGGACGGATGGGACCGCGCAGTGCGGGGCTACGAGAGCCAGGAGCGAGAGCCGGCGGCTGACGTCGACCACCTCTCTCGGTTCGAAGCCGAGATGAAGCGGCTGAAGACCGAGCGGGAAAAGGCGATCCAGCACGCCGAGGACCTCGGCTACCAGGTCGAGGTGCTGCGCGCCAAGCTGCACGAGGCGCGGCGCACCATCATGTCCCGGCCCGCGTACGACGGCGGTGACATCGGCTACCAGGCCGAGCAGTTGCTGCGGAACGCGCAATTGCAGGCCGACCAGCTCCGCGCGGACGCCGAGCGGGAGCTGAGCCAGGCCCGGGCCCAGACCCAGCGGATCCTCCAGGAGCACGCGGAGCAGGCGGCCCGGCTCCAGGCGGAGCTGCACCAGGAGGCGGTGACGCGGCGCCAGCAGCTCGACCAGGAGCTGGCGGAGCGGCGGCAGACCGTCGAGTCGCACGTCAACGAGAACGTGGCCTGGGCGGAGCAGTTGCGCGCCCGCACCGAGCAGCAGGCCCGCCGGCTCCTCGACGAGTCCCGCGCGGAGACCGAGCAGGCGATGGCCGCCGCCCGCGCGGAGGCGGAGCGGCTGACCGCCGAGGCCCGGCAGCGGCTCCAGAGCGAGGCCGAGTCGGCCCGCGCGGAGGCCGAGCAGATCCTGCGCCGGGCCCGCGCGGACGCCGAGCGGCTGCTGAACGCGGCCTCCACGCAGGCCCAGGAGGCCACCGACCACGCCGAGCAGCTGCGGACGTCCACGGCCACCGAGTCGGAGTCCGCGCGCCGTGAGGCGCAGGAGCTCAGCCGGGCCGCCGAGGAGCGGATGTCCCAGGCCGAGACCGCGCTGCGCGAGGCCCGCGCCGAGGCGGAGAAGGTGCTCGCCGAGGCGAAGGAGTCCGCCGCGAAGGCGCTCGCCTCCGCCGAGTCCGCCAACGAGACCCGTACGCGCACCGCCAAGGAGCAGGTGGCGCGGCTGGTCAGCGAGGCGACCAAGGAGGCCGAGGCCACCAAGGCGGACGCCGAGCAGCTGGTCGCGGACGCCCGCGCGGAGGCCGAGAAGATCGTCGCCGAGGCCGCCGAGAAGGCCCGCACGATCACCGCGGAGGAGTCCGCGACGCAGCTGTCCAAGGCCGCCAGGACCGCCGAGGACGTGCTCAACAAGGCGTCGGAGGAGGCCAAGCAGACCACCAAGGCGGCGGCCGAGGAGGCCGAGCGGATCCGCAGGGAGGCCGAGGCCGAGGCGGACCGGCTGCGCGCCGAGGCGCACGACATCTCCGAGCAGCTCAAGGGCGCGGCGAAGGACGACACCAAGGAGTACCGCGCCAAGACGGTCGAGCTTCAGGAGGAGGCCCGCCGGCTGCGCGGCGAGGCCGAGCAGCTGCGCGCCGACGCGGTCGCGGAGGGCGAGAAGATCCGCGCGGAGGCCCGCAAGGAGGCCGTGGCGCAGATCGAGGAGGCGGCGAAGTCCGCCGAGGAACTGCTCGCCAAGGCGAAGGCGGACGCCGACGAACTGCGCTCCACCGCGCAGACGGACAGCGAGAAGGTCCGCACCGAGGCCATCGAGCGCGCCACGACCCTGCGTCGGCAGGCCGAGGAGACCCTGGAGCGCACCCGCAAGGAGGCCGAGCGGCACCGCGCGGAGGTCGTCGAGCAGGCCGACGCGCTCAAGGAGGACGCCGAGCGGGCCGCGCGCGAGCTGCGCGAGGAGACCGAACGGGCCGTGGAGGCCCGCCGCGCGGAGGCCGCCGGGGAGCTGACGCGGCTGCACACGGAGGCCGAGGAGCGGCTCGCCGCGGCCGAACAGGCGCTGAGCGACGCGCGCGAGGAGGCCGCCCGGATCCGCCGGGAGGCGTCCGAGGAGACGGAGCGGCTGCGCGCGGAGGCCGCCGAGCGGATCCGCGCCCTCCAGCAGCAGGCGGAGGCGGAGGCGGAGCGGCTGCGCGACGAGGCCGCCGCGGACGCGTCGGCGTCCCGCGCGGAGGGCGAGTCCGTCGCCGTACGGCTGCGTTCGGAGGCCGCGGCCGAGGCGGAGCGGCTGAAGTCGGAGGCGCAGGACAGCGCGGACCGGATGCGCGCGGAGGCGCAGGCCGCCGCCGAGCGGATCTCCGCGGAGGCGTCGGAGACGCTGGCCGCCGCGCAGGAGGAGGCCGCCCGGCGCCGGCGCGAGGCCGAGGAGCTGCTCGGCGCGGCCCGGAGCGAGGCCGACCAGGAGCGCAGCCGGGCCCGCGAGCAGAGCGAGGAGCTGCTGGCCTCGGCGCGCACCCGCGTGGAGGAGGCGCAGGCCGAGGCCGTACGTCTGGTCGAGGAGGCGGACCGGCGCGCCACCGAGATGGTGTCGGCGGCCGAGCAGCACGCCCAGCAGGTGCGGGACTCCGTGGCGGGGCTGCACGAGCAGGCGCAGGAGGAGATCGCCGGGCTGCGCTCCGCCGCCGAGCACGCGGCGGAGCGGA
This sequence comes from Streptomyces sp. NPDC031111, assembly GCF_055570675.1. Classification (NCBI taxonomy): domain Bacteria; kingdom Bacillati; phylum Actinomycetota; class Actinomycetes; order Kitasatosporales; family Streptomycetaceae; genus Streptomyces; species Streptomyces sp. NPDC031111. The sequence continues at coordinate 183,362 of NZ_JBVIGS010000007.1, forward strand.
CGCGCCGCGAGGCCGAGGAGGAGGCGGACCGGGTCCGCGCCGACGCCTACGCGGAGCGGGAGCGGGCCTCCGAGGACGCGAGCCGGCTGCGGCGCGAGGCGCAGGACGAGACGGAGGCCGCCAAGTCGCTGGCCGAGCGGACGGTGTCCGAGGCCATCACGGAGGCCGACCGGATCCGCTCCGAGGTGTCCGAGCACGCCCAGCGGGTGCGCACGGAGGCGTCGGACACGATCGCCGAGGCCGAGCAGGCCGCGTCGCGCACCCGGGCGGACGCCCGTGAGGACGCCAACCGGATCCGTTCGGACGCGGCGACGCAGGCGGACACGCTCATCACCGAGGCCCGCAGCGAGGCCGAGCGGCTCACCGACGAGACTCTCACGGAGGCCGAGCGGGTGCGCTCGGAGTCGGTCGCCAAGGCGGAGAAGCTGATCGCGGACGCCACCGGCGACGCGGAGCGGCTGCGCGCCGAGGCCGCGGAGACGGTCGGGTCGGCGCAGCAGCACGCCGAGCGGATCCGTCAGGAGGCCGAGCGGGTCAGGGCCGGGGCGGAGGCGGAGGCCGATCGGATGGTGTCCGCGGCGCGCGAGGAGGCGGAGCGGACGCTGGACGAGGCCCGCAAGGACGCCCACAAGCGGCGCTCCGAGGCGGCCGAGCAGGTGGACAAGCTCATCACGGAGACCACCGCCGAGGCGGACAAGCTGCTCACCGAGGCGCAGCAGCAGGCGCTGAAGACGACGGCGGACGCCGAGGCGCAGGCGGACACGATGGTCGGCGCGGCCCGCAGCGAGGCCGACCGGCTGGTGTCCGAGGCGACCGTCGAGGGCAACTCGCGGGTGGAGAAGGCCCGTACGGACGCGGACGAGCTGCTGGTCGGCGCGCGCCGGGACGCGACGCAGATCAGGGAGCGCGCGGAGGAGCTGCGCGACCGCATCACGACTGAGATCGAGGAGCTGCACGAGCGGGCCCGCCGTGAGGCCGCGGAGACGATGAAGTCGACGGGCGACCGCTGCGACGCGCTCATCAAGGCCGCCGAGGAACAGCTCGCCAAGGCGGAGGCGAAGGCCAAGGAGATCGTCTCCGAGGCCAACTCCGAGGCGGGCAAGGTGCGGATCGCCGCCGTGAAGAAGGCCGAGGGTCTGCTGAAGGAGGCGGAGCAGAAGAAGGCCTCCCTCGTGAAGGAGGCCGAGGAGCTGAAGGCCGAGGCGGTCCGGGAGGCGCGGCGCACGGTCGAGGAGGGCAAGCGCGAACTCGAGGTGCTGGTGCGGCGCCGCGAGGACATCAACGCCGAGATCTCCCGTGTGCAGGACGTGCTGGAGGCGCTGGAGTCCTTCGAGGCTCCCGGGGCCAAGGACAACGGGGTCAAGGCGGGGGCCACGGTCGGTGCTCCCCGTTCGGGTGGCAAGTCATCGGATAGCTAGCAAAGCGGACGAAATCCCCTGCGGCAGGAGGGCTTTGACCAAGGCTTTGGCAAGCCTTCCGGCGGCGAGCCACTCAAAAGGGGTGTCATTCTCCGTATCAAACGTGCATCCGCTCGATGACACAGCGCTTCGGCCCCTAGGATTCCACCTATCACCTCACCGGTCTCATTCGACAGGAACCCCATGAGCGACACTTCCCCCTACGGCTTCGAGCTTGTGCGGCGTGGGTACGACCGCGCTCAGGTGGACGAACGTATCTCCAAGCTCGTCTCCGACCGTGACAGCGCTCTTGCCCGCATCACCGCTCTGGAAAAGCGCATCGAAGAGCTCCACCTCGAGACGCAGAACGCCCAGGCCCAGGTCAACGACGCCGAGCCGTCGTACGCGGGTCTCGGCGCGCGCGTGGAGAAAATCCTCCGCCTCGCCGAGGAGGAGGCGAAGGACCTGCGCGAGGAGGCCCGGCGCGCGGCGGAGCAGCACCGCGAGCTCGCCGAGTCGGCCGCCCAGCAGGTGCGCAACGACGCCGAGTCGTACGCCGCCGAGCGCAAGGCGAAGGCCGAGGACGAGGGCGTCCGGATCGTCGAGAAGGCCCAGGGCGAGGCGTCCCAGCTGCGTTCCGAGGCGCAGAAGGACGCGCAGTCCAAGCGGGAGGAGGCGGACGCCCTCTTCGAGGAGACCCGCGCCAAGGCCGCGCAGGCCGCCGCCGACTTCGAGACGAACCTCGCCAAGCGGCGCGAGCAGTCCGAGCGCGACCTGGCGTCGCGTCAGGCCAAGGCCGAGAAGCGCCTCGCGGAGATCGAGCACCGCGCGGAGCAGCTGCGGCTGGAGGCGGAGAAGCTGCGCACCGACGCCGAGCGCCGCGCCCGCCAGACGGTGGAGACGGCCCAGCGCCAGGCGGAGGACATCGTGGCCGACGCCAACGCCAAGGCCGACCGGATCCGTTCGGAATCCGAGCGCGAGCTCGCGGCGCTGACCAACCGCCGCGACTCGATCAACGCCCAGCTGACGAACGTCCGCGAGATGCTGGCGACGCTCACGGGTGCCGCGGTGGCCGCGACCGGTGCGCCCGCCGCCGAGGACGAGCCGATCTCCCGCGGGGTTCCGGCCCAGCAGTCCCGGTAACGGCGACCGCTCGTCGACGAAGCCCTCTGCCACTGCGGTGGCAGAGGGCTTTGTCCCGTTCTAGCGTGGCCGCATGATCGAGCTCGAGGGGCTGACCAAGCGGTACGGCGAGAAGGTGGCGGTCAACGGTCTGACCTTCACCGTCCGGCCGGGCATCGTCACGGGCTTCCTCGGTCCGAACGGCGCCGGCAAGTCGACCACCATGCGGATGATCCTGGGCCTGGACCGCCCGACCGCCGGGGACGTGCGGATCGACGGCACGCACTACGACCGGCTCAAGGACCCGCTGACGTACATCGGCGCCCTGCTGGAGGCCAAGGGCGTGCACCCGGGCCGCAGCGCCTACAACCATCTGCTGTGCCTCGCGCAGAGCAACGGCATCCCGTCCCGGCGGGTGCACGAGGTGCTGGACGCGGTCGGGCTGACGGCGGTGGCGCGCAAGAAGGCCAAGGGGTTCTCGCTCGGCATGGGCCAGCGGCTCGGCATCGCGGCCGCGCTGCTCGGCGATCCGCGGATCCTGATGTTCGACGAGCCGGTCAACGGCCTCGACCCCGAGGGCATCCACTGGATCCGCACGCTGATGAAATCGCTCGCCGCCCAGGGCCGTACGGTCTTCGTCTCCTCCCATCTGATGAGCGAGATGGCGCTGACCGCCGACCACCTCGTCGTCATCGGCCAGGGCCGGCTGCTCGCCGACACCTCCATGGCCGAGTTCATCGAGGCCAACTCACGCTCGTACGTGCGGGTCCGCAGCCCGCAGCGGGAGCGACTCCTTGACGTGCTGCACCAGGCCGGGATCACCGCCGTGGAGGGCGGCGGCGGGGCGCTGGAGGTGGACGGCTCCAAGGCGGAGTTCATCGGGGAGCTGGCGGCGCGGCACCAGTTGGTGCTGCACGAGCTGAGCCCGCAGCAGGCCTCCCTGGAGGAGGCGTTCATGGGGTTGACCGCGGAGTCGGTGGAGTACCACGCACACTCCGACACGCCCGCGCCCGCACAGCCACAGCGGCAGTGGGGCGACGGCTGGAAGAGGGGCTGAGCATGGCGGCGGCGCAGGTCGTCCGGTCCGAATGGACCAAGATCCGGTCGGTGGCGTCCACGGTGTGGACGCTGTCCCTGGCGGTGGTCGTCACCATCGCGCTCGGCATGCTGATCTCGGCGCTGTCGAAGAACGAGTTCGAGACCATGAGCGGCCGGGACCGGCTCGACTTCGACCCGACCTTCATCAGCTTCGCCGGGATGAGCCTCGGCCAGCTGGCGATGATCGTGTTCGGGGTGCTGGTGGTGTCGAACGAGTACAGCACCGGCATGATCCGCGCCTCCCTGTCCGCCGTGCCGCAGCGCGGAATGTTCCTGTTCAGCAAGCTGGCGGTCGCCACCCTGCTCGCCCTCGTCGTCTCGATGGCCACCAGCTTCGCCACGTTCTTCCTGGGCCAGGCGATGCTCGGCGAGCACAAGGCGTCCCTCGGCGACGAGGGTGTGCTGCGCGCGGTGATCGGCGGCGGCCTCTACATGACGCTGATCGCGCTGTTCTCGATGGGCGTCGCCACGATGCTGCGCTCCCCGATGCTGTCGCTGGGCATCCTGATGCCGTTCTTCTTCCTGATCTCCAGCATCCTCGGCAACGTCGACGCCACCAAGGACGTCGGCCGGTTCCTGCCCGACCAGGCGGGCAGCAGGATCATGCAGGTGGTGCCGCCCCTGGACGACGACACCCCGTACGGGCCCTGGGGCGGCCTCGGCATCATGGCGCTCTGGGTGCTCGCGGCGGTCGTCGGCGGTTACCTGCTGCTGAAGCGGCGCGACGCCCAGTGAGCGACCGTCCGGGACCGGTTTTTACCTCGGCTTGAGCGGAACCGTCAGCGCCTCGATATCCTCCTAACCCTTACGGGGGCGTGTGCCCCGCTGTCCTGAACCTTTCGATGGGTGCGGAGCATGATCGAGGCAGTCGGCCTGACCAAGCGGTACGGCGACAAGACCGCTGTGTACAACCTTTCCTTCCAGGTACGGCCCGGCGCCGTCACCGGGTTCCTGGGTCCCAACGGCTCGGGCAAGTCGACGACGATGCGGATGATCCTCGGCCTGGACAACCCCACCGCGGGACAGGTCACCATCGGCGGTTATCCCTACCGCAGGCTGCCCAACGCCCCCCGTCAGGTCGGCGCGCTGCTGGACGCCAAGGCGGTGCACGGCGGCCGGTCCGCCCGCAACCACCTGCTGAGCCTGGCCCAGCTGTCCGGCATCCCGGCCCGGCGCGTGGACGAGGTGCTGGGCGTGGTGGGCCTGCACGAGGTGGCGCGCAGGCGGTCGAAGGGCTTCTCCCTGGGCATGGGCCAGCGGCTCGGCATCGCGGCCGCGCTGCTCGGCGACCCCCAGGTACTGCTGTTCGACGAGCCGGTCAACGGCCTCGACCCCGAGGGCATCCTCTGGGTGCGGAACCTGATGAAGGCGCTGGCGGCCGAGGGCCGTACGGTCTTCGTCTCCTCGCACCTGATGAGCGAGATGGCGCTGACCGCCGACCACCTCATCGTCATCGGGCGCGGACAGCTGCTCGCCGACATGAGCGTGAAGGACTTCATCTCCGCCAACTCGGCCGACTTCGCGCGCGTGCGCACGCCCGACACGGAGCCGCAGCAGCGCGAGAAGCTGTCCGCCGCGATCACCGAGGCCGGCGGCCATGTGCTGCCCGAGCAGGACGGCGCGCTGCGGGTGACGGGACTGCCGCTGCCGCGCATCAGTGACATCGCCCACGACTCCGACGTACGGCTGTGGGAGCTGTCGCCGCACCAGGCCTCGCTGGAGGAGGCGTACATGCGGATGACGCAGGGCGCCGTCGACTACCGGTCGACCATCGACCAGAAGGCGGGGCTCCAGCAGCCCGTGCCGCCCGGCGCGCAGCCGCCGATGCCGGTGCCGGGCCAGGGCCAGCCGGGCTGGTACGCCCCGCCGCCGCCCCAGCAGGGCGGGCAGTCCTTCCCGCCGCCGCAGGGCGCGCCGGTCCAGGTTCCCGCGGGCCCCTACGGCGCTCCGGGCGCCCCCGGAGCGGCCCCGGGTGCCCCTGCCGCCCCCAACCCGTACGCGCAGGCGCCCCAGCCGCCGCAGGCCCCGGCAGCGGCGGCTCCTCCCGCCGCTCCCCCGACCGCTCCCGCCGCCGACCTGAACAAGCCCGAGGACGCCCGATGAGCACGCCCCCGCCCCCGATGCCGCAGACCGCCGCACCCGACTGGCAGGCCGCGCCCGGTGCCGCGTATCCGAACTACACCTCGCCGATCCCCGTGGTGCGCACGCACCTCGGGCACGCCATCGCCTCCGAGTGGACGAAGATCAAGTCCGTGCGCTCCACGATGTGGACGCTGGGCGTGTTCATGCTGCTGGTGCTCGGCATCGGCGCGCTGACCGGTCTGGTGGTGGAGAGCTCCGACCCGGACCTGGGCGGCGAGAGCCCGCTGTCCCTCGGCTTCTTCGGGCTGCTGCTGGGCGGCATGTGCATCATCACGCTGGGCGTGCTGACCACGGCCTCCGAGTACGGCACCGGCATGATCCGCACCACGATGGTCGCCTGCCCCTCGCGCGGGCGCGTGCTCGCGGCGAAGGCCCTGGTGTTCTTCCTGATCGCCTTCGTGGTGACCCTGGTCTGCGCCACGCTGATCGGTTTCCTGCACGTGGCGCTGCTGGAGGGCCACAACGCGAAGGACCCGTCCGGCGAGGAGTGGCTGAAGGGCACGGTCGGCGTCTCGCTCTACGTGGCGCTGCTCGGCACGCTGTCGCTGGCGATCGGGTCGATCATCCGGCACTCGGCGGGTGCCATCACCATCATGATCGGTGCCGTGCTCGCCCCGCTGGTGCTCGCGCTGTTCATGTTCTCGTCCTCGCTGGAGGACGTGCAGGAGGCGCTGTTCGAGTACTCCATCCCGAACCAGATGAGCATCTTCTACGCCAACTCCCTCACCCAGTCCGGCCCGTCGGGCTGGGACCCGCTGTGGATCATGCTGGTCGTCACGGCGGCCGCGCTCGCCGGCGCCTTCGCCCTGCTGGAGAAGCGGGACGTGTAGGGCCCGGTTCAGAACTTCGGCGCGTTACGGGACCGCTGCACCCGCGTGGTGCGGCGGTCCTTGGCGTTCCAGCACGCCTTGTGCCAGTGCCGGCGCTCGTCGACGCCCGAGTGCTCGGGCCAGGCCACGACGTGCGGCACCCCGTCCGGGATCAACTGGTCGCAGCCGGGGCACCGGTAGGCCTTGCCCTGGGCGCTGGAGCCCGCCACATGACGTACGCTCCACTCCTCGCCCTGCCAGCTCTCCGTGGACTGCCAGCCGCCGTAGCGCCCGGAGCGGTCGTCCTCGGCGCTCCGGCCGGACGAACCGGCTCCCTTGGGTCGGTTGCGACGCGGGGACACAGGACACCTCACGGGGCTATACAGGATGCACGGACCGCGTCCAGCCTACGTGGCGCGAGCAGGGGTACGCGTACGGCACCAATCGTCACAAGTCCCCTCCATGGTGATGCGGAGCCCCCTTCCGAGCGGCTGATTCAGCAGACAATCCGCAAAATCCCCCACCCGGCCGTGTCCTCGGCACGTGTCAGACGGTTATGCCCTGCGGGGGAGCTCCGCGTCGGAGCCAAGGAAGCAGGAAAGCAATGCGCGTTGGAAGTTTCGTGTTGGCCGCCCAGTTCCCCGGGCAGGGCGAGGGTGAGGCGCTGCACCGCGCGGTCCGCTCGGCCGAGGTCGCCGAGGAGGCGGGGCTCGACACGGTCTGGCTGGCCGAGCACCACTTCGTGCCCTACGGCACCTGCCCGTCGGCCATCACCCTGGCCGCGCTGCTGCTCGGCCGCACCCGTCGGCTGCGGGTCGGTACGGCGGTCAGCGTGCTGCCCACCGCCCACCCCGTGGCCCTCGGCGAGCAGGCCGCGCTGCTGCACATCACGAGCGGCGGGCGGTTCTCGCTGGGCCTGGGGCGTGGCGGCCCGTGGGTCGACCTGGAGGTCTTCGGGGCCGGACTGGAGGCGTACGAGACGGGGTTCCCGGAATCACTCGATCTGCTGGTGCGCTGGCTGCGTGAACCGTCCGTCGCGGCCGACGGGGAGCGGTTCCGCTTCCGCGAGGTGCCCGTCGTCCCCCGTCCCTCGGAGGCTCTGACCGAGACGGAGGGCCCGGAGGTCGTGGTCGCCTGCACCTCCCCGGCGAGCGTGCGGCTGGCCGCCGAGCGCGGGCTGCCGATGCTGCTCGGCATGCACATCGGGGACGAGGAGAAGGCGGAGATGGTCGCCCTGTGGCGGAGCCACGCCCGCGCCTGCGGGCGGCCCGCGCGGGAGATCCACCGCGCGGCCCATGTCTCGGCCGGTGTCTGCCAGATCGCGGACCGGCGCACGGACGCGGCGGAGACCCTGCTGAAGACGATGCCCGGCTGGCTGAAGCAGGGGCTGGAGGCGCACGTCACGGTGGACGGCCGGGAGCGGCGGATGCGCGACCCGCTGGCCTACACCGAACTGCTCTGCGGGCTGCACCCGGTGGGCCCCCCGCGGCTGTGCGCCGACCGGCTCGCCGCGACCAGCGAGCGGACCGGCATCTCCCGCTTCGCCCTGCTCGTCGAGGGTTCCGGCGATCTGGCGGCGACCGAGGAGAACGTACGACGGCTCGGGGCCGAGGTGCTCCCCCAACTCGCCTGAGCGCACGGGTTCCACGAAGGCTTGCCGCCCCGGTACGAACTGCACCTCCCGCGCACGGAGCGGCAAGCGGACGATGGGGATACTCAGCAGTCGCGCAGTTCCGGCGACTGGTTCAGTATCTGAGCGCGCGTCGAGGTGAAGCGGGCGAGCCTCTCGTCGACCGAGGAGTCGAGCGGGAACACCGCCACCCGGTGGCAGTTCTGGAAGGCCAGCCGCACACCGAAGTGCCGTTGCAGCGCGCCGCGTATCGCGTCACTCGCGAGCGCACGCAGCAGCTGACCGCGTGCCCGCTCGTCCGGCGGGGGCGTCTGGTTGTCGGCGAAGGGTCCGCCGTCCACCTTCAGCTGGGCCACCAGGGAGCTGATCATCTCCCACGCGAAGGGCAGGGAGGTCCGGACGCAGTCGACGAATTCAGCTTCGTCGACCTCGCCTCGCTCGGCCTGTTCGAGTAGGGCCGGTGAGACGTCGAGCGACATGGGTTCTCCTCTCGCACCCCCAACGATCAGGGGTTGCCTGACAGATAAGGGAGTGCGCGATATCGGACACGCTGCGTACACAGTCCGCGACCTCCCGTTCAATACCGTAAGCAACGGACGGTGACGGCACCAGGAGAATGCCCGGATGCGGGACTTCCTGTGGGCCGGTAATCGGCCACCGCCGAACACGGGTTTTCCAGGAGATTCAGGACGCGCCCCACGGGTCGCCCGGGGCTGGTGTGAGGGCGAATCGCGCCGACCCCGGCCGGTCGAGTAGCGTTGCCGACCATGCGTCTCGTCATTGCCCGCTGCTCCGTGGACTACGCCGGGCGGCTCACCGCGCACCTGCCGTCGGCACCCCGTCTGATCCTGGTCAAGGCGGACGGCAGCGTCTCGATCCACGCCGACGACCGGGCCTACAAGCCCCTGAACTGGATGTCGCCGCCCTGCACGCTGAAGGAGGGCACCGGCGAGGAAGAGGGCGTCTGGACCGTCGTCAACAAGGCGGGCGAGAAGCTCATCATCACGATGGAGGAAGTCCTCCACGACTCCTCGCACGAACTGGGCGTCGATCCCGGCCTGATCAAGGACGGCGTGGAAGCGCACCTCCAGGAACTGCTCGCCGACCGCATCGAGACCCTCGGCGAGGGCTACACCCTCATCCGCCGCGAGTACATGACGGCGATCGGCCCGGTCGACATCCTGTGCCGGGACGCCGACGGGCAGACCGTCGCGGTGGAGATCAAGCGGCGGGGCGAGATCGACGGCGTGGAGCAGCTGACGCGCTATCTGGAGCTGCTGAACCGCGATCCCCATCTGGCCCCGGTGCGGGGCGTGTTCGCCGCGCAGGAGATCAAGCCGCAGGCCCGAGTCCTCGCGACCGACCGGGGCATCGGCTGCCAGGTCCTCGACTACGACGCGCTGCGCGGCATCGAGGACGACAAGCTGCGCCTGTTCTGAGCGGCGCGCCACGACACGACCGCGACACGACCGGGGGGGCCGGGTTCCGTCGGGAACCCGGCCCCCGGTCGTGGCCGCGGGTCAGATCACCTGTTCCGAGCCGCCGCTCCGCGGGGCGCTCGCGCTCGTCTCCACGGGGGAGGACGAGGCGGGGCCGCTCGCGGAGTCGGAGGTGGACGGCTCCTCCTCCGGAGGCGTGGTCTCGGTCTCGGTCGGCTCCGGCGTGGTCTCGGTCGGCGTCGGCGTCGACGGGGTCGAGGGCTCGGTCGGCGGCTTCGACGACGACGGCGGCTTGGTCGTCCTCGTCGGCTTCGAGCTCGGTGAGGTCGACTTCGACGGCTCCGGCTCCTCGGTGTCGCTCGGCCCGTCCGACGGCTCCCCCGACGACGAGGCCGTCGGGGTCGGGTCGTCGGAGGTGCCCGGAGTGCCGTCGGGACCGGGGTCGGTCGGCCGGCTGGTGGCCTCGCCGGTGTCGCCCTCGTCTCCGGCAGCCGGGTCCGCGCCGAGGCTGCCGTCGTCGATGCCCTGGCTGGCGGACGGGTTGACCCCCACGTTCTCGGACGGGGTGCCCGCGTCGTTCTCGGACGTGGCGCCCAGCGTCACCACCGTGCCCAGCACGGCGACGAGCAGCGCGCCGGCGCCGGCCGCCACCAGGTTGCGCCGGGCCAGTCCCTTCAGCCCGCCGCCCGCCTTGACCGGCCGCGCGGCCGGCGACGGCACCGTGCGGTTGATGACATGGGCGGTGTCGGAGGGCGGCTGGAGCTCCGGGAACGCCGTCGGCACCCCGCGGGGCGGCGACGCCGACTCCTCGTAGTGGGCCTCGGGCACCTCCTCCCCCGCGGTCGGCATGAGTGCCAGCGGGGTTCCGGAGCGGTCGGCGACCAGGGCCAGCGCGCGGCGGCCGGCGACGGTGCCGCGCTTGTCGGCGAGGGCGCCGCGCAGCCCGATGGACGCCTCCAGTTCGGCGCGCGACCGGTCGAGCTGTCCGGCGCACAACGCGTGGATGCCGAGCTCGTGGTGGAAGTAGGCCTGTTCCGCCACGTCCCCGGCGAGCCGGGCGGCCTCCGCACCGGCCCGCAGCGCCCGCTCCCAGGCGCTCCAGTGCAGGCCCGCGGCGAACGCGGGTGCGGCGGCGCGGGCCAGCTGGACGGCCGTGCTCTGCTCGCCCTCGGTGGTGGCCGAGGTGAGCGGCGACAGCACGGTCAGGGCGGCGAGCACCGCGTCGGCCTCGGCGCAGACCCGCTCCGGGGTGACCGAGGGATGACCGGCCCACCAGGCGTAGTGCTGTGCGGCGGCACGGGCCTGGGCCTCGGCCCCGTCGGCGTATCCGGCGGCCTCCAGCTGGGCCGACACCCCTGCGGCGAGGCGGTAGCGGGAGCCGGCCGGCGAGACCAGGCCGCAGGCGGCCAGTTCTCCCAGCGCGGCGTCGGCGTGGGTGTCGCCCACCAGGGCGGGCAGATGGGCCTGGTGGGGCACCTCACCGCCGAGGGCGACCGCGAAGCGCAGGGTGGCGCGGGCGGAGGCGCTGAGCCGGGAGGCGAGCAGCGGGGCGGGGGCGGCGGCCTCGCCGAGCGAGGGCAGCGGGACCTCGTCGGCCTCGGCGGCGTCGTAGGGCGCGTCGTCGGGGTGGACGTCCTCGAAGACGCCGAACTCGTCGACGGCGTCGGCGCCGGCCCGCAGCCGGTCGCGCTGCCGCAGCAGGGCACCGGCCTGCACGAAGCGCAGCGGCAGGCCCTCGGACTCGAACCAGAGGTCGCCGGCCCAGTTCGACTCGTCCTCGGTGAGGCCCCGGCCGACGGCGCGCTCCAGCAGGTCGAGTCCGGCCGCGCGGTCGAGACCCTCGAGGACGACCTCCTCGATACCGGCCTCGGCGGTCGGCTCGGGCACGTCCGGGGTGGTGCCGAACAGGAACGCGCACTCGGGGGTGGCGTCCAGCAGCTCGTCGAGGGCGGCCCCGCCGAGCTCCAGGTCGTCGAGGACGACGACGGCGCCGATCTCACGGACGCAGTCGACGAGTTCGTCCCGGTCCGGGCGGTGCAGGGGTGCGTTGTGGACGGCGTAGAAGAGGTCGTGGAGCAGGTCGTCGGCGGAGCGGCGGTGGCCGTTGAGACGGACGACGCCGTCGGGGGCGAGGTCCGCGCAGTCCTCGGCGACGATGTCGAGGAGCCGGGTGCGGCCGGAGCCGGCCGGGCCGGTGAGGCGTACGGAGCGGCCGCGGGCGAGCAGCCGGACCAGCTTCTCGCGCTCGTCGTCACGGGCCAGGAGCGGCAGCGCGGGCTGCGCGGGTCCCGGCGGGACGGGCGGCGCCGCGGCCCGCTCGACCTCGGCGCGCTCGGCCTCGGTCAGCTTCACGGGCCGGCCCGGCCGTTCGGCGGGCGGGCAGGGCTCGATCTCGCTGCCGTCGACGGGGTTGACGGTGAGCAGGAAGTCGCCGGAGACGAGCTGCACCGTGCGGGCGAGCGCGGGCGCGTGCTGTCCGAAGTCGGAGGTGAGGGATTCCCGGGGAGGACGCTGGCGCGGCGCGGGGCCGTCACCCTCATGGCCGTACTCCTCGGGTCCCCGGTTGTTCGGGTCCATAGGTCCTAGCCCCCCAAAAGCGTCGTGTGCCTGAAGCCCCTCCCGGCCTTGCTGCACACCGCGCTGTCGCTTCTGGTCCGGGCCCGCTCAGGGGTTGCGAGGCAGCGGGCAGCCGAACCCTAAACCTTCGCTCAGTATCTACGACAGTCCGGGGTACCGCGGCGTCCGAGACATCACGGTCTCGTGAGGATTGTGCGCGCGTCGCACGGTTCGCCGAGGTCGACCCGGGTCGTTCCGGCGCTCCGCCGCGGACGCGTACGGCCTCACACGCGGGGCAGCGTGTCCACCCCGATGCCCCCCTCGATCGCCAGGATCCGGTGCAGCCGGGTGGCCACCAACAGGCGCTGCATCTGCGGCGGTACGTCGCGCAGCACCAGGCGCCGGCCGCACCGGCCGGCCCGTCGGTGGGCCCCCATGATCACGCCGAGTCCGGTGGCGTCCCAGGAGTCCAGTTCGGACAGGTCCAGCACCAGATCGCCGACTCCGTCGTCGACGGCCGAGTGCAGGACCGTACGGGCGTCCGCCGCGCTGCGGACGTCGAGGCGGCCCCCGACGACCAGCTCGGCGTGGTCGCCCTTGATGTGCATATGCGCTCCCCGTGGTGCGTCTCGTGCTCCGCGTTTCCATGGCCGGTGATGCAACCTCTGACGGCGGGACGGCGGCGGAGGTTGCTACCTGTAAGCGAACCGATACCGAATTCACCCCGGCGTGTGATGCGCGCCGGGGCGAATCGCGGTGTCAGTGCTCGTAGAAGCCCTGCCCGCTCTTGCGGCCGATGTCACCGGCGTCAACCATCCGGCGCATCAGCTCGGGAGCGGCGAACTTCTCGTCCTGCGACTCGGTGTAGATGTTGCTCGTGGCGTGCAGCAGGATGTCCACGCCGGTGAGGTCGGCGGTGGCCAGCGGCCCCATGGCGTGGCCGAAGCCCAGCTTGCAGGCCAGGTCGATGTCCTCGGCGCTCGCCACGCCCGACTCGTAGAGCTTGGCGGCCTCGACGACGAGGGCGCAGATGAGACGGGTGGTGACGAAGCCGGCGACGTCGCGGTTGACGACGATGCAGGTCTTGCCCACCGACTCGGCGAACTCCCGCGCCCTGGCGAGGGTTTCGTCGCTGGTCTTGTAGCCGCGGACCAGTTCGCACAGCTGCATCATCGGGACCGGCGAGAAGAAGTGGGTGCCGACGACCCGCTCCGGGTGCTCCGTCACGGCCGCGATCTTGGTGATCGGGATGGCGGAGGTGTTGGAGGCGAGTACGGCGTCCTCCCGCACGATCTTGTCGAGCGTGCGGAAGATCTCGTGCTTGACCTCGAGCTTCTCGAACACGGCTTCGACGACGATGTCCGCGTCCGCGCAGGCGTCCAGGTCGGTGGTCGCGGTGATCCGGGAGAGGGCGGCGTCGGCGTCGTGCGCCTCCAGCTTGCCCTTGCTCACGAACTTGTCGTACGACGCCTTGATCCCGTCGGTGCCGCGCGTGAGCGCCTCGTCGGTGACGTCCCGCAGGACGACGTCCCAGCCCGCCTGAGCGGAGACCTGGGCGATGCCGGACCCCATGAGACCGGCCCCGATGACGGCGAGCTTGCGTGCCACTGTGCGACTCCCCTGATACGCGCTGTCTTGTTCTCCAGAAGCGGACATTAGCGTTCGCGGGGCGCCGTGTGACCGGTAAGTAACGCGCGTCACGTCTCAAATGACGGACATCACACCGACGGGGTCAGCAAGCGCTTCGTACGGCGTAGTTGGGCACCCTCTGCTCAACCGTGTCACTGGCCACACACGCGTTCCGGACGGCCGGGACGTCACTAGGCTGACCACATGGTCAACCTGACGCGTATCTACACGAGGACCGGCGACAAGGGCACCACCGCCCTCGGTGACATGAGCCGGGTCGCCAAGACCGATCTGCGCATCTCCGCCTACGCCGACGCCAACGAGGCGAACGCGGTGATCGGTACGGCGATCGCGCTCGGCGGTCTGGAGCACGAGGTCGTCCAGGTCCTCACCCGTGTGCAGAACGACCTGTTCGACGTGGGCGCCGATCTCTCGACGCCGGTGGTGGAGAACCCGGAGTACCCGCCGCTGCGGGTCGAGCAGTTCTATGTCGACCGGCTGGAGGCGGACTGCGACCGCTTCAACGAGCGGCTGGAGAAGCTGCGCTCCTTCATCCTGCCCGGCGGTACGCCCGGTGCGGCCCTGCTCCACCAGGCCTGCACGGTCGTGCGCCGGGCCGAGCGCTCCACCTGGGCCGCCATGGAGGCGCACGGTGAGTCGATGAACCCCCTCACCGCCACCTACCTCAACCGCCTCTCCGACCTCCTGTTCATCCTGGCCCGCATCGCCAACAAGGAGACCGGCGACGTGCTGTGGGTGCCGGGCGGCGAGCGCTGAGCCCTACCGGGACTCCGCCCGGCCGCGCGTGGCCCGGTACAGGCCGAGCGCGGCCTCGGCGGCGCCGACGCACGTCATCACCAGGCCCACCTTGGTGGGCGTGACCACCGGCAGGTCCACTCCCCCGGCGAACAGCCACAGCGCGAGGCCCGCCACCAGAGTGGCGGACCCCGTGACGAGGTTCCGGGTCGCCCGCGTCATCGGCCCACCCGCTCCTTGTCCGCGCCGCTGAGGCCCGGCTCCCGCGCCGGGGCCTTCTTCGGCCAGATCCAGTACGCCAGGGCCACCAGGCCGTGGATGCCGGCCGCCCGCCAGGCCGTGAACCGCCACGCCTCCAGGGAGGTGACGCGGCTCGGGTCGTCGACGTACCAGATGGCGAGCTGGAGCAGCACGGTCGCCACGACGGCGGCCGTCAGCGTGCCCAGCCAGACCTTGGTCTCGTGCCGGGCGCGGGCCATGCCGTAGCGCGGCGGGCCCAGCGGCTTGGGCGCGCCGCCCAGCCGGTGCGCGGCGTGGCCGTCGAGCCACTTCACCGTGCGGTGGCCGTGGCCCACGGTGTAGCCGATGTAGAGCGCGGCCAGGCCGTGCGTCCAGTTCGACTCGGCGCCGTTCTTCAGGTCGAGCGCGGTGGCGACCAGCAGGACGACCTCCAGCAGCGGCTCGCACAGCAGCAGCGCCAGGCCGATGCGCGGCTTCTTGAGCAGATAGCGGCAGGCGAGTCCGGCGGCCAGCAGTACCCAGAAGCCGATCTCACAGGCTGCGATCAAGGCGACGATCACGGTTCGCTCCTCTCGGTCACCCTTTCAGGCTCCCGTGCGAGCCGGCCCGTTTCGTCGTCGCCGCCTACGAACTCGCGGTACATCGAAAGATGCAGTCCAGGACCCTCCGCGGGGATCAGGCGCCGGGTGGGCGCACCGTGTTGGATGGTGCCATGGCCGTACGACTGCCCCGTCCTCCCCGCTTCGACGTGTGGGTCGCGCTCGCCGGACTCGCCGGCGGACTGCTGCTGTGGGGCTTCGGGCTGGGCGTGCGGCCGGACGACGACCCGGTCGTGGTCTTCGGCGGCCGCTGGGCGCTGCTCGTGCCGCTCGCGGTGATCGGCGGCTGCGAACTGCTGCGCCGCACCGCGCCGCGCACCGCCCTGCTCATCGGCACGCTGGCGCTCGCCGCGGACGTCATGACACAGGGCAGCATCGCGACGATCGTGATGTACACCGACCTCATGTACGCCGCCGTCCTGTACGGCACGCCCGCCACCGCCCGTCGGCTGCCGTGGGTCACCGGCCTGCTCACGATCGCGGCGACGCTGGTGCCCTACGCCGTCTGGCGGGTGCCGGAGGCGCTGCTGATCGGGCTCGTCATCGGTGCCGTGGCGTTCACTCCCGCGTCGACCGGACTCATCGTGCGCAACCACCGCGACGCGGCCGAGGCCGCCCGGTTGCGGGCCGAACAGACCGCGCTGCTCGCGGAGATGGACCGCACCCAGGCGGTGACCGCGGAACGCGCCCGCATGGCCCGCGAGTTGCACGACATGGTCGCCAACCACCTCTCCGCGATCGCCATCCACTCCACGGCCGCCCTGTCCCTGGACGATCCCGGGACCTCCAAGGAGGCGCTCACCGTGATCCGGGAGAACAGCGTTCAGGGACTGTCCGAAATGCGACGGCTCATCGGCATCCTGCGCGAGGGGGCCGACGACCGGGAACCGGCCGCGACCCCCACCCTCGACGGCCTAGGCGCCCTGGTCGACGGCGCCCGCGCCAACGGCCTCGACGTGACCCTCGACGCCGTCCACGAATCCGTCCCCGCACCCGTCGAGCTGGCCGCGTACAGGATCGTGCAGGAGTCGCTGACGAACGCGCTGAAGCATGCCGCGCCGGGGACGGTCACCGTGTGGCTGCGCCGGCCGGCCGACGCCCTCGACATCCGGGTGACCAGCCCCTACGGCGGCCGGGACACTCCGCGCGCCCCGGGTTCCGGGGCCGGTCTCGTCGGGATGCGGGAGCGGGTCGCCCTGCTGAACGGCACGTTCGAGGCCGGGCCGGAGAGCGGCGCGGACGGCAAGCTGTGGGTGGTGCGCGCCAGCCTCCCCATCACCGACATCGTGCAAGGAGAGAGCTGATGATCCGCGTCCTGGTCGCCGAGGACCAGTCCGCCGTCCGTGCCGGGCTGGTCCTCATCCTGAGCAGCGCGCCCGACATGGAGGTCGTGGGCGAGGCGGGGGACGGCGAACAGGCGGTGGCGCTCGCCCGCGAGCTGCGCCCCGACCTGGTGCTGATGGACGTGCAGATGCCGCGCCTGGACGGGGTGTCGGCGACCCGGCGGGTGGTCGAGGAAGGGCTCGCCGATGTGCTGGTGCTGACCACCTTCGACCTCGACGAGTACGTCTTCGGGGCGCTGCGGGCCGGTGCCGCCGGGTTCCTGCTGAAGAACACGGAGGCGAAGGACCTCATCTCCGCGGTGCGCACCGTGGCGCGCGGGGAGGGCATCGTCGCCCCGGCCGTCACCCGGCGGCTGATCGCCGAGTTCGCGGCGAAGCCCACCCGTGCGGTGACGGCGGATCCGGCGGTGCTGGAGTCGCTCACCCGGCGCGAGCGGGAGGTGCTCTCGTGCCTCGGGGAGGGGCTGTCCAACGCCGACATCGCGGCCCGGCTGGACATGGCCGAGGCGACGGTGAAGACGCACGTCAGCCGCCTGCTGGGCAAGCTGGAGCTGCGCAGCCGGGTGCAAGCCGCGGTGCTGGCGCAGGAATTGGGGATCTGACGGAAGCTCGGGGACAGTGGTCCAGACCTATTGACCCGTGGTCCAGACCTTTCTATTCTCGCGGCACTGCGGGTGTGATGGCTCAGTCACGCCCACAACGGCTTCTTCTCATAAGGAGGCGCAGCATGCGCTTCAGACACAGAGCCGCGGCAGGGTTCGCGACCCTGCTGCTCCCCTTCGCCGGCCTCGTGGGCCTCGCGAGCCCGGCTCAGGCCGCGACCTCGGCGACCGCCACCTACGCCAAGACCCAGGACTGGGGCTCCGGCTTCGAGGGCAAGTGGACGGTGAAGAACACCGGCACCACGACCATCAACTCCTGGACCATCGAGTGGGACTTCCCCTCCGGCACCCGGGTCAACTCGGCCTGGGACGCCACGGTCACCAACTCCGGTGACCACTGGACCGCCAAGAACCTCGCCTGGAACGGCACCCTCGCCCCCGGGGCGTCCGTCTCGTTCGGGTTCAACGGCAGCGGCTCCGGCGCCCCCACCGGCTGCAAGCTCAACGGCGGCAGCTGCGACGGCGGCCCGGAGGTGCCCGGCGACGCCGCCCCCTCCGCGCCCGGCACCCCCACCGCCTCGGGCATCACCGACACCTCGGTGAAGCTGTCCTGGGCGGCGGCCACCGACGACAAGGGCATCAAGAACTACGACGTCCTGCGCGACGGCGCCAAGGTCGCCACCGTGACCGGCACCTCCTACACGGACACCGGCCTCACCAAGGGCACCGACTACTCGTACACCGTGCAGGCGCGTGACACCGCCGACCAGACCGGTCCGGCCAGCGGCGCGGTGAAGGTCCGCACCACCGGCGAGTCCGAGGAGCCGCCCACCGGCGACAAGGTCAACCTCGGCTACTTCACCGAGTGGGGCGTCTACGGCCGCAACTACCACGTCAAGAACCTGGTGACGTCCGGCTCGGCCGCCAAGATCACCCACATCAACTACGCGTTCGGCAACGTCAAGAACGGCCAGTGCGTGCTCGACGACGCCTACGCCGCCACCGACAAGGCCTACACCGCCGACCAGTCCGTCAGCGGCACCGCCGACGCCTGGGACCAGCCGCTGCGCGGCAACTTCAACCAGCTGCGCCAGCTGAAGGCGAAGTACCCGCACATCAAGGTGCTGTACTCCTTCGGCGGCTGGACCTACTCCGGCGGCTTCGGCCAGGCCGCGCAGAACCCGGCCGCGTTCGCCAAGTCCTGCAAGGCCGTCGTGGAGGACCCGCGCTGGGCCGATGTCTTCGACGGCATCGACATCGACTGGGAGTACCCGAACGCCTGCGGTCTGACCTGTGACACCAGCGGCCCGGCCGCGTTCAAGAACCTGTCGCAGGCCCTGCGCGCCGAGTTCGGCAACGACTACCTGGTCACCGCCGCCATCACCGCGGACGGCTCCGAGGGCGGCAAGATCGACGCGGCCGACTACGGCGGCGCCGCCCAGTACCTCGACTGGTACAACGTGATGACGTACGACTACTTCGGCGCCTGGGACAAGGCCGGCCCGACCAACCCCCACTCGCCGCTGACCACGTTCCCCGGCATCCCGAAGGAGGGCTTCAACTCGGCTGCCGCGATCGCCAAGCTGAAGGCGAAGGGCGTCCCGGCGAGCAAGCTGCTGCTCGGCATCGGCTTCTACGGCCGCGGCTGGACCGGCGTCACCCAGTCCGCCCCGGGCGGCACCGCCACCGGCCCGGCGCCCGGCACGTACGAGGCGGGCATCGAGGACTACAAGGTCCTCAAGAACTCCTGTCCGGCCACCGGCACCTTCGCGGGCACGGCGTACGCCCACTGCGGCACCAACTGGTGGTCCTACGACACCCCGGCGACCATCAAGACGAAGATGGCGTGGGCCAAGACCCAGGGCCTGGGCGGCGCCTTCTTCTGGGAGTTCAGCGGCGACACCGCGAACGGTGAGCTGGTGAGCGCCATCGACAGCGGACTGAGCTAGTCCTCGACCGCCGTCGAACCAAGGAACCGCCCCCGGACGACATCGTCCGGGGGCGGTTCCCGTACCAGAAGGGTCCGGCCTAGGCCACGTTCACCCGTTGCCCGGGCGGGGCCGCCTCCAGCCAGGCGAGGAAACCGGTCAGCGCGTCCTCGCTCATCGCGAGCTCCAGACGCGTGCCCCGGTGCAGACAGGCGAGGATCACCGCGTCCGACAGCAGCGCCAGTTCCTCCTCGCCCTCGGGGACGCGGCGGCCCGCCACCTCGATCGCGGAGCGCTCCAGCACACGGCGTGGGCGGGGGGCGTAGGAGAACACCCGGAACCACTCGACCCGGTCACCGTTGTAACGTGCCACCCCGTACGCCCAGCCCTTGCCGCCGGAGTCACCCGATTCGGGAGCCTCCCAGCGCAGGCTGCAGTCGAACGTCCCGCCGGAACGCTGGATGAGGCGACGGCGCAGGCCGAAGACGAAGAGCCCCACCACCACGAGCGCCACGACGATTCCGCACACAGTCAGAGCGAGGACCATCGGCACCGACCTCCTCGTCTCCTAGGTAACGGAACGGAAAAATCATCCAGATCTGCCTCAGCCGCGGTCGGCTCCGGATCGCTCCGGTGCCGGCCGCGGCTGAGTGACGTCATCTCACCCCTGCGGGGGTCAGCGTCCCGCGGACGCCGCCCGCAGACGGACATCCGCGCGCCGCTGCGCCTCGGTGTCGTCCTCCGCCTTCGCGCGGGCGAGTTCCTGCTCCGCGCTCTGGACGTCGATCTCGTCCGACAGCTCGGCGATCTCCGCCAGCAGCGACAGCTTGTTGTCCGCGAACGAGATGAAACCGCCGTGCACCGCGGCGACGACCGTCCCGCCCTCGCGCGTGCGAATCGTCACGGGGCCCGACTCCAGCACACCGAGCAGCGGCTGGTGACCGGGCATGACGCCGATGTCGCCGGACGTGGTGCGCGCGACGACCAGGGTGGCCTCGCCGGACCAGACCTCTCGGTCGGCCGCGACCAGCGCGACGTGCAGCTCAGCAGCCAAGGTGGCTCCTCGGGTCACCACCCGGCTCTTCTGCCGGGTGTTAGGTACAAGTCTAGTAGGGCGCCGAGCACCACAGTGTCGGGGCCCGCCCCGGGACTCGGCCGGGGGTCCGGGGGTTGTCCCCCGGGCAATGCAGCGTGGGCGTGGATGAGGGGGCGGGACGTACCCCGCCCCCTCAGGAGTGAGCCGTGGGGCTCACGTCGAGCTCGGGGCTCAGGAGACGCCCAGCTCCTTCGCGTTGTTCTTCAGGTCCTCGATGCCACCGCACATGAAGAACGCCTGCTCCGGGAAGTGGTCGTACTCACCGTCGCAGATCGCGTTGAACGCGGCGATCGACTCGTCCAGCGGCACGTCCGAACCGTCCACGCCGGTGAACTGCTTGGCGACGTGGGTGTTCTGGGACAGGAAGCGCTCCACGCGACGGGCACGGTGGACGACGAGCTTGTCCTCCTCGCCGAGCTCGTCGATACCGAGGATCGCGATGATGTCCTGGAGGTCCTTGTACTTCTGGAGGATGTTCTTCACGCGCATGGCCGCGTTGTAGTGGTCCTGCGCGATGTAGCGCGGGTCCAGGATCCGGGACGTCGAGTCCAGCGGGTCCACGGCCGGGTAGATGCCCTTCTCCGAGATCGGACGGGAGAGCACCGTCGTCGCGTCGAGGTGGGCGAAGGTGGTGGCCGGGGCCGGGTCGGTCAGGTCGTCCGCGGGGACGTAGATCGCCTGCATCGAGGTGATCGAGTGACCACGGGTCGAGGTGATGCGCTCCTGGAGGAGACCCATCTCGTCGGCCAGGTTCGGCTGGTAGCCCACCGCGGAGGGCATACGGCCGAGCAGGGTCGACACCTCGGAACCGGCCTGGGTGAAGCGGAAGATGTTGTCGATGAAGAACAGCACGTCCTGCTTCTGGACGTCACGGAAGTACTCGGCCATGGTGAGGCCGGCCAGCGCGACGCGCAGACGGGTGCCCGGGGGCTCGTCCATCTGACCGAAGACCAGGGCGGTCTTGTCGATGACGCCCGACTCGCTCATCTCGTCGATGAGGTCGTTGCCCTCACGGGTGCGCTCACCGACACCGGCGAACACCGACACACCGTCGTGGTTGTTGGCGACGCGGTAGATCATCTCCTGGATGAGCACCGTCTTGCCGACGCCGGCACCGCCGAACAGACCGATCTTTCCACCCTTGACGTACGGGGTGAGAAGGTCGATGACCTTGACGCCGGTCTCGAACATCTCGGTCTTCGACTCGAGCTCGTCGAAGTTCGGCGCCTTGCGGTGGATCGGCCAGCGCTCGCCGGTGTACTGCTCGTCGACGTTCAGCACCTCACCGAGGGTGTTGAACACCTTGCCCGTGGTGAAGTCACCGACCGGCACGGAGATCGAGGAGCCCGTGTCGGTCACCGGGGCCTGGCGGACCAGACCGTCGGTGGGCTGCATGGAGATGGTGCGGACCAGGCCGTCACCCAGGTGCTGGGCGACCTCCAGGGTCAGCGTCTTGAGCTCACCCTCCTTGGCCGGGTCGGCGACCTGGACGTGCAGGGCGTTGTAGATGTCCGGCATCGCGTCGACGGGGAACTCCACGTCGACGACCGGGCCGATGACCCGGGCGACGCGGCCCGTAGCCGTCGCGGTCTCAACAGTGGTGGTCATTAGTTGTCACTCCCCGCGTTCGCGTCGGCCAGGGCACTGGCGCCACCGACGATCTCGCTGATTTCCTGGGTGATTTCGGCCTGGCGGGCCGCGTTGGCAAGACGGGAGAGCGTGTTGATCAGCTCGCCCGCGTTGTCGGTGGCCGACTTCATCGCGCGCCGCGTGGCGGCGTGCTTCGAAGCGGCCGACTGGAGCAGCGCGTTGTAGATCCGGCTCTCCACGTAGCGCGGCAGCAGGGCGTCGAGGACGTCCTCCGCCGAGGGCTCGAAGTCGTACAGCGGCAGGATCTCGCCCTTGGTGGCGGTCTCCTCCGCGACCTCTTCGAGACGCAGCGGAAGCATCCGGGAGTCGACCGCCGTCTGCGTCATCATCGACACGAACTCGGTGTAGACGATGTGGAGTTCGTCCACGCCGCCGTCCGCCGTCTCCGTCTCGAGCGCCTCGATCAGCGGGGCCGCGACCTTCTTGGCGTCCGCGTACGAGGGCTCGTCGGTGAAGCCCGTGAACGTCTCCGCGATCTTGCGCTCACGGAAGTTGTAGTGGGCGACACCACGCCGGCCGACGATGTACGTGACGACCTGCTTGCCCTCGCGCTCCAGGCGCTCGGTCAGCTGCTCCGCCGCCTTGATGGCGTTGGAGTTGAAGGCACCGGCCAGACCGCGGTCGCTCGTGAGGAGCAGGACCGCGGCACGGGTCGGGTTCTCCGCCTCCGTGGTGAGCGGGTGCTTGGTGTTCGACCCGGTTCCGACCGCCGTGACCGCGCGGGTGAGTTCCCGCGCGTACGGCGTGGAGGCCGCCACCTTGCGCTGCGCCTTGACGACGCGCGAGGCGGCGATCATCTCCATCGCCTTGGTGATCTTCTTGGTCGCGGTGACGGATCGGATGCGACGCTTGTAGACCCGGAGCTGGGCTCCCATGAGTCAGGTCCCTTCCTTACGTCACTTGGCGGCAGCGGCCGGGGCGTCCTCGCCGAGCAGCTTGCCGTCGCTCGTCTCGAACTGCTTCTTGAACGCCGCCACGGCGTCGGCGATGGCCTGGATGGTGTCGTCGGACATCTTGGCGCCCTCGCGGATGGAGGTCATGAGGCCCTGCTCGTTGCGGTGCAGGTGCTCCAGGAGCTCCTTCTCGAAGCGGCGGATGTCGGCGACCGGCACGTCGTCCATGCGGCCCGTGGTACCGGCCCAGATGGAGACGACCTGGTCCTCGGTGGCCATCGGCTCGTACTGGTTCTGCTTCAGCAGCTCGACCATGCGCTGACCGCGCTCCAGCTGCGCCTTCGACGCGGCGTCCAGGTCGGAACCGAAGGCGGCGAACGCCTCCAGCTCACGGAACTGGGCGAGGTCCACGCGCAGACGGCCGGAGACCTGGCGCATCGCCTTGTGCTGAGCGGAACCACCGACTCGGGAGACGGAGATACCGACGTTCAGCGCGGGGCGCTGACCGGCGTTGAACAGGTCCGACTCCAGGAAGCACTGGCCGTCGGTGATGGAGATGACGTTGGTCGGGATGAACGCCGACACGTCGTTGGCCTTGGTCTCGACGATCGGCAGACCGGTCATCGAGCCCGCGCCCATGTCGTCGGAGAGCTTGGCGCAGCGCTCCAGCAGACGGGAGTGCAGGTAGAAGACGTCACCCGGGTAGGCCTCACGGCCCGGCGGGCGGCGCAGCAGCAGGGAGACGGCGCGGTAGGCGTCGGCCTGCTTCGACAGGTCGTCGAAGATGATCAGGACGTGCTTGCCCTCGTACATCCACTGCTGGCCGATGGCCGAGCCGGTGTACGGCGCCAGGTACTTGAAGCCGGCCGGGTCGGACGCCGGGGCGGCGACGATGGTCGTGTACTCCAGCGCGCCGTTCTCCTCCAGCGCGCGGCGGACCGACGCGATGGTGGAGCCCTTCTGGCCGATGGCGACGTAGATGCAGCGGACCTGCTTCTTCGGGTCGCCGGAGCGCCAGTTGTCGCGCTGGTTGATGATCGTGTCGACGGCCAGGGCGGTCTTGCCGGTCTGGCGGTCGCCGATGATCAGCTGGCGCTGACCACGGCCGATCGGGGTCATGGCGTCGACGGCCTTGTAGCCCGTCTCCATCGGCTCGTGCACCGACTTGCGCTGCATGACCGTGGGGGCCTGCAGTTCGAGGGCGCGGCGGCCCTCGGTCTCGATCTCGCCGAGGCCGTCGATCGGGTTGCCGAGCGGGTCGACCACGCGGCCGAGGTAGCCCTCGCCCACGGCGACGGACAGCACCTCGCCGGTACGGGTGACCGGCTGGCCCTCCTCGATGCCGCTGAACTCACCGAGGACAATGGCACCGATCTCGCGCTCCTCGAGGTTGAGGGCGAGGCCGAGGGTGCCGTCCTCGAACTTCAGCAGCTCGTTGGCCATGGCCGAGGGAAGACCCTCGACCTTGGCGATGCCGTCGCCGGCAAGGGTGACCGTACCGACCTCCTCGCGCGAGGCCGCGTCCGGCTTGTACGACTGGACAAAGTTCTCCAGCGCGTCCCGGATCTCCTCCGGCCGGATCGTGAGCTCCGCCATCTGAGTTCCCTGCTCTCCTTGTTGGGCCCGAAGTTTCACTTGGGGGGTATGGGGACTCCCCCCAATATGAGGTGAATCCTCTGCACGGCCCAACCAGGGCCGTAAGTACGTACTGCTATGAAGAAGTGTGTGCTGCTCAGCTCGCCAGCCGGCGGCTCGCGTCCTCGAGCCGGTCCGCGAGGGAGCCGTTGATGACCTCGTCACCGACCTGCACCCGGATCCCGCCGACGACCTCGGGGTCGACGTCGAGGTTGAGGTGCATCCGGCGGCCGTAGAGCTTCGCGAGGGCGTTGCCCAGGCGCTGCTTCTGCTGGTCGCTCAGCGGCACCGCGGAGGTGACGACGGCCACCATGCGGTCGCGACGCTCGGCGGCGAGCTTGGACAGGGACTCGAGTCCCGACTCCAGGCTACGTCCCCGCGGCGCGGTCACAAGACGCGTCACCAGACGCTCGGTGGCCGCGTTCGCCCTGCCCCCGAGCAGGCTGCGCAGCAGCTCGCTCTTGGAGGAGGCGGGGGCGCTCCGGTTGGTCAGCGCGGCGCGCAGCTCGGTGTCGGAGGAGACGATCCGGCCGAACCGGAACAGCTCGTCCTCGACGTCGTCGAGCGCGCCGGCCTTCTGGGCGGCGGTGAGGTCGGCGACGTTCGCCAGCTCCTCCAGCGCGTCCACCAGGTCGCGCGACTGCGACCAGCGGGAACGCACCATGCCGGACACCAGATCCGCGGTCGGACCGCCGACCTGCGAGCCGAGCAGGCGCCGGGCCAGGTCGGCCTTGGCCTCACCGGCCTGCGCCGGGTCGGTGAGGACCCGACGCAGCGACACCTCGCGGTCGAGCAGCGCGGTGACGGCGGCCAGCTCGTCGGCGAGCACGGCCGCGTCCACGGACGTGGAGTCCGTCAGCGCGTCGAGACGCTCACGTGCGGCTGCCAGGGCCTCGCGGCTCGCTCCGTTCATCGCGCGGCCTCGGCCTTCTGGTCGAGCTCGTCGAGGAAGCGGTCGATCACGCGGCTCTGCCGGGCGTGGTCCTCGAGGGACTCGCCGACGAGCTTGCCGGCCAGGTCGGTGGCGAGCTTGCCGACGTCCTGGCGCAGCGCGGACGCGGCGGCCTTGCGGTCGGCCTCGATCTGCGCGTGACCGGCGGCGATGATTTCCTCACGCTGCCGCTGGCCTTCCGCACGCATCTCGGCGATGAGCGCGGCGCCCTGCTCCTGCGCCTCCTGGCGCAGTCGCGCGGCCTCGTGCCGGGCCTCGGCGAGCTGGGCCTTGTACTGCTCAAGGACGCTCTGGGCCTCGGTCTGCGCGGCCTCGGCCTTCTCGATACCGCCCTCGATGGCCTCGCGACGCTCTTCCAGGACCTTGTTGATGGTCGGGAGGAGCTTCTTGGCGAGGAAGCCGAAGACGATGACGAAGGCGATGAGGCCGATGACAACTTCCGGCCACGGCGGGATGAGGGGATTCTCCTTCTCACCCTCAGCCGCCAGGATAACCAGGGCGGAGTTCACATCAGTGCCTTTCGTCGAAAGGGTCGGTCGTCAGCGCTCGTCTTAGTAGACGAACGGCATGACGAGACCGATCAGGGCGAGCGCCTCACAGAAGGCGAAGCCCAGGATCTGGTTGGCGCGGATCAGGCCGGCGGCCTCGGGCTGGCGGGCGAGAGCCTGGGTGCCGTTACCGAAGATGATGCCAACGCCGACGCCGGGACCGATCGCGGCGAGACCGTAACCGATGGAACCGAGGTTGCCGTCGACAGCAGCGAGCATCTG
This sequence comes from Streptomyces sp. NPDC031111, assembly GCF_055570675.1. Classification (NCBI taxonomy): domain Bacteria; kingdom Bacillati; phylum Actinomycetota; class Actinomycetes; order Kitasatosporales; family Streptomycetaceae; genus Streptomyces; species Streptomyces sp. NPDC031111. The sequence goes on from NZ_JBVIGS010000007.1 coordinate 209,648, forward strand.
GGACATGGCCAGTTCTTCCTTCTCTTTACGGACCGGTGGGGGTTGGCCACCGGACGACTATGGGGGTGGGAACCTGGTGCGCTCAGTGGTGCTCGGCGAGCGCGCCCTGGATGTACGTGCAGGTCAGCAGGACGAAGACGTATGCCTGCACGGCCTGGATGAAGAGCTCGAAGAGCGTCATCACGATGACCATGCTGAACGACACGGCGGAGTAGGCGATGCCGATGCCGTTGAGCATGTACCAGGTGGCGATCGTGAAGAGCAGCAGCAGGGTGTGACCCGCGAACATGTTCGCGAAGAGCCGCACGGCGTGCGTGAAGGGGCGGACCAGCAGGTTCGAGAAGAACTCGATGGTCATCGACAGAGGCAGGACCGCGCCGAGCGACTTGTCGTAGCCGGTGACGTTCTTGAAGAAGCCGACGAAACCGTGCCGCTTGAAGGTCAGGGAGACCCAGGTGATGTAGACGATCAGCGCCAGGACCATCGGGTAGGCGATGATCGACGTCACCGGGAACGCGGCGACGGGGATGATCGACCAGAGGTTCATCATCCAGACGAAGAAGAACAGGGAGACGGCGAGCGGGACGTACTTCTCGCCCTCGCGCTTGCCGAGCGTCTGGTACACGATGCCGGTGCGGACGAAGTCGTAGCCGGCCTCGGCGACCATCTGGAGCTTGCCCGGGACGAGCTTCGGCTTGGCGAACGCGGCCCAGAAGAAGCCCACCACGATGATGGAACCGAGCAGCGCGAGCAGCATCGGCTTGTTGAAGTACAGGCCGTTGCCGTCTGCGTCGCCCCAGAGCGGCTCGAAGAGGAACGAGTGCAGGCCCGGAGCCGGGAAGCCACAACCGTCGAACAGGTGGCAGTCGGTCTCGAAGGCGAGCACCTGCGTCGGGTCAGCACTCACCGCGGGCTCCTTCATCGTGGCGCATAGGTACGGCAACCTCGTTGTGTCGGCGCGGCAGCGGGCCGCGGTTCGGCACGGGACTGGTGTTACGGATGTGGGGGCGGCTGGGGGGCATCTCGCCTCGCGATTGAGCAGGCGTCAGCTCGGATGCCCGCGCCCGCGATGCCGCAGTTGGCACCGGACGATAGCAGGAGTTCCCAAGCCTCTTTATCCCGGCCCTACCCCTCACGACGAGTGCCCCGAGTTTCCGGGCCTCTGGCCCGTCGTCGACTCGGGTTCGACGTAGAGGATCTTGGACTTCATGTGCGCCCGCGTCTGGGCGGCGATCCACACGAGCGTGGTGCCGACCAGGGTGAGGGCGAAGGCCTTGGGGTGGAACAGCGTGGTGTCCCGGAACAGGGCGACGAAGATGAACAGCAGCAGGATCTGTGCCGCGTACAGCATCAGTCCCATGGCCTGGAACAGGTGCGGAAGCGACCTGGCGGTGCGCTGCAGTACATAGAGACCGATCCCCATGAAGAGGACCACCACGGCGGTCGCGACGAGCGCCCCGATCGCACCCTTGCCACCCGCGACCACCGCGCTGACGACGGCGGCGACCGCGCCGGCGGCAGCCGTGGGCACGGCGGCCTGGGCCAGGATCCGGACGTCATTGGACGGCATGGCGGCAACTCCGCTTTCACAGGGGGCAGGGTGTCGTCATGGACGAGCGTAGACCCCCGGGCCGAGTGTGAATTCCTCGCACCGGTGAACCGTCGCACTGCGGTCCTTCGGCTCTATCCGGGGTTCTCGTGAACGGTATCACAAACTATTTGATGCAGTCTTTACCTGCCGGGTGTGCTGGCCGTCACACATGAGAGTGAATCTGCGCGTCTGAGCGCGAACGCGGCCGCTTTGTCTGATATTGGGGCGCTTCGTACCCCCAACATCGCCCCATCGGGGCACCACGACTTGGCAATGCTCTAGTCGGATTCTTACCTTGACCGTGATCGGTCGGCGAGCGGTGCGCGGGAGCCTACGGCCGTCGCGCCGTTGACGCCGGAGACACCGGCGGGGACCGGCGCACGGTGGTCGGACGCTTCCCCGGGGACGCCCGCCGCCTCGGGTTCCGAGGCGTCCGCGGCGGCCGCCAGGGCCCGGCGGCGACGGTACCGCGGCGGCACGACGGCCTCCGCCCAGCGCGGGGCGCGCGGGGTGAAGCGGGGCAGCAGAAGCAGGATGAGGCCGATCGTCGAGAGGATGACGACGCTCAGCACGATCCACATCGACGCCGAGTTCACCGAGTACGTCAGCGCGCCGAAGGCGATCAGCGCCGACCAGAAGTACATGATCAGCACCGCCCGGCTGTGCGAGTGGCCGATCTCCAGCAGCCGGTGGTGCAGATGCCCCCGGTCCGCCGCGAACGGGGACTGACCGCGCCAGGTGCGCCGCACGATCGCCAGGATCAGGTCGGCGGCCGGCACCGCGATGATGGTCAGCGGCAGCAGCAGCGGGATGTACACCGGCACCGTCTGGTGCACGGCCTCCTTCTCCGAACCGGCGAACAGCTTCAGCGCGTCCGGGTCGACCTGCCCGGTCACGGAGATCGCCCCGGCCGCCAGCACCAGGCCGATGAGCATCGAGCCGGAGTCGCCCATGAAGATCCGCGCGGGGTGCATGTTGTGCGGCAGGAAGCCCAGGCACATGCCCATCAGGATCGCCGAGAACAGCGTCGCCGGGGCGGCCGCCTCGATGCCGTACGAGTACCAGATGCGGTAGGCGTACAGGAAGAACGCCGCCGCCGCGATGCACACCATGCCGGCCGCGAGACCGTCCAGACCGTCCACGAAGTTGACCGCGTTGATGGTGATGACCACCAGGGCGACCGTGAGCAGCGTCCCCTGCCACTGGGTCAGCGCGACCGAGCCGACGCCCGGGATCGGCAGCCACAGGATCGTCAGACCCTGCATGACCATCACACCGGCGGCGATCATCTGGCCGCCCAGCTTGATCAGCGCGTCGATCTCGAACTTGTCGTCCAGCACACCGATCAGCCAGATCAGCGCCGCCCCGGAGAGCAGCGCCCGCGGCTCGTTGGACTTCTCGAAGAGCTGGTTGAGATTGGTGAGGTGGTCGGCGACCAGCAGACCCGCGCACAGGCCGAAGAACATCGCGATCCCGCCGAGCCGCGGAGTGGGTTCCCGGTGCACGTCACGCGCCCGGATCTCCGGCATCGCCCCTGCCACGATCGCGAATTTCCGTACCGGCCCTGTCAGCAGGTACGTCACCGCGGCCGTGATGCAGAGCGTCAGCAGGTATTCACGCACGGGCTTCCCCACAGGTCTCGCTGGCCATCACAGCCCCACACCCTAGCGAGGCACGCATATGAGTGGGGACTTCCGGGTAGCGACGATGGTTGCACGTGTGGCTGTGCATCCGGTGCGCCTACCCCGAACCGGACCCGCTCAGCGGGGGTACGGCGGAAACGCCGCGGCCAGCTCCCGTACGTCCTCCCGGGCACGGGCGGGCTCCGTGCCGCCCCGCAGGACGCTCGCCAGCAGGCCCGCGACGACCGTCATCTCCCGCGCCCCCATGCCCTGGGTGGTCACCGCCGCCGTGCCCAGGCGCAGTCCGCGGTCGTTGTCGTGCGGCAGGGCGCAGCAGTCCAGGACCAGACCGGCCGCCGCGAGCCGGCCGCGCGCGGCCCGTCCGTCGACGCCGAGCGGCGCCGGGTCGACGGTGACCAGATGGGTGTCCGTGCCGCCGGTGGTGACGATCAGTCCCTCGGCGGCCAGAGCGGCGGCGAGCGCCCGCGCGTTGGCGACCACCTGGTGCGCGTACGCGGCGAACGCCGGTGTCGCCGCCTCGCCGAACGCGACCGCCTTGGCCGCGATGGTGTTCATCTGGGCGCCGCCCTGGCTGAAGGGGAACACGGCACGGTCGACCCGCTCGGCCAGCTCGCCGCCGCAGAGGATCATCCCGCCGCGCGGGCCCCGCAGCACCTTGTGCGTCGTCGCGCACACGATGTCCGCGTACGGCACCGGACTGGGCGCCACTCCCCCGGCGACGAGCCCGATGGGGTGCGCGGCGTCGGCGATCAGATACGCGCCCACCTCGTCGGCGACCTCGCGGAAGAAGGCGTGGTCGATGTGGCGGGGGTAGGCGGTGGAGCCGCACACGATCGCCTTGGGCCGGTGGCTGCGGGCAAGCGTCCGCACCTGCTCGTGATCGATGAGCCCGGACTCGGCGTCGACCCCGTAGCCGACGAAGTCGAACCAGCGGCCGGAGAAGTTGGCCGGCGAGCCATGGGTGAGGTGACCGCCGTACGGCAGGCCGAGGGCGAGCACCGTGTCGCCGGGGCGCAGCAGGGCGGCGTACGCGGCGAGCACGGCGGAGGAGCCCGAATGCGCCTGCACGTTGGCGTGTTCGGCGCCGAACAGCGCGGTGGCCCGCTCCACGGCTAGACGCTCGGCGACGTCGACGACCTCGCAGCCACCGTGGTGCCGGTTGCCGGGGTAGCCCTCGGCGTACTTGTTGGCCAGCGGCGAGCCGAGGGCGGCCAGCACGGCGGGCGACATGAAGTTCTCGGCGGCGATCAGCTGGAGCGTGCTCGACTGCCGCTCCCGCTCCCCGAGCAGCACATCGGCCACCTCAGGATCCATCCGCCGCACAACATCGACCTCAAGGGCATGGCTGAGCGTCATCACGGACTCCCGGACGTCGACACTGACGTACGCCCAATGTAGGCCGCGGCAGCCCATACGTCGCTGTGGGCAGTCGTTCCGCAGGGCGGAACGGGTGGGCACAGCGGAACACCGCCGGAGGCCCCGCAAACCCACCCCCGCAGCAGCCCACCTAGGCGGCCCGAGCAGGCACCCCGGTCAGCGCCGTCACCACAGGATCCAGCGCCTGGTGTATCTCGTCCCCGATCGACCGAAAGAACGTCAACGGCGCCCCGTACGGGTCGTACACCTCATCCGCCTCGGCCGTCGGCGCCAACAGCCACCCGCGCAGAGCCGCAGCCGCACGCACCAGCGCCCGGGCACGCATGACCAACCCCTCGTCCAGGGGCGGCAGAGTCGCAGGGTCGATCGCGTTCACCAGCCGCGTGAACTCCTTCAACGTGAAGGTCCGCAACCCCGCCGAATGCCCCATGGAAATGACCTGCGCCCGATGATCCCGCGTAGCGGTCAGCACCAGATCCGCCCGGATCACGTGATCATCCAGCAGCTCCCGCCCCACGAACCCGGACGCGTCCGCCCCGAACTCCGCCAGCACGGTCTCCGCGTGGGCCTCCATCGGCGCACCCTCGTGCCCCCACGTCCCCGCGCTCTCCACGATCAGCCCACCCCCCAGGATCCCCAGCCGCTGGCTCACGAAATGCCGGGTCAACCGCTCGGTGATCGGCGAGCGGCACACGTTTCCGGTGCTGACGTGGAGGATGCGAAAGGTGTCGCGCGGAAAGCCGAAGGTCGTCGTCACCTCCGCGCTGGATTCCCCGTTGCGTATGCCACGCCCCGCCTCAGGGGCCGTCAATTCGCCACCTCGAGGTCTGGTACGACCTTGCGCAGCTCGTCCGCCGAGATCGCCCCCGCCCGCAGCAGCACGGGCACGGGCCGCGTGACGTCAACGATCGAGGACGGCACGTTGCCGGGCGTCGGACCGCCGTCCAGGTACACGGAGACGGAGTCCCCGAGCATCTCCTGCGCGGCGTCGCAGTCCTCGGGCGCCGGGTGTCCGGTCAGGTTCGCCGACGACACGGCCATGGGCCCGACCTCGGTGAGCAGCTCGATGGCGACCGGGTGCAGCGGCATCCGCACGGCCACCGTGCCCCGGGTGTCCCCGAGGTCCCACTGGAGGGACGGCTGGTGCTTGGCGACCAGCGTCAGCGCGCCCGGCCAGAACGCGTCGACGAGCTCCCAGGCCAGCTCGGAGAAGTCGGTGACCAGGCCGTGCAGGGTGTTCGGCGAGCCGATGAGGACGGGCGAGGGCATGTTGCGGCCGCGGCCCTTGGCCTCCAGCAGGTCGCCGACGGCCTCCGAGGTGAACGCGTCCGCGCCGATGCCGTACACCGTGTCCGTCGGCAGCACCACGAGCTCGCCCCGGCGGACGGCGGACGCGGCCTCACGCAGACCGGTCGCGCGGTCGGTCGCGTCGTTGGTGTCGTATCGCCGAGCCATCTAGCGGGCCTCCTCGTACGGGTGCTGCTGGGGGGTTGGAGTGTGCGGGGTGCTCACGGCAACGCCTTGCGGGCGGTGGCGAACCGCGGGCGGTTGTTCAGATCGGGGTGGTCGGCGGCGTCGGTCCAGCCGCGGTCCTCGGCGAAGATCCACGGCACCTGGCCGCCCTGGGTGTCGGCGTGCTCGACCACGACCACCCCGCCGGGGCGCAGCAGCCGGTGCGCGGTGCGCTCCAGACCGCGGATCAGGTCGAGTCCGTCCTCACCGGAGAACAGCGCCAGGTCGGGGTCGTAGTCGCGGGCCTCCGGGGCGACGTACTCCCACTCGGTGAGCGGGATGTACGGCGGGTTGGAGACGACCAGGTCGACCTGGCCGTCGAGGTCCGGGAAGGCCGTCAGGGCGTCTCCCTGGCGCAGCTCGACCCTGGACCCCTCCATGTTCTTCCGCGTCCACTGGAGGGCGTCCTCGGACAGCTCCACGGCGTACACGCGGGAGCGCGGCACCTCCTGGGCGAGGGCGAGCGCGATGGCACCCGATCCGGTGCACAGGTCGACGATGCAGGGCTCCACGACGTCCATCGCGCGGACGGCGTCTATCGCCCACCCGACGACCGACTCGGTCTCGGGACGCGGCACGAAGACCCCGGGGCCGACCTGGAGCTCCAGGTAGCGGAAGTACGCGCGCCCGGTGATGTGCTGGAGCGGTTCGCGGGCCTCACGGCGCGCGATGACCTCCCAGTACCGGGCGTCGAAGTCGGAGTCCTTCACCGCGTGCAGCTCGCCGCGCTTGACGCCGTGCACGAACGCGGCGAGCTCCTCCGCGTCGGTGCGCGGCGAGGGCACGCCGGCGTCGGCGAGCCGCTGGGTGGCCTGGGCCACCTCGGCGAGCAGCAGATTCACGCTGGTCCTCCGAACTGTCTACGGGGGTTACGCGGCGGCGAGCTTGGCGGCGGAGTCCGCGTCGACACAGGCCTGGATCACCGCGGCGAGGTCGCCGTCCAGGACCTGGTCCAGGTTGTACGCCTTGAAGCCGACGCGGTGGTCCGAGATGCGGTTCTCCGGGAAGTTGTACGTACGGATCTTCTCGGAGCGGTCGACGGTGCGGACCTGGCTGCGACGGGCGTCCGCGGCCTCCCTCTCCGCCTCCTCCTGTGCCATGGCGAGCAGCCTGGAGCGCAGGATACGCAGTGCCTGCTCCTTGTTCTGCAGCTGGCTCTTCTCGTTCTGGCAGGAGGCGACGACTCCGGTCGGGAGGTGCGTGATGCGCACGGCGGAGTCGGTGGTGTTGACGGACTGCCCGCCGGGCCCGGAGGACCGGTAGACGTCGATGCGCAGGTCGTTCGGGTTGATCTCGACGTCGACCTCCTCCGCCTCGGGGGTCACCAGGACACCCGCCGCGGAGGTGTGGATACGGCCCTGGGACTCGGTGGCCGGCACCCGCTGCACACGGTGCACGCCGCCCTCGTACTTCAGCCGGGCCCACACGCCCTGGCCGGGCTCGATCTGCCCGCGGGCCTTCACGGCGACCTGGACGTCCTTGTAGCCGCCCAGCTCGGACTCGGTGGCGTCGATGATCTCGGTCTTCCAGCCGACCCGCTCGGCGTACCGCAGGTACATGCGCAGCAGGTCGCCGGCGAACAGGGCGGACTCGTCGCCGCCCGCGCCCGCCTTGATCTCGAGGATGACGTCCTTGTCGTCGCTGGGGTCGCGCGGGACGAGGAGCAGGCGGAGCTTCTCGGTGAGCTCCTCGCGCTGCTGCTCCAGATCCTTGACCTCGGCGGCGAAGTCGGGGTCGTCGGCGGCCAGTTCGCGCGCGGTCTCGATGTCGTCGCCCGTCTGCTTCCAGGAGCGGTACGTGGCGACGATCGGGGTGAGCTCGGCGTAGCGCTTGTTCAGCTTGCGCGCGTTGGCCTGGTCGGCGTGGACCGACGGATCGGCGAGCTTCTTCTCCAGGTCGGCGTGCTCGGCGACGAGTTCCTCGACGGCCTCGAACATCTTGGGCTCCTGCTGGTACGTGGGTGAAGGGGCGGGCGACCAAAAACGCCGGTCCCGGCCTGCCCCCGGGCGGGGGCGCGGCCGTGGACCGGCGAAATGGGGCTCGCTACTTCTTGGAGCCGGCGGCCTTGCCGAAGCGGGCCTCGAAGCGGGCCACACGGCCACCGGTGTCGAGGATCTTCTGCTTGCCCGTGTAGAACGGGTGGCACTCGGAGCAGACCTCGGCGCGGATGGCGCCGGAGGAGATCGTGCTGCGGGTGGTGAACGACGCGCCGCAGGTGCAGCTGACCTGCGTCTCGACGTACTCGGGGTGGATGTCGCGCTTCAAGGTGTCTCCTAGGTTCGGGAGGGCGCCGGGTCGCCGCCGCGGGGTGCGGGAGCGTGAACCGGAGCCGACGTACCAGTCTGCCAGGACTGGGGCCTTCTCCCAAAACCGGGGGTTGCCGTTGTTTGTTCCCTGCGGGCCGGGTGGGGGCTGGTCGCGCCCACGCGGCGGAGCCGCATATCGATACGGCCCCGCGCCCCTTACGGGGCGTTCACCACGCCCCTCGCTTCACCGGTGGCCGTGTCGTCGGTGGCGCCCTCCGGGATCTGCCGGTCGTTCTTCAAGGCTTCCCACACCTGCTCGGCCTTGTTCTTCTCGACCAGGACGCGGTTGGCGTCGGCCGGGTCGTACTGGACCGGCATGGTGACCATGTGCATGTTGGTGGGGCCGATGCCCTTGAGGCCGGTCGCGAAGGACATCAGGGAGTTGACCGAGCCGAGGTCGGAGTCGGTGGTGACGGTCTTGGTGGCGGTGTCGGCGAGGTTGTAGAGCCTCTTCGGGCTGGTGAGGACGCCGACCTCGTCGACCTGCCGCACCAGGGCCTTGATGAACGCCTGCTGGAGCTGGATGCGTCCGAGGTCGGAGCCGTCGCCGACGCCGTGCCGGGTGCGGACCAGGCCGAGGGCCTGTTCGCCGTCGAGGCGGTGGGTGCCGGCCTTCAGGTCGAGGTGGCTGTCGGGGTCCTCGATGTCCTCGGTGGTGGTGACCTCGACGCCGCCGAGCTCGTCGATCAGCTTCTGAAAGCCGCTGAAGTCGACCTCCAGGTAGTGGTCCATGCGCAGGTCGGTGATCGACTCGACGGTCTTCACCGCGCAGGCCGCCCCGCCCGTGGAGTAGGCGGAGTTGAACATCACGCCGCTCGCGGCGGGGTGGGTGCCGCCCTCGGTGTCGGTGCACTCGGGGCGGTCGATGAGGGTGTCGCGCGGTATGGAGACGACGCTCGCCTTCTTGTGGCCCTCGTGGACGTGCACGACCATCGCGGTGTCGGAGCGGGCGCTTCCGTCGTCGGTGCCGCCGCCGAGGTCCTTGTTGCCGCCGGCGCGGGTGTCGGAGCCGAGGACCAGGATGTTCTCGGAGCCGTTGTCCGCCTTCTCGGGCCGGTCGGTGCCCAGGGCCTGGTCGATGTCGAGGCTCTCGATGTTGCCGTTGAGCTTGAAGTACAGGTATCCGGCGCCGGTGCCGCCGAGGACGACGACGGCGGCGGCGGTCCAGGCCGCGACCTTCAGGCCCTTGTGGCGTGTGTCACGCGGTTTGCGGCGGCGCCCCTTGCCCCGGTTGCGCGGACCCGTCGTACCGGGCTCCGCGGGTATCCCGGGGCCCGGTGTGCTCTCGGCAGACATGTGCTCCTCAGCTCATCTACGGTCGGTTACCCCCTGCACTCGGCGCCAGACATGCCGCGAACGGCCCGTATGACCCCATCGTCCCGCCGTCCGATGGGACGGCGAAACCCGGCACAGGGTTGCACGGCGTCCTGTGCCGGGCCTGTGGACGACGGAGCGTGCGGCGTCCGGGCCGGGGGCGGCGCAAACCTCTCTGACCTGCGGTTTCGCCGGGGTTCGGCGTACGGGTCGGCCGCGGTGCCCGTCGTCGTACTTGTGGCGAAGCTCTCGCGGCACGCGAAAGGGCCGCTTCCTCGCGGAAGCGGCCCTTTCGGCGGAAGGCGGGACGTCAGTCGCCGTTGCCCGGCGTCGGCGTCGTCTTCTGGATCTGCATCAGGAACTCGGCGTTCGACTTGGTCTGCTTCATCTTGTCGAGAAGCAGCTCGACCGCCTGCTGCTGGTCGAGGGCGTGCAGCACTCGGCGCAGCTTCCAGACGATGCCCAGCTCCTCGGCACCGAGCAGGATCTCTTCCTTACGGGTGCCGGACGCGTCGACGTCCACCGCCGGGAAGATGCGCTTGTCGGCGAGCTTCCGGTCGAGCTTGAGCTCCGCGTTGCCGGTGCCCTTGAACTCCTCGAAGATGACCTCGTCCATGCGGGACCCGGTGTCCACCAGGGCGGTGGCGAGGATGGTCAGCGAGCCGCCGTCCTCGATGTTGCGGGCCGCACCGAAGAAGCGCTTCGGCGGGTAGAGGGCGGTCGAGTCGACACCACCGGACAGGATGCGGCCGGAGGCCGGGGCGGCGAGGTTGTACGCACGGCCCAGACGCGTGATCGAGTCGAGCAGCACGACGACGTCGTGACCCAGCTCCACCAGGCGCTTGGCGCGCTCGATGGCGAGCTCGGCGACCGTGGTGTGGTCCTCGGCCGGGCGGTCGAAGGTCGAGGAGATGACCTCGCCCTTCACCGACCGCTGCATGTCGGTGACCTCTTCCGGACGCTCGTCGACGAGGACGACCATCAGGTGGCACTCGGGGTTGTTGTGGGTGATCGCGTTGGCGATCGCCTGCATGATCATGGTCTTGCCGGTCTTCGGCGGGGCCACGATCAGACCGCGCTGGCCCTTACCGATCGGCGACACGAGGTCGATGATCCGGGTGGTGAGGACACCAGGGTCCGTCTCCAGGCGGAGGCGGTCCTGCGGGTACAGCGGGGTCAGCTTGTTGAACTCCGGGCGGCCGCGGCCGTGTTCGGGCGCCATGCCGTTGACGGAGTCCAGGCGGACCAGCGCGTTGAACTTCTCGCGGCGCTCGCCCTCCTTGGGCTGGCGCACGGCGCCGGTGAGGTGGTCGCCCTTGCGCAGGCCGTTCTTGCGGACCTGGGCGAGGGAGACGTACACGTCGTTCGGACCGGGCAGGTAGCCGGAGGTCCGGATGAAGGCGTAGTTGTCGAGGATGTCCAGGATGCCCGCGACCGGGATCAGGACGTCGTCCTCGGCGATCTGCGGCTCGGACGCGATCTCGTCGCGGCCGCGGCGGCCACGGCGGTCGCGGTAACGGCCGCGACGGCCACGGCGGCCGCCTCCGTCGTCGTCGTAACCGTCGTCCTGACGGCCGCCGCCACCCTGCTGGCTCTGCTGACGGCCCTGGCCGCCACCCTGGCTCTGCTGCTGGTCGTCGCCCTTGCCGCGACGGTCGCCGCGGTCGCCACGGTCACCGCGCTCGCCACGGTCACGGTCGCGGCCGCGCTCACGGCGGTCGCGGCGGCGGCCCTCGCCGCCCTCGTGGTCGGACTTGGCGTCGCCCTGCTGCTGGGCGGGGGCCTCGGTCTTGGTCTCGGCCTTCGCCTCGGCGGCGATCGTCTCGGTCGCGGCGGCGGCCGGGGCGCCGGCCTCGGCCGTGGCGCGACGGCGACGGCGCTCGGCGGGAGCGGGGGCCTCCTCGGCCTGCTCCGGCTGACCGGCGGCCTTCGGGGAGGGCTGGCCCGGGATCTCGATCTGCTGCTGGGCCGCGGCCTTCTCGGCGGGGGCCTGCTCGTCCTTGGCGTCGGCCTTCTTCTCGGCGGCCTCGCCCGTACGGGTCCGGGAGGTCGCGCGACGCTTGGGCTTGGTCTCGGGGGCGGACTCGGCCTTGGCCGGGGCGGAGCCTCCGGCGGCCTGCGCCTCCTTGATGACCTCGATCAGCTGGCTCTTGCGCATACGCGCGGTGCCCCTGATTCCGAGGCCGGATGCGACCTGCTGAAGCTCGGCCAGCACCATGCCCTCGAGGCCGGTACCGCGGCGCCGCCGGGAGCCGGCACCGGTGGCAGGCGCGGAAGCGTCCGTGGCGGGCGCGGCAGCGGTCTCCTCGACACGTGCGCCCATCAGATCGGTGGTGTCGCTCACGAAGGGTCCTTCCCTGGAGCGGACGTCGGCCTGTCTGGCTCGGCGACCGGTTGTGCTGTCCGGCATCGGTCCTTGCTGTGCGAACCGTGCCGGGGCGGTTGTCCGCCTGAGCGGCGGAAGAGATATCTGGTGATGGCGCTTCCTCGAGCCGTGGCATCCAGTGTCACGTGGCGTGGTCGCACCGGTTCCGGAGCTCCCCCAGAGGGGGTACCCCCACCGTCGAGCCGTTCAGTGTCCGCGTGCGACGTACTGCCCGCGTACGTAGCAGAGAACACAGTGCGGCTTGGGGGGCTCCCGGAAGAATGTCTGTCCCGGACGGGGACACGAGGCACCTCGCCATGGTGGGGTCGGGTGCAGACTTGAGGTTAACACTACCGGATCCAACAAACATTCCCCCTCTCCAAATCCGGCAACCGTGTGTCAGGTGGCGAGCGGAAGCACGCTCGCGCCCTGTACATCGAGACCGAGCCGGTTCGCGGCCCAGTCGGTGCCGGCCAGTGCTTCGACCTTGTCGGCCGTGTCCGCGTCCGCCAGCGCCATGACCGTGGGTCCGGCGCCGGAGATCACCGCGGGGATCCCGTCCCCCCGCAGCCGCTCCACCAGGGCGGCGCTCTCGGGCATGGCCGGGGCGCGGTACTCCTGGTGCAGTCGGTCCTCGGTGGCGGGCAGCAGCAGCTCGGGGCGCCTGGTCAGGGCCTCGACGAGCAGGGCCGCACGGCCCGCGTTGGTGGCGGCGTCGACATGGGGAACGGTGCGCGGCAGCAGGCCGCGCGCGGTCTCGGTGAGAACCGGCTTCCCGGGCACGAAAACCACCGGAACGATGGAATCGGCGGGGTCCATCCTGATCGCCCGGGCCGCGCCGCCCTCCATCCAGGACAGGGTGAAACCGCCCAGCAGACAGGCCGCGACGTTGTCGGGGTGGCCCTCGATCTCGGTGGCGAGTTCGAGCAGCGCGGTGTCGTCGAGCTTGGCCTCGGCGCCTATGGTCACGGCGCGGGCGGCGACGATCCCGGCGCAGATGGCGGCCGAGGAGGAGCCCAGACCGCGGCCGTGCGGGATGCGGTTGGCGCAGACGATCTCGAGGCCGCGAGGCTGTCCGCCGAGCAGGTCGAAGGCGGTGCGCAGGGAACGTACGAGCAGATGACTCTCGTCGCGCGGGAGGGTCTCGCCGCCCTCGCCGGCGATGTCGATGTGCAGCCCGGAGTCGGCCACCCGGACGACGACGTCGTCGTAGAGCCCCAGCGCGAGGCCGAGGGCGTCGAAGCCCGGGCCGAGGTTGGCGCTGGTGGCGGGGACGCGCACCCGGACGGCGGCGGCGCGGAACGCGGGACCGGCCATCGCTCGAAGACTCTCCTTGAGCTGCGTGACTGTCGAATGACACCCGACGGACACTCGAGTGGCACTCGATGGACATTCGAGGGCGTACGAAACCCCTGGGATCGCCGCCGACCGGGGTGGCCGGCCGCTTTCCGGGCCGTCCCGGGCCACTGTCCGGACCACGGGGACGACGCGATACCGCGGCATATGCGGCGGGCGGGTTCAGTACAGCCTATCGAAGGAAGGTTCAGTGGCGACATAGGGCGCACAGGAGGCGCACGATGCGTGTCGCAAGCCCCCTGTGCACCCCCCGTAGGGAACTTCCCCAGGTGAGCGCGCCCTTACGCCCGTTTTGCGGACGAAGTCGCGGATCGCGTGCCGGTACTAGACCAGGCCCAGCCGCTCGGCGGCGGTCGCGGCGTCGACGGGGACGGTGACCGGCTGCGGGGCACCGGCGACGGCCCAGTCCGGGTCCTTCAGGCCGTTGCCGGTGACGGTGCACACGATCCTCTGGCCCGGGTCGACCTTGCCCTGCTCGGCGGCCTTCAGCAGACCGGCGACCGACGCGGCGGACGCGGGCTCGACGAAGACGCCCTCACCCGAGGCCAACAGCCGGTAGGCGCGCAGAATCTCACGGTCCGTCACCTCGTCGATGGCGCCGCCGGACTCGTCCCGCGCGGCGAGCGCGAACTGCCACGACGCCGGGTTGCCGATCCGGATGGCGGTGGCGATCGTCGACGGGTCCTTGACGACCTCGCCGCGCACGATGGGCGCGCTGCCGGAGGCCTGGAAACCCCACATGCGCGGCGTCCGCGTGGCGACACCGTCGGCGGCGTACTCCTTGTACCCCTTCCAGTACGCGGTGATGTTGCCCGCGTTGCCCACCGGCAGGACGTGGATGTCGGGCGCGTCGCCCAGCATGTCCACGATCTCGAAGGCGGCCGTCTTCTGGCCTTCTATCCGTACCGGATTGACCGAATTGACCAGCGCCACCGGGTAGTTGTCGCTCAGGGCGCGGGCCAGCGTGAGGCAGTCGTCGAAGTTGCCGTCGACCTGGAGGATCTTCGCCCCGTGGACCAGCGCCTGGCCCATCTTGCCGAGCGCGATCTTGCCCTGCGGCACGAGAACGGCGGACACCATCCCGGCGCGCACACCGTACGCGGCGGCGGAGGCGGAGGTGTTGCCGGTGGAGGCGCAGATGACGGCCTTGGCACCCTCCTCCTTCGCCTTGGAGATCGCCATGGTCATGCCGCGGTCCTTGAAGGACCCGGTCGGGTTCGCGCCCTCGACCTTGAGGTGCACCTCGCAGCCCGTGCGCTCGGAGAGCACCTGCGCGGGCACGAGCGGCGTGCCGCCCTCACGGAGCGTCACAACCGGTGTGGTGTCGGATACCGGCAGCCGGTCCCGGTACTCCTCGATGATTCCGCGCCACTGGTGGGTCATTGCTGGTTACTCTCCTTCAACCCGCATGATGCTGGCGACACCGCGCACGGTGTCGAGCTTGCGCAACGCCTCGACGGTGCCGCCGAGGGCCGCGTCGGACGCACGGTGAGTGACGACGACGAGGGAGGCCTCACCGTCCTTGCCCTGCTGACGAACCGTGTCGATCGAGACACCGTGCTCGGCGAACACGGTCGCGACCTGAGCGAGAACACCCGGTTTGTCGGCCACGTCGAGGCTGATGTGGTACCGCGTGACGACCTCGCCCATGGACGAGACGGGCAGCGCGGCATACGCGGACTCACCGGGCCCGGTCGTCCCGCTGATCCGGTTCCGCCCCACGGCGACGAGGTCGCCGAGCACGGCGGAAGCGGTGGGCGCGCCGCCCGCGCCCGGCCCGTAGAACATCAGCTGCCCGGAGGCGTCCGACTCGACGAACACGGCGTTGTAGGCGCCGCGCACGGAGGCGAGCGGGTGGCTGAGCGGAATCATCGCCGGGTGCACCCGCGCGGTGACCGACGCGCCGTCCTCGGCCCGCTCGCAGATGGCGAGCAGCTTGATGGTGCAGCCCATCTCCCTGGCGGAGGCGAAGTCGGCGGCGGTGACCTCGGTCATGCCCTCGCGGTAGACGTCGTCGAGGCGCACGCGGGTGTGGAAGGCGATCCCGGCGAGGATGGCGGCCTTGGCGGCCGCGTCGAAGCCCTCGACGTCGGCGGTCGGGTCGGCCTCGGCGTACCCGAGCGCGGTGGCCTCGTCGAGCGCCTCCTGGTAGCCGGCGCCGGTGGAGTCCATCTTGTCGAGGATGAAGTTGGTGGTGCCGTTGACGATGCCGAGCACCCGGTTGACCTTGTCACCGGCGAGGGACTCGCGCAGCGGGCGGATCAGCGGGATGGCCCCGGCGACGGCGGCCTCGTAGTAGAGGTCCTTGCCCTGCTCGTCGGCGGCGGCGTGCAGCGCGGCGCCGTCCTGGGCGAGCAGCGCCTTGTTCGCGGAGACGACGGACGCGCCGTGCTCGAAGGCGGTGGTGATGAGCGTACGGGCGGGTTCGATCCCGCCGATGACCTCCACGACGATGTCGAGGTCGCCCCGTTTGACGAGCGCGGTGGCGTCGGTGGTGACCAGGGCCGGGTCGATGCCCTCACGCACCTTGTCGGGCCGCCGTACGGCCACGCCGGCGAGCTCCACCGGGGCCCCGATCCGGGCGGCGAGGTCGTCGGCGTGCGTCGTCATGATGCGCGCCACCTCTGAGCCGACGACTCCACAGCCCAGCAGCGCCACCTTCAGCGGACGCGTACGCATCATCCGACCTCGATTCCTGATTACCGTCTCGGTTGCACCAGTCTCACTCACCGGACGGGGCTTTCTTTCCCTGGTCCGGATCGTGAGACATCTATTTCATTTTCATGACCGGAAAGACAGAAGATCTTCCGCCATCCGATCACGATTTTTGTAGCCACTCATCCGACATACGGCGTTGCAGCCACTCATCCGACATCGAGCCGCAGGAGGTCATCCTCCGTCTCCCGCCGGACGATCACGCGCGCCTCGCCGTCCCTGACGGCGACGACGGGCGGACGCAGTACATGGTTGTAGTTGCTGGCCATCGACCGGCAGTACGCCCCCGTCGCCGGTACGGCGATGAGGTCACCCGGTGCCAGGTCCCCCGGCAGGAAGGCGTCCTTCACCACGATGTCACCGCTCTCGCAGTGCTTGCCGACGACCCGGCACAGCATCGGCTCGGCGTCGGAGACCCGGGAGGCGAGGGCCACGCTGTACTCGGCGTCGTACAGCGCGGTACGGATGTTGTCCGACATCCCGCCGTCCACGGAGACGTACGTCCGCAGCCCTTCGAGCGGCTTCACGGTGCCGACCTCGTACAGCGTGAAGGCGGTGGGCCCGACGATGGCGCGCCCCGGCTCCACGGAGATCCGGGGGGTCGTCAGCCGCGCGGCGTCGCACTCCCGGGTGACGATCTCGGTGAGCGCCTTGGCGATCTCGTGCGGCTCGCGCGGGTCGTCGTCACTCGTGTACGCGATCCCGAGTCCGCCCCCGAGATCGATCTCGGGCAGCTCGATTCCGTGCTCGTCACGAATGTCCTTGAGCAGCCCGACCACCCGGTGCGCGGCCACCTCGAACCCCGACATGTCGAAGATCTGCGACCCGATGTGCGAGTGGATCCCGATGAGCTCCAGCCCGTCCAGCTGCAACGCCCGCCGCACGGCCTCCGCCGCCTGCCCGCCGGCCAGCGGGATCCCGAACTTCTGGTCCTCGTGCGCGGTGGCGATGAACTCGTGCGTGTGCGCCTCGACACCCACGGTGATACGAATCTGCACCCGCTGCCGCCTGCCCAGCTCCCGGGCGATGTGCGCGACGCGGACGATCTCCTGGAACGAGTCGAGAACGATCCGCCCGACCCCGGCCTCGACGGCCCGCCGGATCTCCGCCACGGACTTGTTGTTGCCGTGGAAGGCGATGCGCTCGACGGGCATCCCGGCGGCGAGCGCGGTGGCCAGCTCCCCACCGGAACACACGTCGAGATTCAGCCCCTCCTCGTGCAGCCACCGCACGACGGCACGGGACAGGAACGCCTTGCCGGCGTAGAACACGTCGGCGTCGCTTCCGAAGGCGGTACGCCAGGCCCGCGCCCGGGCCCGGAAGTCGTCCTCGTCGAGGAAGTAGGCGGGGGTGCCGAACTCCTCGGCGAGCCGCTTGACGTCGATCCCGCCGACGGTGAGCACGCCGTCCGTGTCACGGGTGACCGTGTGGGCCCACACCTTGGAGTCGAGCGCGTTGAGGTCGGCGGGCGGTGCGGAGTAGTGCCCCTCGGGGAGGACGTCGGCGTGACGGGGCCCGGCGGGGTGTGCGGAACGGCTCATTTCTTCGCGTGCTCTCTCAGAGATGGTCGGGTGCGTCGATGCCGAGCAGGGACAGGCCGCCGGCCAGCACCGTCCCGGCGGCGACGGCAAGCGCCAGCCGGGCACGGTGGGCGGCCGAGGGTTTCTCCTCACCGAGGGGCAGCACGGTGGACAGCAGGGGCAGCACGGCATCCGCGACGGAGACGAGATGCCGGGCGAGCCGATCGGGCGCGTGATGGGCGGCGGCGGCCGCGAGGACACGGGGGTGGTCGGCGAGGACCTGGAGCAGCGACTGGGCGCCGTCCACGGCACCGGGCTCGGGACCGAATCCGAGGTCGGCGGCATTACGCAGAAGCGCCCGGGTGCGGGCATGGGCGTACCGAACCCGGAACAGCGGATTGCTCTCACGCTGCACGAGATGCTCGTCGCCGATCCGGGGCCGGTCGTGCGGCGCGGGATGGAGCAGGGCCCAGCGGGCGGCGTCGGGCCCGAGGGAGAAGGGGTCGGCGGGCGCGGGCACCGGCTGAACCACCGTGCCCTGGTGTTCGTCGATGCGTACGTCGGCACCCTGCGAGCGCAGGATCCGCACGAGCGCCTCGACCTGAACGACGGCACGCACCTCACGCGGCGCACGCAGCAGGACGGTCTGCCCGTTCAGGGAGTCAGCGTGCCCATACCCGGAACCGCGCCGCAGGATCTCGCGGACAAGCGCGACGGGCGCGACACCCTCAAGGCTGATGTTGATGAACCCGGGCCCGGTGACGACGACGTCACTGATGCCCCCGCTACGAAGCAGACGCATCCGCAGAATCTCGGCGACCCGCTGGGCCGACTGCCCGGCCGGCCGGGCGAGCTGAAGGGCGACATTGGTCGCATAGTCCCCGCACCCTCCGGGCCCGGGAGGAGCGACGAGCACCCGCTCGGGCAGGGCCGCCACCGCCACACTCAGCTCCCCCTCGTCGACGGCACGACGCACCGCGTGCAGCACGGTGCGGGAGAGCTCGACGGGGGTCACGGGACAAGCGTATGGGAGGAAGGGGGTGGGTAGGCGAACGGGTTTGAACGCGTTCCTGAGATCTGGACGACACCACGGTGCGGTTGTCCCCGCCCCTCGGACGTCACCCGCCGGCGTGCCCGGCCGCCGGCTCGGCGTCCCCGGGACCGCGCACGTGCCCGACGGGCCCCGCGATCAACCGCTGGACGAGCCGGACGAGCTCTCCCGGCTCGAAGGGCTTGGCGAGGAAGGCGTCCACACCGACATCGAGCCCGTTCTCGATCTCGTACTGCGTACACGCGCTGACGATCACGAGCGGAAGATCACTGGTACGGGGATCGGTACGGAGCCGAGCGGCGGTCCGGAGCCCGTCGAGCCGGGGCATCACGACATCAAGGGTGACGAGGTCGGGCCGCACCTGATGGACGACTTCCAGACACTCGGCACCATCGGCCGCGGTCACGACCTCGATGCCCTCCAGCTCGAGGTTGACCCTGATCAACTGCCGGATGACCTTGTTGTCGTCCACAACAAGAACCCGGCCCGATGCGCCTGGCACAACTCGAGAGTAGGTCGGACCCGGCCACCACGTCCGGCGTTTCCCCACTTCCACCCCGCACGGGCGACACCCCGCACTCCGGACCGACCCGGGTGCGCGATGAAAACGGGTTCATGACCACCCCCCGGGAACTGGTAGTGTTCTACCCGTCGCCGCGATCACCAAGCGAACGACACGCCCCCGTAGCTCAGGGGATAGAGCAACGGCCTCCGGAGCCGTGTGCGCAGGTTCGAATCCTGCCGGGGGCACCGTAGATAAGGTGCCCAAAGACCCCGTCACCAGCGGAAACGCTGAGAACGGGGTCTTCGCGTATGTGCAGGCATGTCCTGCCCGGAGCGGCCGTATGTCGGGGTCTGTGGACGAGGCGTGGACGGGATCTTGGGGCATTGCCGCAGGTCGCTGGCTGCTTCTGGCGCCGGGCTTGGCTTACCTCACTGACCGAGCAACTGGCGCGGCCCCGGCCGTGAAGTCCGCGGCACCCGACTGCTTAGATCGCTGGCATGACGGACTGGTCCCAGCTCCACCATGCCTACGGCACGGCAGAAGATCTTCCCGGCCGGCTTGACGCAGTGAGCCCGGCACCAAACGATTCAGGCTGGACCGCACTTTGGTCCCGACTATGCCATCAGGGCACCGTCTACTCAGCAAGCCACGCAGCCTTGCCAATCCTGCGAGACATGGCACGCCAGTGGTCACCGGCGGACAGGCAGATGCCACTCGTACTGGCCGGCGCCATCGCGGCCAGCACTGATCAGCCATACGGTGAGCAAGATCCCCACGTGGCCTACGCCTCTGAGATGTCCGACCTGGCGCAACTGACAGAGGAAGCCCTTCGAGATCCGGCTCTCGGCGACGACCCCGGCACTTACGTCTACTTGCTGGCCGCGCTCATCAGCTTCGAGGGGGTCGAGATCTGGGGCGAACAGCTCGACGGACTGAACGACGACGAATACGAAGTCCCCTGCCCCTCGTGCAGTACAGAGAACTTCATAGCGTTTGGCGAGTACGGCTGCTTCTCGACGACGGACAGCATGTACATGAATGAGACCGCGGCAAGGAAGGTGCCGCTACAGCCTGCGGACGCCTCGACCCTGGAGGGGCTGGCCCAAAGACTCCACAGTCGCGCACTGGCAGATGGCCACACAGATGTCGCGCACAAGTTGACTTACGTTTTCGGCAAGGCGCAGTGCGCCGAGTGCGACGAGATCTTCAGCGTCGCGGAAGCCATCACCACTCTCTGGGACGCGTGAACCAAGGCCACCGATCAGCGCCACGACATGCGACCTTGGTTAACTGGTGCCTCGCTGAGGCGCACCGGATCAGGACTTGCTCCAAGCTTGCCGATGACTTCCTCGGTCGCAGTGGCTCGATCCGGTCCTAGACTTTCCCCCGC
Organism: Streptomyces sp. NPDC031111; assembly: GCF_055570675.1. Lineage (NCBI taxonomy): Bacteria > Bacillati > Actinomycetota > Actinomycetes > Kitasatosporales > Streptomycetaceae > Streptomyces > Streptomyces sp. NPDC031111. The sequence goes on from NZ_JBVIGS010000007.1 coordinate 230,293, forward strand.
GCACCCAGCCGGGGAGGGCTGACGCGCCTTACGATTCCAGGGGAGCGTTTCATGGCAGCAGCGCACACCACGTCCGACCAGCCGCAAGTCCGGGGTGTCTTCGACTGCGACGAGGCCCATCGCAGCCCACTCCGCTCCGACTACAAGCGGATCTTCGATTCCGGTCTGGTCGTGCTTGACACCAATGTGCTGCTCAACCTCTATCGCTCGAACGAGAGCACCCGCCGGGACACCCTTGCCGCCCTCGCCAGGCTTCGCGAGCGCCTGTGGATTCCACACCAGGTGCTCACGGAGTTCTGGCGTAACCGCGAGTCGCCGACCGTACGCCATCACCACGCGACCAAGGCCAATGAGGCGAGCGCCGCGCTCGATAAGGCGGTCAACGCGGCCCGGACAGCAGTGACCACTTGGCTGACCGCCGTCCAACTCAAGGACAACGAAGAGGCTGTAGAGCGGACCGACCAAGACCTGAGCGAACTCGCCGAAGCAGCCGGCAGCCTCAAGAAGTTCATCCGGGCGCAGGCCGAGTGCGACGCACTCAAGGAGACTGCCACCACTCACACTGACCCGGTGCTCAACGCCCTCGAACCGCTTCTGCACGGCCGGGTCGGCGAGCCGCTGCCGTCGGACGAATACGACAAGGCCGTGAAAGAGGCACAGGAGCGCGCCGACGAGGGGATACCGCCGGGGCACGAGGACTTCCGCACCAAGGAACCCGAGCTAGCTGCTGGTGACTACCTCGTGTGGGTACAGCTCATGGCGGAGGCCCGGCACCGCGGGTGCGACGTTCTACTGGTCACGGGGGACGTGAAGAAGGACTGGTGGACCAACCGCGGATACGACATCCCACCTCGTCCCCGTGCCGAACTCCTCCAGGAACTGCGGGAGCAGGCCGGGGTGGGACTCTACATGCTCACTCCAAGCGAACTGCTCCGCTGGGCCAAAGAACTCCTCGAACTGAACGTGGACGAGGGCTCGGTCCGCGACCTGGAGCAATTGGGCGAGGCATCGGCCGACAAAGACTCCGAAGATGAAGCCTGGACGGCAGAGTCACTGGCGGCGTTCATGGACGAGCTGATGAGGCGCTACCCATCCCGGGTCAAAGCAATCGTTGCAGCTGCGGCAAACGGCGGGTTCGTGGACCGGGAGACGGTGTACGAGCTTGCCGGCTACGACGAGACACGCAGACTCCGCGGCTTCACCCAACCGATCGGCACCCTGTCGAGGGATTTGCAAGCGATAGGTGCGCTGACAGGAGGGGAGCCTTTCCTGCTCACCACCGTCTACGGCCACGCCACCGACCCTTCCTGGGCGAAGGGGTTCCGCATTCCCAGCGGAGTGATTCCCCTGCTCCGGAGCAAGTACGAGGGAGGCGGGTTGTGGCAAACCCGAGACAGCGGAGAAGCTGTGAGCGAACCGTCCGACAGGGGCTAAGTGACCGATATCCACTTTGTTGGCCAAGGGGATGGAGTGCAGGGCACGCCAAACGTGGCGCCCTAAGCGGTTCAGCTCGGCTCCCACTCGCCGCTCCCCCGCCAATTCCTTTCGCCAGCGGTCCCATTCAAGGGCCGCCGCAGAAGCCGTGAGACGACTCGCTCCATCAGCCCCAGGCCGGATCCGTCGAGCAGGTCACGTAAGGCCTGCCCCGGAGGGTTGACGGCCAGGTCATCGCCCGGCGTCAGAGGCGGCAGCACCGGACGCCCTTGAGTCTCCGGCGTCTGACACGACAGGCTTCGCGAGGTTCTGTAAGTGCTTGGTGAGCACGGCGATCACGTCGTCGCGACACTCGGCCCGCAAGACCGCGATGTCCCCCCGTCGTGACGGTCTCCTTCGGGTCTTCGCCGGTGAGATCGGTGACGTGTTCGGCCAGCCAGCGCAAGCTCTCGTCGCCCTCGTACCCGTCGGTGAGGCGGTTCTGTCGGGTCAGCTCGGCGGCGCGCTTCAGCGCACGGAGCGTGGACGGGCGCACGGGGGAAAGTCCTCCGGGTCAGGTCAGGTGGGTGGAGAGGGCTTCGGCCAGCGGCAGCGGGACGCCGAGCCGGGCGCGAAGGGTCGGGGTGTCGATGGGCGTGCCGGTCCGGGCGCGGTGTTCGTCGGCGACCTTGCGCGCGAGCGTGACGAGCGCCGGCAGGACCGGGGGCGCGGAGGGCGGAGCTGCTTTCGGCTCCACAGCAGTCAACTCCGGCGCAGGGGCAGGCGCTTCGGGCGCGATGGGCTCCGGGGTCGACTCGCGTCCCCCCGTCGAGGCGTCCGCGGTTGCTCCGTGGGCGAGCAGCGTCCCGCCCAGGAAGGCGATCGCGGGCCATCCGGCGACGAGGATGCGCAGCCAGTCCGGCACGTCGTCGAGGTCGAGGAGTCCGGCCGTGGCGACGTTTGGCGCCGAGTGAGGCGGTCAGGGCGACGAGGAACCAGCACCACCCGGCCGTTTTCGCCTCAGCGGAGCGCAGCCGCCGCCAGGCTGCGACCAACAGCAGGTCGACGGAGACCGGGTGGGCCCAGGCCTTCCAGCCGTCCCGTCCGGCGGCCAGCGTGAGGTCGTGCACGTGGGCGAAGGACAGTGCGGCGGCGATCAGCGCTTGGACGAGTACGGCGTCGATGCGGACGGACAGGGCACGCACGGCGCAGCTCCTTCCGGTTCCAGGCATGGAGGGGGTAGGGACGTGGCACGGAACGGCCGTTCCGGCCGTGGGCAGGGTGCGCTTACTAGGTGACCGGGCGAGCCGTGGCCACGGGCCAGGATGCCTCCACCGGCATCGGCGGAACGTACGGCCGGAAGGGGTGGAGCGCCGGTACGTCGGGGGCGAGGGAGAGGTAGGGGGTGCGGATGCGGGACCAGCCGCCGGAGGTGTCGCCGACGACGGCCAGGTCGGGCAGCTCGGCGGCGATGGCGCAGGCCGCGAAGACGGCCTCAGGGGCGATGTCGCCGAGCGCCATCTTCGCCGAGGCTTCGTCGTTCACACGGTGGCAGACGCGGCCGGTGAGCTGGGCTCGGAGCATGGTCGCGCCCTTGCCTAACTCGGCGCCGAAGCGCTGTCCGCAGACTTCGAGAAAGATGCCGGCGGCCCGGTCGAGCTGGGCGAGCCGGATGAGCTGGGTGACCATCTCGTCCCGCCGCTCCTCCTCCTTCCGCGTGGCGACGAGTTGGCTTGTCAAGCTGCTATCGCGGAGTTTCACTCCCGGACGGGGCTCAGCTCAGGCGGTAGGTGTCTTCGAGTTCCTGCCGGTCAGCAGGCAGGAGTACGTCAGCGACCTGCAAGGACCGGCCGGAGGCGCCACAGGCCACGACCAGAACACTCAGCACGGGCATACCGGCTAGCAGATCCAGCAGTTCTGCTTCACCCGCTTCGGGCAGCCGGGCCGACACACGCTCGACCACGTGGTCGAAGCGGACCTTCTTCCGCGTCTCGAGATGTTCGCGACCACTCCCGCTCAGAGGCTCGTCGGTCCCCAGCTCAGTGCCCTCGACCAGGCCGGCGGGGAAGTACGACGAGACCAGCTCGACAGCTTCACCATCCTCCTCGACCAGGAAGAGACGCATGAGGACTTCGGTCTTCTTCGGCAGGCCGAGCGCCGAGGCGACCCGAGCCGGGACAGGTACACGCCCGACTTCGATCAGCCGCCCCGCACCCTGCGTCTCATCGCGCTCCAGCGCCTCACGCCCCCGGCCGGTCCTTCTGCTCGACGACTTCCGGTCGACCGCGGACGATCGTGCCGTACCCCTGCCGGGACTCGAGCCAGCCGTCCCGCTTCAGCAGCTCCAGCGCCCGGACGACGGTCGGGACATCCCGAAGGCCTGCACCAACTGGTTCTCACTCGGTACGCGGGTGCCGGGCGCGTACGTGCCGTCCTCGATGCGCTGCTGAAGCGTCTGCGCGAGGCGCACGTACTTCGGTGGCTCCACTTCACACGCCATGAACGCCGCCTGTCGGGATTGGCCAAGTCAACTGGTCAACCAGCCTAGCGACACTTTCACAGTGAAAGTAGGAGAGGTGAGCTATCCCGTCACGCCGGCCAGGCATCAGCGACCACGAAGGAGACGACCGTTCCGCCGAGGTGGCTGTGCCCGGAGCGCCAGGAATCCGCGATGGAGTCGACCAGGAGCAGTCCCCGTCCGTGAGCGTCGTTCGCCTCCGGATGGCTCAGTCGCACCTTCGCCGGGAAGCCCGGGTTGTGCACGTCGACGCGGAGCGAGGTTCCCTCGCGGTACCACTCGATCCGCACCAACCATGGGTCATCCGACTTCCCATAGCAGATGGCGTTGGTCACCAGTTCCGAGATCATCAGCGTGCAGTCGTCGATCGAGCAGGCCGGGTTGTACGGGGCGATGAACTTCCGGAACCAGCGCCGCGCACGAGACACGGACTCAGGCTCCGGATGCAAGGTCATCGCTCCGAGCCGCGGCGAGTCCTCACAGGGATGGCGGTCGATCGTGTAGGCCATGCGTGCTCACTCCTTGCCGCTGCCGTCGCAGTCAAGGCAGCGCCGCTTCGACGTGGCACGGTCGCGGTCGTTGGCCGTGGAGAGCGCCAGCGCCGTTCGGGAGCCGACGCGCTTCCATCCACGCCCCCGACACCCCCGGCAAGCTAACCGCGCGCCCTGTACCGGCCGCCGACTCGTCACGTCGTGACCCCTCCTCCCCAAGTGACCTTAGCCACTTCCTGGATAGTGGCATTAGCCACTTGAGAGGTGCAAGCGGTCCACCGGAACTGGCGAGTCGTCGTCAGGTGAGCGGGTAACCCTGCTCGAACGCCCAGCGGTGCGGCGGGTAGGTGGCTTCGGCGAACTCCAGGGGACGGTCCTGGAGGTCAAAGACGACGTGATGGACGATGAGGACCGCGGACCCCGGCTCCAACCGCAGGTCGTCCGCCTCCTCATCCGTGGCAGCACGAGCGCACATCCGGTCTTCCGCGTAACTGCCTTGACGCCCCGTCATCCGCTCGACGTACATGAGCGTGCCTTCCTGGATCCGCTCGGGGTCCAAGAGCTTGGGTGCCCGCTGGCCGACATCCGCAGCGAACCACGAAGTGGACAGGTTGATCGGGCCGTCCTGGTTGTTCGTCACCCGTCGGCGGTGCACGGCTCGGCGATCCTTCACCAGTCCCAGCGCCTCGACGACGTAGTCCGGAGCCTCCAGCCACCCCGTCGAGGTGATCACCGCGTACTCTCCGGGCGTGTAGATCTTCCCGGTCTGCCGTGCGCGTCCGTACAACTCGCGTGCGCGCCGGTTCACTTCGAGGCTGCGCACGTACGTCCCCGAGCCCTGACGCTTCTCGACCAGGCCCTGATGACTCAGCGCCTCCAACGACCGCGCGGCCGTGGGCCGGGACACCTTCCAGTCCGCGGCGAGCTGCCGTTCCGAGGGAACCTCGTCCCCCGGTCGCAGGTCACCCCGAAGGATCTGGTCACGGATGTAGTGGGCGATCTGGAGATACTTCGGCTGGGCCTCTTCGATCTGCGGCATCTCCCCTCCCTTCCTCGTCCAAGTGGCTATGGCCTTTGGCCACTATAGGGTGAGTGGCCAACCCATGAACCCGTACTCTGAGCGCATGACGCGGTTGATCGTCGCAGCAGGAGGAGGGGGCGACGCAGTCGCCGCCGCCATGCTTGACGCCGCCCTCTACGGCGACGAGGACCGGGCGGTGATCCTCACGTACGCGTGGGACCGCCTCCTGATCGACCCCCTCCCGGGACCACGGGGAGCCGACAGCTTCACGGGACTCGAACCCGTCACTCAGTCCGTCTGGTCGGTGCCGGCCGAGGCCCAGCCGATCGCCCCGGCGGGCTCCACACTCCCCCGACTCGCGACGGAGCTCCCGCACACACTGGCTCTGCTCGACCCGCACCACGGCGCCGAGGGCATCACTCGCCAGCTCGAAGAGCTGGTGTCCCACCTGGCGCCGGCCTCGATCGATCTACTCGACGTCGGCGGCGACATCCTCGCCCAGGGCGACGAACCCACCCTCAAGAGCCCCCTCGCCGACGCCCTCACTCTCGCCGCCTGCTGCCAGGTCAACGCGCCGATCCGGCTCCTGGTCGCAGGCCCCGGACTGGACGGTGAGATCTCCCCCGACGATCTGCGCCCTCTGTTCGGCACTCCCGTCCACACCTTCACGACCGAAGACGTGGAGACGATCGGCAGCATCCTGGAATGGCACCCCTCGGAGGCCACCGCCATGCTCGCCGCAACAGCCCGAGGAGCCCGCGGCATCTGCGAGGTGCGCGACGCCGGCCTCCCCGTCCCCCTCACTGCCGAAGGACCCACGGTCCACGAAGTCGACCTGGACGACGCGGTCAGCCGCAACAGCCCGGCCCGCGCCATCATGACGACCGCCACCCTGGACGAGGCCGAGGCACACAGCCGCGAGATCTGCGGCTTCTCGGAGATCGACTACGAACGCAACAAGGCAGCATGGCTCACTGAGCGGCCACCGACGAAGCTAGACCCCGACGACGTACTGTCCCGACTCGACCAGTTCCAGAGTGAGGCCCGATCCCGCGGAGTCACCCACACGACGTTCCGCCACATCACCGAGGCCTTGAACCTCAGCGGCTCCCAGCGTGACGAGCTGCGCCGGCTTCTCATCCACAGCCGACCGGGCCAGTACGACGCCCCGCTGTGGAGCATCGGAGCATGAGCGCGTTCGCAAGCGAACCAGGCCTGGACGACATCCGGGACGCAGCCGGCCACGACACAGAAGTCGACGTAGCCGTACACCTGCACGACGGCACCGTCAGGCTCTCGATCCTTTGGACACAAGAGATCCTGCTGGACGCCGACGACGCCGACCAGGTGGCCCAGGCACTTCAGCGCGCAGCAGAACAAGCACGCAGGATCACAGCAAGAGGACCGGACAGGTCAACCAGAACCTGAATCCCACTGCGTTACAACCTTCTCTACGGGTTCAAGGGCTCGCTTCGCTCGCCGTTGCTCCCGGCCTCTTGAACTGCAAGCAGTCCGATCACAGATCGGAGGTGCCGCGCACAGCGCGGCGGCGCCGGACGGTCGCCGGCGCGCCGCCCCTCCTTGCCTTCGTCACCGGGGCCGCGCGCTGGCGCCCGTCCGCGCCCACAAGGGGGCAAAGACCAGGCCGGGGTAAAGGTGAGACGGCCCAGCCGAGGTCAGACACCGTCGTGGCTGGGGCGGCCGGCTTCACGGCTTTAGGCAGCCACTTTGGCGCGAGCCTCGAAGATCAGGGCCCAAAATCGGGCACTAACGGGCAGGCCCACAAGCCTGCCCGATTCGCTGGCTAGCGTAATGGGCCCTGATCACTCACGCCAAAGCAGCTCCAGCCCAAAGCCGCTCCGCCAGCCTCACCTCATATGTGCGGCTAGGATATCGTTTGTACAAAATCCGTCAAAGCCTTAAGGTCATGCTGCCAGAACACCCACAGACCATCCATGTTCTGCGCTCTTTCCAGGCACGAAAGATCGAACGAACCGGCCAGCACAGCGACGGTCATGACCTGAGTTCCGAACTGCTGACGCCACGTCTCGGACTTTCCGCCGCACTCACGAATCAGCCGCTTCCACGAATTCTTCGGACCGTTGGAAACCTTGCATTCGATAGCCAGCAAGCGTCCATCTTTCAGGCGAATGGGAACGTCACATTTCGCCCCCGCCACTTTTCTCTCTTTCGAGAAGTGACCTCGCTCCAGGACATCCAGCACGTCGATGTCGCCTCTCTGGGCGTCCAAGATGTACCCGATGCCTTCTAGAGCCTCGGCGACCTCGGCCTCTTGACGCTTACTGGCCGTACCGCGCCGACGCGTCCGCAAGAGCTCCAGGGCTAGCAGCGCGGTCGTCGCCATAACCGCAGATTCGCGTTCAGTTTCGTTCGGCGGCCTGTTCTCGGCAACCCATGAGAAACGGACAGGGTCCAGCACCTCACGAATTACCTCGGCTGTGTCGTCGCTAAGGCCTGCAGGAACCGTTCTGAATTTCTGCCCCACCAGCGTCCAAAGGTCTTCCTCGCTCACGGGCGGAGCACACACATAGCGAAGAATGCGCCACAAAGTCGGGTCAAACAGGAAGGCCTGGCCATCTAGGTTGAGCAGGTTATCGGTCAGCTCCAGGGCTTCGCGCACCCTGGGTTCTACTTCCCGGTACACCTCCTGGAAAGCCCGAGGACCCTCTTCCTTTCGTTCCTGCCGAAACAGCTGTTCAGACCGCGCCCGCCCCTCCACTAGTTCCGACGTAGACCAGTTTTGTGGAAACTTCCACGTCTGAACCATCCCCCACTAACCTGCCATTTCTCGTTGTTTCCGTGCAGCAGCCCTGTGTTCGCCATTCGTCTGATGCTCCATGGCAGTGTAAGCCATCCACTTATGGAACTCTTGAGGCCAAGGCGCCGACTTCGGCGTTACTTTTCTATTTGAACTAACCGACTGCATGAGCATCAGTCCGATTTTCTCGGCGACGTCAGCCTGAACAGCGTTACCGATTTGCCGGAACTTGCTCGCCACCGTGCCTTGGAACTCCCACCCCCGCGGAAACCCTTGGAGAGCCGCGCATTCACGCCACGTCAGTCGGCGCAAAGTACCATCTTCAAGTCGGATCCAGTCCGGCGTTGTTGCAGCCCGAATCGTACGCGCAGGGAGGCTCAAATCAGCGAGAAAGCGATCTTGCCTGTAGCCCCAATGGCCGCTAGGTCGGTTAGCTTCAACAATCCCGATCGACTTAACACCGGTGCCGGGCGTGAGGTCCTTCAGTTCCTGCACCAAGGAACCAGTCGGATAGACGATTTCCTCAGGCATAGGCGCCGGCTGCCCAGAAAGGAACTCGCCGAGCGTCACCCACGGCTTCACCTCATCAATCAAAGTGTCACCGGCCAGCCTTCCATGCGTGGGCTCCGGAAATTCAGGAAGACTGCGATCCAAAGCTGCGATCATGAACAGCCTGATGCGGCGCTGGGCAGCACCGAAGTCGGCGGCGTTGAGCAGCTTGAAACGGGTCGCGTAACCAATTTCTTCAAAGGATGAACGGATAAGCCGCAGGACTCCCCCCGGCTCACCATTTGGATCCTTTGCCGTGACAAGGCCTCGGACATTCTCAAAGAGGATCAAACGCGGCTTCAACTGCTCGGCAAGGCTTACGAACTCCAAGAAGAGTTTGCCTCGAGGGTCCTCAATGCCCCTTTGACGGCCGGCCGAACTAAATGGCTGACACGGCGGGCCGCCAGCCAGGACGTCAGGTCGCCACCTACTAGTTGCCCCATCTGGCCTCAGGTCTGCAGGCTTTAGCTCCTCGGCGGGAGCATGCAACAGTTTCGCGCCAGCCAGGTGGAATCGCCCCTCTTGGCCGCGCACGGGAACGTTTGACTCCTGCACATTCCGCAGAGTCTTCATACAGTTCGCGTCTACATCGGTCGCGCTGACGGTGTGGAACCCAGCCCGCTCCAGGCCAAGGTCGAGCCCACCTGCCCCCGAGAAGAGGGAAATAAGTGTGGGCTTCCTTTCGCTGTTCGGTGTACTCAAGGGTCCCTCGCTGACTTTGGGTGGTTCGAACCGATCGGCGCAGTCTGGAGTTGCGGCCGCACTGGACAACTTGAGATGCTACCGGGGCTGAGCGTCCAGGTGATGCCATAGGTGAGATCCCAGCGACGGGACGCCGATGCTCACGTCAGGCCAGCCAAGGCGACACCTGTGCGAGCCCGCGTCACTCCAGGGCAGACAGCTCATCGACCAGCGCCGTTACTCAACCGTGTCCTCACGTCTCGTCAGAGGCGTCCCGTCTGCGAGTCGTACGTGCTACGGATCGCTCGCGCTTCGAGCGCGTTGGGCAACAGACTCAACTACACGGTCGGCCGCAGAGAGCGGATCCTCGTGCTCCCAGACGCGGACGACTGCCCACCCAGCCTCTATGAGCCGACGATCGGTGTCGGCGTCTCGCTCTCTATTCTTGCTTATCTTGAGCGTCCAATAGTCGCTATTGGTGCCGGAAGCGTAATAATGCTGAGGACAACCGTGCCAGAAGCATCCATCAAGAAAAACAGCGACCTTCGCACGCGTAAATACCAAGTCGGCTGTCCGGCGCAGCGAGGGCAGGGGGCGGATGCTCACGCGGTACCGCAGACCTCGCGCATGCACAGCGCGTCGAAGAGCCAATTCAGGGCGTGTGTCGCGTCGAGGGGTGCGCTGCATCCTGACCCGAACATCGTCGCTGGATGCCCATGACTTGTAGGGGCGACTCATGCGGACAGTCTAAGATCTTGCAGGGGAAGCCCTGCAATCGCAGAGGCTGGCGCCTTCCTCCGTCAGTCTCCCTAAGCATCTGGCCAGGCCTATGTCAGCAACAGGCCACCGAGCAGGTACGCAATCGCGGACCATTTGTGGACACGAGCTGACTTTCCGGATGCGTGCATGCCTCTGACCTGCATCCTTGCCTAGAAGGCAGGCGCCCTCCGGAACCGTGGATGGGGGAAGGGGACGAGATCGGGCTACGCCAGAAGCTCCCACTGGTCCAGCCAAGCGGTGACGTCCTCTGGCTTTATGACGGTGCTCCTCGAGTCGGGGTTGCGAGGGCGTACACCTCCCACTTGCTCCAAGAACCGCTTGTGGCGAGTTTGCACTTCGGCGCGCAACGTGTCGCCGTCAGCGACATAGAAGTACCTCCCGTCCGCTGTGATGTGCACCAGGATGACGCGGGTACAGGTCAGAGCTGCGAACTTCTCGATGTCCGCAATCATCCAAGCGCCCTTGGCGGCCACCATCACTTGCGCGGTGTGGCCGCCGACCTCGACGTAGGTTTGGGCGCCTTTTAGTCTGGCCGGCAGGCCCCGCAGGAGCGCCTCGGCAACAGCGAGGTGACGTCCTGCCTGGTGAGTTTGCGCGTGGGTGCGAGAAGCCATGGGCATGGCGATAAGCATGCCCCACGATGTGGCGGGAGTGAAGCGGCATCATGCCCCGGATCGGAGTCAGCGTCTTCCGGCATTGAGTAGCGGCAGTCTGTGGCTGCCAGGTCCGTGCGTGCCAGACGCGTGCCAGATCTTCGGGAAACAACGGGGTACGGCCCCGGGTTCACTGTTCCCAAAAATCCCGTACTCAGCTAATTAGCCGAGTACGGGATCTTGTTACTTGGGCAGCCGAATGCGGCGGAGTTCAACACCATGACAGTGATCACGCGGTGACGACGCCAGGCGTCACTACGTCGCCCGCGAGGCACATCACCGCAAGTGCTTCACGCAAGCCAACAACGTGGCTACAGGGCAAAGTCCGAGAAGAACCCCAGGGTTGGCTCATCGAACGTACCGATTACCAAGCCGCGGTCGAGGAAACGGTTGAACTCCTCGCAGCTCGTCTCAGGCAGCAGTGCGCAGCCATGACAGGCGGCCAAATTGCACGAGTCGGGGCCTTGTCCCTTCTCCCCTGCATCCATACACACCGGATCCGTCGAGCACCAGCGTGCATCGCTCAAGGCGGACGCGAAGACGGCTCGCAAGTGCTGTTGCCGGGCCATCCGGACTAGGCCTCCCATAGTGCCCTCAGAATCGCCAGCCGCGGTATAGATCAGCAGGCCGGCCATGTCACGCCCACTCTGCTGCGATACGTAGAGACGCTCCCGCAACGATGCTGAGCTGTAGCCGCTGGTGAACACAAGCTCGTTGATCAGCAGGTGCACGAGCGTATGCAGCATGACGAACCCTGGGCGGAGGTCCCGCGGACGCCCTCCCCTATCCGCGATCACTTGCGAGTAGCGTTGCGCAATCAGGTCGGCGCGCTCCTGGACTTCGTCCCGAGCCTCCCAACTAGCGAGCCGCTCCGGGTCGAGCTCCAGGTAGATGCCCTCACCCTTCACCACATAAGCCGGGAGCCAATCCCTATCCGGCGGCAATGCGCGGCGGCGGAGCATGGCCTTGCCTACCGGCAGCTTGAGCTCACTGTCGCGTCCTCGCGTGAATCCCCGCAAGGCCCGCGTCTCTTGGAGGACCGTCACGCTCCTCACGCGGGCTATGTGCGAACACAGATCCGAGTGGATACCGGGGTCGGTGGCGCGCAGGGCGTCGTCATCGGGGGTCTCGCGGATCCTTTTGAACTCGGGATAGCGCCAGATGTCATCGCTCGCCAGGTCGTCCGAGCCGTCTGCCCCACCCTCGTCGTCGGCACCGATGCCGTGCAGGTCGCGATACATGGCGAGAAGTTGCTCGTCACTGTACGAGTCGAAGAGCTCGGGCGGCAGCTGCTTCCGCAGCACCGCTGGGGTCGCGCCGGCGCCCGCGAACGAGTGGACGACGTTCATGACCGCGCCGACGTCAGCTCGCTTCAGGAGCTCCCGCATGGCGTCGGTTACGGCGCCCTCCTGCTGTGGCAGGAAGATCGATGACTCGACCCGCGGGAAGTAGACATTGCCGGCAGCTCGGAGGGCGCCACGGACAGGCTTGTCGCACGGACCGTCCGCTTCGTGGAGCCACGGCCGGGCCCCCGAGCAGTGGTAGGGGTCGCTGCGTCCGGCCAGGTCCTCGGTGAGGACGGTACTTTCCAGGCCGTCGTCACCACGACGGCCACCCATCGTGATGCCCTGCAACGTGCGGGACGCCCCACACCCCAGCCGTTCGTCGTGCTTGCTCTTGTCGTCGTAACCGCAGCGGACAACCTGTCCTTCAAGGCCTCCGCCGCCGGTAGAGAACAGCCGCAGCACTCCAGTGCAATTCGGTTTCTTGGACCGGTGCACCCACTTGTCGAATGGGAAGTCGTCGATGTGCCCGTCCTCGCAGATGGCCACGAACGGCACCTGTGACATACGCGGACCGCTGCCACGACGCCCCTCGTGGACACGATCCTCGCAGCGAACGACATCCTGGAAGCTCAGCGTCGTCAGCTTGAGTCGCTTGCAGTACATGCAAAAGCACCAGCGGGGGAACCGCAGGACGGGAACTGTCAGCTTGACGTTGCGCTGGTCCTTGCCACTTCCGGCCGACCGGAAGTCCGGTGGCAGCCGGAACCCGGCCACCTTGAGACGAGCTTCAAGGCGCCAGTCGTGGACGACGAAGTCCTCCAGCGCGAGATTAGAGTCATCCTTCGGGTACCAGTGATCTAGACCGGCCGTAATCACCGACGTGCCGTCAACGAGCACGCTCATCGCGCCCACGCCGAACGGCGCCACAAGCTGTGCCCGCCGGATGCTTCCGCTACTCATGCCTCGCCGTCCTCCCCTACCAGGTCATCCTTGACGTACGCCCGCGTGATCTCCAGTCGGCACTCCGCATCGACGCTGCGCATACTCATGGGCGTGTCCCAGGTGATCGTCTTATTGTCGGGATCGGCGAGCTCTCCGGCCGGGCGCATCAGGCCCTGCTTTGGGTCGCCGTTAAAGAACGTGCTCGCGGCCCATGCCGTCCGCTCACCCAGGCCCCACTGACGGGCCCTTTCTGCGGCCCAGTGGTCAAAGATGGCGATCTCCTCAGAGTCGGCAAGTTCGGCACGCTGACGCAAGAGCGCGATCGCCGCGTCGTATTCAGCCTTGGGAAAGGGATGGGGCTCGAGGCCGGGATCCAGCTGCCGCATGTGGGAGATTGCCGCGGCGTGGAGCGCGCGCTTCAGCACAGGCTCGGCAAACGGCGTGACGGATGTCGGTTCGACCTGGGCATACATCTGTTGGTGGTACGTCCGAAACCGCTCGTAGTGGCTTCGGTCGCGCGGCTTCGCGGCGCCGTAGATCGTGATGACGAGGCCAGGCGCTCGCGGATCGCGGCCGACACGGCCGCTGACCTGTATGTACTGGGCGGTCGTCTTCGGCTGGCCCACGATTGTCATGAGGCCGAGGCGGGACACGTCGACACCGACCTCGATGATGTTGGATGCGAGACAGATGTCGATGCAGTCCGGCGAGGGGAGCTTCTGCTGCAGCTGCTCGATCGCCTTGGGGATCTCGTCGCTACGCCGGCGCGACGTCAGTTCCATCGCGTTGCGGGGCCAGCGCGGCGTGATGCCGTCACGGCGCTGCAGGCCGACGAGATAGTCGGGCACATCGGACTCCAGCAGCGAGACCGTGTTGCCTAGCTCTCTCAGGCTGTTCAGGAAGTTGAGGTTCGTCCAATAACCGTCGCGGTCTGCCTCGTCCGGGATCTGCGGTCCGGCCTGAAGCGTCGCGGCGGCGACGCGGACCTGCACGGTCTGCGTCGAGCCGAGCGAGGCGCTCATGACCCCCAGGTACCTCCGGCCGGGGGCGGGCGTTCCATCCTCCAGTGTTGCGGGCTCGGCGAAGAACGAATGCCCCTCGGTCAGCCCGTGCGGCGGGAACAGCGCCACTTCGGTGCGACCGAACAGTCCCTTGATCTGGTCTTCGTAGCGCCGGACGGTCGCGGTTGAGGCGATGATCTTCGCCGGGATCGGCTCCTCTCCGCGGCGATCGGTAGCCAGGTCGTCGATCACCGGCTCGTAAAGGCCGACCATGGAGCCGAGCGGGCCGGAGATTAGGTGCAGCTCGTCCTGGATGATGAGGCCCGGGGGCGAGTACAGACGCTCGCCATACTCGCCGAGCCCGAACAGGTTGCGGGCCTCGGGCCGCCACGCCATGGTCGCGAACTTATCGACGGTGCCGATCACGATGGACGGCCTTGATTCGTAAATGTCTTCATCGACGACATGCACTGGCAGTCCCCCGCGTCCGCTGAAGCGGCAGAGCTCATCGATGCATTTGAGTACGAAGCGGTTGCCTGACCATACGTACCCCGGTGTGTCCTGCCCCTTCTTGGCGCGCCGCACCGGTCCCATCTTTGTGCCGCACCAAGGGCACTTGAGGAGCAGGAATCGGTTCGGTGCGTTGGAATCCGAACGCAGCTTCTTGAGGCTCGTCTCGGCGCTCTTCCACGTGTTCGGCGTTGAGTCGCCACCGAGCCAGACGCCGATGCCGAAGGGCGCCTTGCCGAGCTCTTCCTCGTTCTCGGAGCGCATGTCCTCAAGCACACAGATCAGGGATGACGCCCGAAGGAACTGCTGGGCGGTCAGGAGCCGCAGGGTGTAACGCATCACGGTGTCGGTGCCGGCGTCGGCCGGGTTGCGCAGACGGCGGGCGATGAGCGAGATCGCCGAAGCACCCAGGTAGGCCTCGGTCTTGCCGCCACCGGTCGGGAAGAAGATCAGGTCGACGACGGACCGCTTCGCGTGCGTCGGATTGATGAGTTCTGGCAGGCTCGCCAGTACGAACGCGACCTGAAAAGCACGCCACAGACCGTCACGGGGTCCGGGCACGGCATCCGGATGCGCGCCGACAGGACGGTAGACGTCCTGCGCGTCTTTGACGACCTCGCGGGTGTCAAGACGAGACCGGACCTGCTGATAAAGCATCGCGAAGTTGGCGAGCTGGAAGGCACGCGCCGCTAGAGGATCCTGCTGAACCAGCTGCCAACCTTCCTCCATCCGCTTGAGCGCCTCGCGGCAGAGCCGCATGTGCCGAAGTGCGGCCGGGTGGAAGCGCTTGTCGAGATCGTGGATCGAGGCCTCCCGCCCCTCGATCCATTCGCGGTACAGCCTGAGCACCTTCTCGACCTGGGCATCGCCTTCGGGGGTCTGCTCCGCGAGGTCGGCCATGCTTACGCTGACTGGGGTCCGGCTTCCGTCCTGATGTACCTCGTAGACGTCGGGCGTCAGGCTCGCGACTTCGTACGCAGGCATGGTGTCCGCCTCGACCCAGGTCACGGGCTCGGGTTCCTCCCAAGCTGCTGCGCAGCCGTGACCGATCGCGTACGTGAGACGCTCGCGGTAAAGGAGCGCGATCGACTCCTCTTCTTCGTCACTATCGGGTTGTTCGACGTCCGGGTAGGGCTCGATCCGGAGACATCCCAGCGCAGTTGCTTTGAACCCCATCTGGAAGAAGGCGCTGCCCGGTCCCGTACCGGGCACCTCGTTGGTAACGGCAAGGGTGACGAGTCGGAGGTCCGCATCAGGCTCGCCCGGCACCGTCCGGCTGAAGACACTGAGCGTCGGCACCCTGGCGGGAGCAATCTTGGGCTCACGCACCAATGGCGCTGTCGGCACGACCTTGATCCTGTGCACTTCTTTTAGAAGCGTGGCGCCGGACACCTTCGCGTCGAGCTCGAACGGTCGGCGCACCCACCAGTCGAGATCTGGGACACCGGGGATTGTCACAACGACCCGGTCGTAGTACGCGCCGGTCACGCGCACGCCGAGAGAACCCTCTGACGGCACCCTGACCTTGAACGAGATCGCCATTGCCGAGGGCTTCCGCCGGTTGGCGTCGGAGAGGTCGAAGTCGTCCGAGTCAACCTCATCCCGGGCCACGTGCCCTTTCACTTCGACCGGCGGCTGATCGGGGTTCTCCTCGCT
The DNA here is from genome assembly GCF_055570675.1 of Streptomyces sp. NPDC031111. Taxonomy (NCBI): domain Bacteria; kingdom Bacillati; phylum Actinomycetota; class Actinomycetes; order Kitasatosporales; family Streptomycetaceae; genus Streptomyces; species Streptomyces sp. NPDC031111. The sequence continues at coordinate 246,573 of NZ_JBVIGS010000007.1, forward strand.
CTGGGGAGCGCCGTCGATCACGACTGGGTCTTCGGCGATGGCCGTGCCCCCGGCACTCCCTCCGCTGGAGAGGACACCCACGCCGTACCGCCGCAGCGGGTCGGAGCGCGTCAGGACCTCCTCAAGGGTGTCGCGGTCATGGAACTGCCCGTTGCTCTCCTCTTTGGTCGCGAACCTGTACCTTGGCCCCGAGCAGTCAATCGGGGCGCCAAGCGGCTGCTCGTCCGGTGCCGGTCCGAACAACTCGCGGCGCACCGCAGCCTCGACGATGCCGCGCGCGTCCTCACCGGTCACCGTTCGCCCTCCATACCTGCGCGTAGTGTGTCAGCCTCAATAACTCCGTACAGCCGGTCGGTCGCCCTGGTCAGCCCGACGTACATGACCGACTCGAAGTTGGGCACGAGCTTCCGGTCGAGATCTGTGACCACGACCGCCGGCGCCTCAAGGCCCTTGAAAGCCTGAATCGTGGCGTACTGCACTTCACCCTTTCTCCGCCGCTGGTCGGTCGCCGGCCGCAGGATCTGCCGGAGCCATTGATCGGTCGTGGACGCCGCAACTGAACCTTCCGCCAGTGGGCTGAGCACGACGATCTCGTCCAGCTTGTAGTGGTCTTCCCGGAGCCGCCGGATCGCCTCCAGCAGCAGTGGCGTCTGGTCAGTCCCGGCCTCGTATTTCAACCATCCGGGATTCATGCCGTCGTCGCCGCGGCGGAACTTCCTGTAACCAGGCTCAAGGCCACTGAATATGTTGACGCTGTGACCGATGCGTGGCAGGTTGCGGCAGTTCATGGTCAGCCGGCAGCTCGGCAAGCGTGGCATCCACGTGTCAAGCAGTTCCCGGCCCGCACCATTGTCGTAAATCATCTGCCGCTCGAAGTCCCCGAACAGCAGCACACGCCCCGACCGGAGCCCCCCTTTGACCATCAGGTCAAGAACATCGAGGTACGGCTCGCTGAGGACGTCTTGGACCTCGTCGATCACGAGGAAGTCCGCCGCCGCGTCGTCGCCCATCGCAACGATGCTCTCCATAGCCCGTTCCGGCAGCTCCTGGGTCCAGAACTCGGCCGGTGGATCGGCGGGCGGTTTCACCCCGGCGACCGCCAGCAGCTGGCGATGCAGCGTACCGACCTCCAGGTTTGGGTCCTCGGGCATGTCGGCCATTAGTCGCCTGCCGAGCAGACGGTTGAAGCAGAGCAAGCGGCCCCGATGCCCTTGGGCGAGCTCACGCCGAGCCGCCTCCATGGCCAGGAGAGTCTTGCCGGACCCGGCGGGCCCGGTGAAGAGCACCGCTTGGTTGTCGGCCATAGAGTCTAGGGCCTCGTATTGCTCTTCGACGAAGTGGACGAGCTGGTCTTTGCGGGCGTGCCTGAGGTCGCCGGCGACCACCCCCACCTCGAACTGGGGCCGCAGCAGGAACGCGACCCGTTGGGCCGTCGCCTTATCGGGGCCGACCCCGCCGTACGCGACATGGGTGGTCTTGTCGAGGTGCGCAGTGCCCGCCTTGATCGTGCGCATGACCGCAGCCGCAACGCCGTTCTTGAGGTCCTCGGAATCAAGCACCTGCCAGTCGTGCCACTCGGGTGACTCAGGAAGCATCGTCCGCGCGCGCACGGCGGTGAACCAGGCGGCGCTGAGCACCGGGATCGAGTTGAGGTTGACCTTCTTCTTCAACAGGTACTTGCGCAGGCTGTGCATGGCGTCGCTCGCCTGCTTGAACGGGCCTCGCGCAGTCGGGGCGTCGTTGCCGAGCTTCCACACTCCGTTCCGATAGTCGAACGTCAGGTGCGACTTCACTTCGATGACCAGAATTCCGTGTTCTGGCACGATGACGATGAAGTCGGCTTCTCCCTCGGGCTTCTTCACATGCTCAGCGATCCCAAGCGAGTGCAGCACGATCCAGCCGTCGGTGCCCTCGGATTCGGCGAGTGCCTTATGCAGCATCTGCTCCCCAGGCGGCGTCCTTGCCGGGAAGTAAGAAGGAATCATTCGAGCCATTCGCCGCTCCGATCGAAGAAGGGGGCCCGCGTGTGCGGCCGCGACACGATCTCTGTGTACGGGGAACGCGCCTGCACCCGTGCGACCACCATGCTCCGGAAGCCCTCGCGCTCGATACCCAGGCTCATGTGACCGTCACGTTCCAGGGCCGCCAGGTCAGCCCGGCTCACTGCGTCCTCCAATTCTTCGCGCAGATCCGCGCTCGCGCGGTAAACCGCCCGGCGCAGCGCCATCGCATTCTGATGCGAGGGCTCCACAGCCAGTCCCAACCACTCAAGCAAGAGGATCAGATCACGCTCATGCTTCGGGCTGATGAGCGTCGCCTCAGTCCACGCCCGTACGCGCGCCGCCGACCTGACGCCCCGCGCTCGCAGCTCCACGATGCTCGCTCTCACGCCCCTGTTCGCGAGCCGCGCCTCCAACGCCGCCTTCCACACGCGCTGCGTCGCCTCGATCGCCCCGGCGCGCGATCCCAGGAGATGCAGCGCAGCCTCGTACATGGCACCCAGTTCCGTCTCTCCATGACGCAACACCAGGTACGTTCCCGGCACGACATCCTCGACGGCAGCGTACGTAACCCGTTCGCCCTCAGGCTGACGCGGGTCAAGCGCCCGGATGCGGTCGCCATCATCCAGCCAGATAGCGCGATTTCCGGCGAGCAGTATCTTCCTTGCCTCGACTTCGTCGCGCTCCAGCTCACGGTCACCAGAAATGCGCCCGCGCCACACCGGCTGCGGATAGTAGGTGTCCTCTATCAACTCATCGTCGGAGACAGCCGACTCCGGCTCGCTGAGATCGCCGACAGTTCGCTCCCTGACCCTGGCCTTCATCGCACCGTCGGCCTGGTCGGCGAGCCGCGACACCGGAATCGCTCGATGGCCGAACCATGCCGGCATGAGGAAGGTCAGCTCGCCCGCCGCCGGCGCCGTCACTAGCGACGGCGGAAAGAAGGACGGCGGCCCGGCGACGTACAACTGCTCAACACGCTCGTTCACGTCACCGAGCTCGCCGGGTAGCAGCACAGGAACGGAGAGCGAGTTAAGCCACTCCTGCAATCCTGCCCGGGCCCGATTACTGCCGGCTACCACGGCACAGATAGAAGGGTCTGCCTCTTCGATCGAGCGCCAGAGCTCGTGGCCGACCGGCGAATCGGTCTGGCGCACACCTTTGGCTGCTGCGGCGATCTCCTCCAGGAGCACTTCGTCTGCCACTGCGCCGCGGAGCATGTGCGCTTCGCGGACAACCGCGCTGGCGGCCTCGGTGACGGCTGGGTGGAAGCCGCCCGGCTGCGGCTGCATCAGACGGCGCCAGCGCAGGGCGTTCGCCGCACGTAGTAGGTCGCTCCAGACGTCGCTGCCGTTTTCCGTGGCAGTGTAGATGAGTCGGCGAACCGCAGCGTTGAGACGCGCACCCGCCGGATCCCCGACGACGAAGATTTCAACGCCGTTGCGTACGACTTCGACGGAAGCTTTGTACCGCCTGATGACGTCGTGCACCCTGCTCATAGCGCCACCGTGAACGCAAGCGCCTCGACGCCGCCGGGCGGCCGCCAATACAGCTCATTTTCCAGGCTGACCGGGCGGCTGTTCGAACTCCGGGCTTCCATTATCGTCTCCGCGGCAGACTCGTCCGCAACCGACCGGTCGATCACACAGACCACGATCGGCGCAGAGATGTCGTTGAGGTACTTGATCGCACCATAGCCATCGAGGATGACGGCTTGGCGCCGCTCGACGAGGTGCGGCTCATCCGCCAGTTTCGGGGCCGACACAACCTCAGTCGACCACGTCGCCGCTCCCTTCTCGACGGGCAGCACGTAGATCGACAACGGGCACGGCACATCCTTCGGGTCCCCAGCTTTGCCAATACACGCCGCCAGGTCCTCCCGTAGCCACTTGGCGGTGCCAACGAGGACGAGATCCAACGGTGGAGCGGCCATCCGCTCCGCCCACGACTCTGACGCACCAACGAACTGTGCCAGGAAACCCGGTGCCGGCAGCACTGAGTGCAAGGACTCCACCGCTGAGTCGACCTCGGATACTGCCTCGTATCGCGCGACTGGCAGCACTTTGCCGGCGACGAGGACCCGCAGATCGTCGGGCCCGGCTCGAAGCCACGTGAACGCGCCCGTGTGAATACGGTTGCTCGTCACCGCCCGGAGGTACGTCCCCTGGGATGCCGCCCGGAAGGCATCAATCGGAGAAGCAAGCTCGGGCGCCGGGCTGGACAACATCCAGCCAGCGGCAATGAGCGCGGCCGCATAGTCGCGCTGCGGAACCGAGATGGCAAGCACCAACTGTCGTCCATCGAGCTTCGGTATGAAGCTACGGAGCCTTGAGCCAAGCCTGATGAACGATCCGATCCACGGAGCCCATTCGACCGCTTGGTCAGGACCGTCCGCCAGGCCGAGCCTGACTGGCGAGCGTCCCTCTGTCACCCTGGCTGACTCCCTTTGGCCGGGCATGTGACTCTTTCTTGAGGTTAGACCTGATGCTTCTACCTCGGCATCGACATACAGGACGGTGCTTCGCAGCGCATTGCCTGCACCGAAGGACTCTGTAGAGAGCACCTCGCGCCACTGCTTGTGCTCAGAACTCATCTAGCCTTTCCAGCTTCCCCACCCAAAGCCGCAGGCCCATCTACGGCTGCGGACACGGGCTGCCGCGCCCCCGGCGCCCCAGCCCTCCCCACCACGGCGGACGCCCCTGCCATCCATCCGCCCCAACCAACGCTACTCACGGGGCCCCTCACGCGATAGGCATATACGCCTGTTCGTCGCCCTTACGGCTTACGGGCGCATCACCGCCCGCGCCCTTCCCCCGGTCGAGGGCTGCCAGAAAGCCAGCATCCTTCTCCGTACCCGGGGGGAAGTCCATGCAGCAACTGAACCGTCAATTCGGCAACGAGCGTTCAACCTGGTGGCGGACGACCCTAGCTGCCCTGCGCTAGGAGCATGACAGGCGCCGAGGCAGCACTGGCCAGAGGGCCCCGGCGCCTACGTTCCAGCAACGGATGGCCAAAGTGCAGTAAGACCTCCGCCGTACGGAGCGCAAAGGCTGCTCCCTGCGACGGCTGACTCCTCATCAACCGACTGGCATGACGCCAGACGATCCCCACACCAGCCTCCCCTCAGCCCGAACAGGTACCGGAACGCACAAGGAACCGGGTCCGGAAGCAGAATATCCATGCTCTCTACACGAAATGACACCCGTGCCGAAATCGTGATATTGCCTGGCAGGTAAGAAGACCCGGCCATGCATCGTTCCGGACCCTCTGCAGGCCGCGTGCCAACTCGGGACCATGCTCCGGCTTGCCGGTCCGCCCAATGTGCACAGCCACTGCCGCGGCGAGCACGGCCGGGACGTACTCGCCAATGCGAGTGCACTGCACGGCTGAACGCCCACCCCCTGCAAACACAGCAGGTCGGCACGAGCTTCAGTGGGATCGTGCTCCGTACCGCTGGCCCCTGCGCCCCTTCCCTCTCCGCGGGGTACTTACAGACTGCGCATGGACTACCTGTGGACGGAGCGTGCTCCATCTGTCGCCCATAGCCCTGTGACTTGCGGGAACGTCGGGGCCCGCAAGGGCCTCCGGAGCCGTGTGCGCAGGTTCGAATCCTGCCGGGGGCACTCGCCCAACCACCTACCAACTTTGGTAGGTGACCAGGGCGGATGCCGATAGAAGAGGGCGGGAGTCAGTCTCACTGACTCCCGCCCTCTCTCGTTGTCTCTCAGCGTTCACGACACACATCACAGCGACCTACAGCGACGGTCGGGCGCGCACCGGGGGTGGGTCTCACTCCACCCACCATGCACGGCACAGCGTGAAGGCCGAGGCCCACGCCACGACACTCGCATTCGCGGGGTACACCAGCCCAGAACACTCCTGCGGCTAGCGCTTGGTCTCACGAGTCATGACCGCGCGCGGGCCTTTTCCAGCACCCAAACGTAGTACCACTTGTCCTTCCGTATGCCACGCAGGCCATTTTCCACCGTAAGGCCGCTAAGGATTCCCCACAGTCCGCCGCCTCCACCGATAATTGTCAATACCTGCTCAAGGGCAGGGCCGTACACCGCTACGAGCGCAGCACCCACCGTCCCCACAACTGCGCCTGTGGCAGCGACGGCTCTCTTCGCTTGGGCTTCTTCCATCCGGAAGCGCATGGCACGCACCTGATCTGCGATTTCAAGCGACAGAACGGCAAGACTCTTTACCGACTGAACAGAGTTGACAGCCCCATCCGCCAGAAGGAGTTCTTTACGCATGAAGTCTCGAAATGATGAGTACGAGTCAAATTCACCAATAGTGATCTGACTGAACTCTCTCAGACCTACACCCTGGATAAAAGGAAGGTCGATTTGAAGGATCGGCCGGACTACCTCATTTTCCATCGGTTGATTGGCAGAGACGTCCACCGCCCGTCCATCTCTGATAAGGAAGTCGATGGCCTCCATGTGCCGCCTAGGTTGGATTCGACGCCCCTGCCTACCTGCGCGCACGCTCGTGGAGAAGCTAGGCAAGTACCAGGCAAGCCCGGATTTGAGAAGGGGTTCTGCGTCGATTATCCAGCGACCCAACATGGCTAGGTCAGGGCAGTGAAATCCGTACTCCGTGGTGCGTGCTTCGCCCGGCACAGCGTCGCCGAAAATCGGGTTGCCACCGAAGAACTCCGCTCTTGCTTCGGAGTGTGTCACCCCGAGTCGACGGTACGGCGTACTCCAATCGTGGGAGAGCAGCAATGTATCCGAAACGAGCGTGACCCGCTTCGTCAGATCAACAAAATCGGCGCGACGGGCAGATAGTCCCACACTGTAGCGACGACGCGAGTGGCTCCATTCATCTCTTAAAGCAACCTCGCCGCGCGTCAGTGAATCGGAGAGAAGAAACCTCGCATAGGCAATCGCAACGCTTTCCGGATTCTCTCGCCGGGCCCCTGGAAGGTCCTTGTAAAAGCGGCGCATTCGCCTTGCCACCAGCGAATTCTGGACAGAATCTCTCCTGCGGAACATGGCAAGATGATGACGTCCGCGAAGAAGCTTTGTCTAGAGAGCTGCCAAGGATCGTTGAAACGTAGGTCCTCCTCTGCGCGTCAGCCAAGCCCACTGATTTGCCTCAGCAGCATCTCTGGCGCCAGGAACACCATCCTTGACACCCGAGATGCTGGTTCGGATCCCTGGACACGCCTCATAGGACGCGAATGAAAGAGAGCTCTATGCCACGTCGCCATCATCCTCCAGCAACTTAGCAATGTTGGCGTTGGCCGCCACCTTATGGCCATCGATACAGCTGTGATAGCGGCGGTGGATCACCTCCGGTGAGTTGCCGACCCGCCGGACCACTTCAGCGATCGGCACCCCAGCGTTCAGCCACCGCGTGATGCAGGCGTGGCGCAGGTCGTACGGGCGCCCGGCCAACGGCGAGTCGATGCGCTCGGACGGGAGCGCGTACTCCCGCGCTTCCTCCCACACGCGCCAGTAGGTGGACGAGCCGACCACTCCCCCGCGCTCGTTCCCGAACACGCGCCCTCCTCGACGGCCCCGAACTCCTTCAGGTGAGCCCGGAGGATGGCAACCAGGACCGGCGGGATGGGGACCGGCCGGTCGGTGGACGCCTCGCGCGCCTTCAGGCCCCGTCGGTCGTGGCGCTCCCCGGAGTCGGTCCACTGCTTGCCGGAAACGGGGCGCGTCTCCCGCAGCGTCAGCGTGCCCCAGCCCTTCTCTGGCAGGTGGCAGTCCGACAGACGTAGCCCGACCGCCTCAGCGGGCCAGACCCCGCGTAGTACAGGACCGCGTAGAAGGCCACCAGGCGTCGCCCACGGCAAGAACCTCGGCCGAAATGATCCGGTTCCGCGAGACAGCTTTCATATGCTCCAAATATCCACGGGATCGTACGTCCCATCATGGAATGTGAATACCTTCAGATCCACACTGTCCTCGTCACGTATGTAGCCTCCGTAACCCGATCTCGCGACATGGGGAGCAATCAGCGCCAAGAGAGCGTCAAGCCAGAGGGTGAAGTCATCGACCCAAGAGCAGCGTGCGAAGAGCTCCCATTCATACTGCTCTCCTGAAGACGTGAACTCTTGCACCGTGCGCCGAAGGGACGCAACGTCTCCACCGGGAAGACGGCTGTTGTTGTTCGGGGTGAGCAGGGGGTACGGGTGGCTCTCCGGATCGAGATCCTCCGGGTCGTCATCGTTCAAACCCAGGTGCCAACGCAGGGCTCCCAAGACAGAGGCAGGGGTGTCATCACGCAGGAAGCACGAGAAGACGGCTTCGTAGTAGTCGCTCATGGAGCAAATTGTGTACGGCAGCACCGACACCGCCGGGCGGCTGGATGGCGGGGAGGTCAGATCGCGCGGGGAACCATGGGGGCCAACCGATCGCCCACCAGGCTCCGACACTGCTCCCTCGCAGGTCAGTCTCAGAGCAAGCCGTAGATGTCCACAGCTTCCCAAGCTGGTGTCGCTATCGGCCTGCCGTTCGTCCCGACCGCGCGCAGCTTGGCGCCGGGGTGGGCGCGAATCCGGCGGCGGAGAACGCAGCGCCGCAACCGAGGGACTTGGAACGCAGCAGATGAAACAGGACGAGTCCGAACAGGGCCATGAGCCAGGTGTGATGGCCATGACGGGGAACTCCTTTGACGGTGGGCTGGGAGGGTTGATTGGATGCTGCTGGCCTCGGGGTGCTGGCAAGCTCCGGTGGTTGGCCGACGGTGGCGCCCGCCTAGCTCCTGCTCGGAGCGGGGTACGTCTCATGACGGGCACCGTCGGCCGTCTTGCGTCCGCCGTCAGTGGCTGCCTTGGCAGTGGATCCGCTGGGCGTGGTTGAAGAGCGGGCGGCCGACACGTATGCCCTTGCCGGTGGCCTTGCAGCGACGGCAACTCTTGCCGCACTTGGTCTGTCCCTGCGGTCGGTGTCCATGGCGAAGCCGGAGCCGTTGCACTTGCGGCAGGTGCCGAATGGGCTGGCCGCACACAGAGCGCGACCGACGCCAAGGTCTCGGATCCAAACTCGTGCAGGCACTCGCCGACGACTTCGGTTGCCAGGTCGGCGACGTGTCCTGGTCGCGCCCGATCAGCGACGCCGGCCGCCAGCTCACACGCCGCCTGTCGCCTGGAGGTATCTAGGTCAGCTAGCTCCCCGCGGCACCAAACTCTTCGGCAGCCTGGGCACTTTCGGATCCGTGGCTGTATGTCGGGGTCCGTGGAGGGAATCTTGGAGCATTGCCCAGTTGCGAAAACCGAGTCCAGTCGATCAGCGACGAGGGCTTGTCGCACGGTTGCTGTCGGCTGCGCTGTCTTGTGCTGATGCCTCTGACCCCCAGTTCCATAGGGCCTGGAGGACGGGGCCGAGGCGGTGGCCGGTTGGGGTGAGTGTGTAGCGCACTCGTGGGGGCCAGCCTGGTCGGCGGTCGCGGGTGATGACTCCGGCCTTGCCGAGTTGTGCCAGGCGGTCGGTCAGTACCTTGTCCGACAGGGTGGGCAGGGCCGTGCGCAGTTCGCTGTAGGAGCAGTCGCCGCGCAGCAGTTCGCGGATCACCAGTGTCGTCCAGCGGCCGTGCAGGGCCGCCAGCGTGATCTCCACGGGGCATTCGGGGGTGGGCGCGGTGACGGTCGCGCGCGGGTCGTCGGGGAGTCCTGCCGGGTGACCAACCGTTCGGTGAGTCACGAGATCGCCTCCTAGCGTGTGGGGCACTTCGATTTTCCCCGCCCGGAAGGACGTCTGTCGATCATGCGAGAACTGGCCGATCGGCCCGAAGAAGTGCCCGCGGTGTTCGCCGAGAGGTTCAACAGCGGCGACGCCACCGCGCTGGCCGAGGTCTATGAGGACACGGCGGTGCTGGTCCCCCAGCCGGGAACGCCGGCGACCGGGCCGGACCTTCACGCCGCCAACGGCCGGCTGCAGAAGCTCGGAATTCCCATCGAGGTCCGTCCGCGGTATGTGTACAGCAGCGGAGACGTGGCTCTGCTGATCGTCGACTGGGTCATCGACGGGACGGACCCCGAGGGGCAGACTGTGCGCGTCGAGGGCACAGCCACCGACGTCGCCAGGCGGGGAGCAGACGGTCGTTGGCGGTACGTCATCGACAACCCCTTCGGCACCCGTGCACTGTGACCACTACGAGCCGGCTCAGAAGACACCCGCTCCGGAGGAGGCCCGGATCGCTGACCCGGGCCTCCTCGCTGTGCATCCGCGTCAGGCTTCGAGGGTGTAGAGGTTGAACTCTTCCCAGCCGGAGATCGTGTTGGAGCGGGCGCGCAGGACGTACTGGAGCGAGCCGGTGAAGTTGTTCTCCATGGTGACGAAGAGGCCGTTCAGCGTGGACTGGAGTGCCCAGCGGTCCAGGGTCTCGCTGTAGTAGAGGACGAACCGCTCCCAGCCGCCCACGCTGGTGGAGCGGGCGCGCAGTTCGTTCTGCGCGTTGCCGGTGAAGTTCTTCTCGACCGCCACGTAGCGGTCATTGGCCAGGGACTTCAGCGCGTACGTGCTGGTGGTCTCGTCCCACTCGAAGGCGAAGCCCTCCCAGGAGCCGTTGTACGCATCGGAACGCGCCCGAAGTACACCGGTGTTGGGGGCGGGGTAGGTCTTCTCCGTGGCGACGAACTTCTCGTTGCGGAGCGACTGCATGGCCAGCAGCTCGGGCTCCTCGGCCTGTGCGGAGACGTCGTCGGCGGCGGCGAGCGGTGCCTGCCGGGCGTCCGTGTTCTGGGCGATCTGCGTCAGTTCGGTGGCGTCGACCTTCTCCCAACCGCTGGGGACGGCCGCCGGCCGGTCGGCCTGGGGGGCGGCTCCGGCCGTGGGTGCGGCCCAGGCGGAGGCCGCCAGCAGGGCGCTGAGGGACAGAAGGACGGGGGTCATGCGTCTCACGGTTTTTCCTCACCATTCATGGAACGGATTCTGGGCACGGCGAGACGGTGGGCCCACGATGGTTTTCGGCCGTTTCTCGGGAGAGCAACGGCGCAAACGCACCAGCCGCTTTACGCGCATCGGGAAATTCCCGGACGCGCAGCGGGTCCCCTCCCGTATCTCTCGCCCCCCGACAACTGCGGTCGGTGCCCCTCCCCGGGCACTTCGGCAGCGGCTGCGCCACGTGGCGTAGCCGCGTCAGCGTAAGCGGTGGGGCGTGAGTTCCGACGGTGATTTAACCTGCAATTACGCGAGGGTTCATCAACTTACTGACGGGCCCATTTGGCTTGTTCGGAGGGGAGATTCCTGCTTGCAGGCTTACCTGCATTGATGATGCACAGATCGCGGTGGTAGCCGATGTGCGCCTCGTCGATCGGGTGCCTGGGGTCGCGACGGAGTGGGTGGGGTTCTCTGGTGTCTCTCGTGCCTCTGACCAGGCCGTCAAGGTCGACGTAGATCTCCAGGCCGTCGAAGAGGATGTGGCAGTTGGCGCAGAGGCACAGGAGGTTCTGGAGTTCGTCGGGGCCGTGGTGGGGTCTGCCCAGACCTCTTATGTGCGCCGCCTGGCTGTAGGGGCGGTTCAGGTAGCGGAGTGTCGTGCCGCAGATCTGGCACCGGTCTCCCTCGAGTTCCTTGACCTTCCTGGCCAGGGCTTCGTCGCGGACGATGACGGAGTGGGTCGCGTCACGGCGCGGGGCGGGGCCGGTCGCCCGCCCGTCCTCGTTCAGGTCGGAACCGGTGCTCAACAGGCCGCTGGCTGTGGTGTATCCGGCCAGGCCTATTCGCTCAAAGAGGGCCTGGCGGTTGACGTCCTGAAGGTATGTCTCGCAGATCGTGGCGATGGCGTCGAGGCGGGTCACCGGGTCTCGGAGGAGTCCGGCGGCCTCTTCAGTGAAGCCGGCCTGCGGGTGGTGCGCGTCGAGGACGCTCACCTTCGGCATCCCCTTGGTCGGCTCGGTCGGTAGCCCCCGGACCTCCCACAGTCCGCTGCCCCGGAGATGCCAGAAGGGGTACTCCGGTGTGGCCTTCGCGTTGGGGAGACCGAACTCAGTGAGAAGTGGGCCGACTTCGTCTCGGAACTCGGGCCACGGCGTCATGCGGGGCCGCTCGGCGGCTTCGCGGGATATTGCCCACAGGAGGCTCAACGGCTGGTGCCGGCTGGGCGCCGGGCTCCCGGGGCCGCGGGAGACCTTGAGTTTCCGGAGGCGGTCCAGCAGGGCCGTACGGTCGTGGGATGTCTCCCCGTTCTCCACCACGAAGCCGAGCTCGCGCAGGCATCGCGCCACCGTGGCCGCGCCGCCGCTGAAATCCCCCGGGGTCAGGAAGTGGCCGGTGGCATGCCCGTGGGCGACACCGACGATCGCCTTCGAGTCGTAGCGAACACCGTCCAGGACCAACTCGTAGGACTTCGCTCGCCGGAAGCCGTACTTCTGAAGGAAGTTGTCCCGGCCCAGACGGCGGAACTCTTCGGTCGCCGCGATGACGTCTTCGTACTTGATGTCCCCAAGCCCCATGCTCCGAAGGCTAGTCGGACAGTATGACAATCCACGCGTCCAAGGGTCAGGGGCGGATTTCGTGGATCAGGGTGCCGTCTTCGGCGTAGAGCTCCAGGGAGTACGTCAGGCCGAAGCGGTGCAGGAGGGCGGCGAGCTCGTCCAGGCGTCCTGGGTCGATGACTCCGTTCAGGAGGATGTCGTGGCCTTCGGCGGGGTCGAGTTCCAGCTCGCACCAGGTGGTTTCTACTTCGTAGGCGTGCCAGGAGGACGATCTCGACCTCCAGCCGGCCCGGACGAAGCGCTCGGCGACGGGTGAGGCGTCTCGGCAGCCGTGCAGGATGCCGTTCACGTTGTTGCCCGCCCCGGCCCACCGCGGATCGAGCGCTTCGCCTTTGTCTGACATGTCCATGGATTGGAGCGTCCTCCGCTCTCGGTGGTGCTGGATGGGGGTCCCCCGGTCCTCGAAGGCGCATACTGGGGGCAATGACAAAGCCTGCTGCTCCGAAGCGCCATCTGCCCACCAGTCCCTTCAAGGCCCCGGTCACGCTGCCGCCCAAGCAGTTCGCCGTGGGTGACCAGGTCACACATGACATGTACGGCCTCGGTCGGGTCATCGCCATCGAGGAGGGGATCGCCGCCGTCGTGGATTTCGGCTCGGCGCAACGGCGGATCTCGACCCCTTACTCGAAGATGACCAAGCTGTAGGACCACTGTCCTCGGTCACGCCGCGCCGACTCCCTCGACCCATCCCGCCCGCTGCGCAGGCAGGTGGGGTCGGGGTGGTCGGTGCGAGTGGTGCGCAGCGCTCGGCTCTTGCCACCATGGCACCGCCGTCGTCAGCGCGTCCTCGGCTCGCCCTCGCGCAGGAACAGGGCGCTGGTGACCGTGCCGAGGAGGGCAAGGGTCGCGTTCACCGCGATCGCGGTCTTCAGGCCGGTGAGGACCGCCGGGGTTCCCGTGCCGGTCATGGCGGCGGTCGCAATGGCGCTCATGATCGGTGTGCCCATGGTGATGCCGATCTGCTGGGTCATGGTGGCGAGGCCGGTGGCCAGGCCCTGTTCGTGGTCGGCGAGGCCGGAGGTCGCGGTGACCATGAAGCCGACGATGACCAGCATGTTGCCGATGCCGCCGGCGAAGGTGGCGAGCAGCAGCAGCCACAGCCAGGCGCGGTCGTCGCCCAGGCCGAGCAGGGCCGCCGTGAAGACGGTCTGGAGGAGGCCGCCGGTGATCAGTGTCCGCCTGGTGCCGAGCCTGCCGATGATCTTCGGGGCCGTGGAGCCGCCCACGACCGTGCCGATGCCGAGGACGCCGAAGGACAGGCCGGCGGCGAGCGGGGAGAAGCCGAGCACTTCCTGGAGGTAGAGGGTGAGCAGGAAGACCAGGGACGTCTCGGTGAGGAACGCGATCAGACCGGCGACATTGCCCCAGGCCACCGACCGCTTGCGGAGCACACGGATCGGCACCAGCGGCGCGGACTCCCTGCGCTCGACGGCGTAGAAGATGAGCAGCAGTGCCGTGCCCGCCGCCAGCGGCAGCAGCGCTTCCGGTGAGCTCCAGCCCTTCTCGCCGGCTTGGGTGAGCCCGAAGACGATGGTCAGCAGGCCGAGTGTGACGCTGATGGCGCCGGGGAGGTCCAGCCGGGGGCGCTCGTCGGGGTGGGACTCCCGGATGACCGTGGGGGCGATGAGCAGTACGGCGAGAGCCACGGGCACGTTGATGAAGAACGCCCAGCGCCACGAGAGCAGGTCGGTCAGCAGGCCGCCGAGGATGGCTCCGGTGGTGAATCCGGCCGACATCAGCGCTCCGTTGAGGCCGAGTGCCTTCTCGCGCAGCGGGCCCTCCGGGAACGAGGTCGTCAGCAGTGACAGTCCGGCGGGGGTCACGGCGGCGGTGGCCAGGCCCTGGAACACGCGGGCCGCGATCAGCACCTCCGGGTTCTGCGCCAGGCCGCCCACCAGGGAGGCAACGCCCAGGACGACGAGCCCGCCGAGGAACAGGCGACGGCGGCCGAACAGGTCGGCGACGCGGCCGAAGAGCAGGGTGAAGCCCGCCGCGAACAGAGCGAACGAGGTGGCGATCCACTGGAGGTGCCCCAGCGAGAAGCCCAGGCCCTCACCGATCACCGGCAGTGCCACGTTCAGGATGGAGAAGTCCACGGCCAGCATGAACTGGGCCGCGAGCAGCAGCACCAGGACCAGTCGGAGCCGTGGGGTGAGTGCGGTGGGGGCGGTGTCGGACGCCTCCGTACCGGTAGTGACGGACATCACGTCGAGTCCCTTTCCTTCGCCTGCGGTTACGGAGGGAAAGGCTCGTCGGGGCGTGGGTTCGCAGCCAGAACGCCGCCGTGCACAGCCAGCGCGAGGGTAGTCATCACAGGACCACCCTTACGGCCCCGAGCGTCCGGACCGGCGGGCATCATGGGAGGTCGGTGGCCGGCCCCCCGCCCCACCGCACCGCGTGTCGACTGGGAGGCATTGATGGACGCCCCGTCCGAGCTGGGAGACTTCCTCAAGTCGCGCCGTGCCGCCCTGCGCCCCGAGGACGTCGGCATCGCGCCGCACCCGACCCGCCGCCGCGTCGCCGGGCTGCGCCGCGAGGAGCTGGCGACGCTCGCCGGTGTCAGCGTCACCCACTACACCCGCCTGGAACAGGGCCGCGCCACCGGCGCCTCCGACAGCGTGCTCGACGCGATCGCGCGCACCCTGCGCCTCACCGGCGACGAGACGGCGCACCTGAAGGACCTCGCCCGCCCGGCCACGGCGTCGTCCCGTCGCCCCGCCCCGCCGCGGGTGGAGTACGCCAGTGCCTCGGCCCGGCAACTGCTGGCGGCCATGACCGACGTACCGGCCCTGCTTCTCGACCGGCGCAACGACGTCCTCGCGTGGAACCGGCTGGGGCACGCGCTGCTGGCCGGGCACCTGACACCGGAGGGCCCTGATACGCCGGCCGACCGCCCGAATCTGACCCGGATGCTCTTCCTGGACGACCGGTACCGGCGGTTGTACGCGGACTGGGACGACGAGGCCCGGCTCGCGGTGGCCTCCCTGCGTCTGGTCGCCGGCCGTCACCCGGACGATCGCGCCCTCGCCGAGCTCGTCGGGCAACTGACCATGGGCAGCGATGAGTTCGCTGCCCTGTGGGCCCGGCATCCGGTGCGCACCTGCACGTCCGGGGTGAAGGAGCTGTGTCATCCGCTGGTCGGCGCGATGGCCCTCGGCTTCGAGAGCCTTCTCGTCCCCGGCGGCTCCGGTCAGCGGTTGATCGCCTACACCGCCGAGCCCGGTTCGCCCTCGGACGCGGCACTACGCATCCTGGGCAGCGCGACGGCCGAGGAGCGCGAGACAGGGGAAGAGCGCGAGGCGGCGGTACGGCACTGAGCACTGGGTGCACTGGTTTCACGCGCGGTCCGGCCAGGTCGCCGTCACCAGCCAGTGGCGGGCCATGAGGCGTACGCCCTCCTCCGTCTCGTACGCGCGGAAGGCGTCCGTGGCGGCCTGGCGGGCGCGGTCGACGTCCTCCGGGGCGGTGTCGCGCAGCCAGTGGCGCATCGGTCCCCAGCCGAAAAGGAAGCCGGCGGCGTCCGCCGCGTCCTTGCCCCACATCTGCGGTACTTCGAGTGGCTCGACGGTGACCGCGTCGAATCCGGCGTCGCCCAGGACGCGGTGGGTGCGTGCCGGGTCGGCGAAGGAGGCCGGGCCCGTCTCCGTCTTCACGGAGAAGTCGGGCAGGGTCACGTGCTCGGCGACCGCCGCGAAGATCACCGACTGGTCCAGCCGGTCGAGGGTCTGCGGGCAGACGAAGGCCAGCCGTCCGCCCGGCTTCAGGGCGCGTCCGATGTTCGCGAACGCGGCGACCGGGTCGGCGAAGAACATGATCCCGAAGCGGCTCAGGGCGACGTCGAAGGCCGCGTCCTCGAACGGGTGCACCTGGGCGTCGGCCTGGAGGTAGGAGACGTTGGTGAGGTGTTCCGCGGTGGTGCTCGCGCGGGCCCGTTCCAGCATGGGTGTGGAGAGGTCGACGCCGACGGCTCGGTGCGCGGTGCGGGCGGCCAGCCGGGTCAGGTGGCCGTTGCCGCAGCCGATGTCGAGGACGCTGTCCGTGGCCCGGAGGCGGGCGGCGTCCAGGAGCGGGGCGTTGACGGGGTCGTTGAGGGCGTCGTAACGCGATTGGTGTTCGGCCCAGTGACGGCCCTCGTAGCCGTTCCACGCCTCGGACTGTTGGGTGTTCGCGATCCGGTTCTCGGCCATGTGTCCCATGGTGCCGTGTCGGGCCGCTACGGGCCGTGCGCGTTCCCGAATACGGGGTCCGTACGTCGGTACGGTCCGCGCACGTGGGGCGCGAGAGGGCACCTGCCTGCCGAAGGTCAGCTGCTCGCGGCCCCCGGCGTCGGGACGCGGTTCGCGGCTCCCGGGGACCTGGCCGCCGTCTCCGCCCCCGTCGGTGGCGTGGTCGTTTCCGGCGCGGTCGGGACGACCGTCGAGGTGATCTCGATGCGGTCGCCGGGTCGCGCCCGGCTGTAGAACCACTCCGCGTCCCGGACGTCCATGCCCAGCCAGCCCGTGTCGGCGGGCAGGGCGGCGAGTGCCTTGGCGTCGAAGGTGAGGCCGCCCGCGTAGACCGGTTCCCGGTCGGGGGTGCGCAGCTCCACCAGGTACGGCACCTTGACCTCGCCGACGACCTTGGCGTCACCCCCGAGGGGCAGCACTTCGGCGGGGTACCTGGCGACCACCGTCATCCGGCTGCCGGGCGGGAACCGGCCGAAGGAGTGCGAGTCGACGCGGATGACGCGCTCTCCGACCGTGAGGGTGTGACGGCCCAGGTCGAGGACGCCGGCGGAGGCGGGAACGGGGGTCGCCGGGCTCGGTGCCGGGGTGTCCGATGTCGCGGCCGGCGTGCGATGGGTCCGGCCGGGTTCGTCGGTGTGCAGCGTGAAGGCGACGGCCGTCAGCGCGCAGACCGCCGTGGCCACCGTGCCGAGCACGACGGTCGCCCTGCGGCGGCGGGAGCGGCGCCCGGCCCGGTCGCGGATCTCCGCGGCGCCGACGCGCGGCGGGGTCTCGTGCTGTGCCGCCAACTCGCGCAAGGCGCCGGAGAGTTCATCCGACACGGCCGCCCTCCCTCCAGGCCGGCTCCTCGGCCTCGTCCACCGCCAGGTGCCTGGCCAGTGCCGCCCGTCCGCGGGACAGCCTGGCCTTGACCGTGCCCACGGGTGCGCCGGTCTCGGAGGCTACCTGTTCGACGCTGAGGTCGCACAGGTGGTGCAGGACGATCGCCATGCGCTGGTGCTCGGGCAGTTGGCGCAGGGCGGTGACCAGGGCGGTGCGGTCGGGGCCCGGGCCGGGGGTCGTCTCCGGTGGCGGGGTGCGCCGTACCAGTTCCAGCCAGCGCTTCGCGCGTCGCCAGCGGCTCACGGCGAGACGCATGGCGACGGTGCGTATCCACGCCTCGGGTGCCTCGTCGGCGAGCAGATTCCGGCGCCGGTCCCAGGCCCGTACGAACGCCTCCTGGACGACGTCCTGGGCCTCGCCCAGGTCCCCGGTGAAGGCGTACAACTGCCCGGTCAGACGGGGGAACGCGGCCGCGTAGAAAGCGTCGAACTCTTCCTCGGTCATGCCCTCCACCGGTGTCTCGGATTTCCCGTGCAACCCGGCCGTCCCCGCCATGCGTACAGGTTTCGCAGGTCGCGCACATCGAAGCACACCCCTGGAGGAAGACGTTGAACACGGGTTCCGGGATCCATCGACCCGACGTGCGGGTGGGCGCGGCCACGGCGCGTGGTGGAGGGGCGGCCGTCACGGACGTGACGTATCTCCCCCTCCGTCCGGCGCGTGCGCCCCAAGTTCCGCCGCTGGAGGACGACTTCGCCGGGTACGCGCGGGACCGCTGGCCGCGGCTGGTCGCCGTCGCCCGGCTGCTCCGCGAAGAGGAGGGCGCGGCCGAGGAGTTGGCGCGGCGCACGCTGGTGCGCGTGTGCGCCCGGTGGCGGCGGATCCCCCGGAACGACGTCGACTTCCATGTACGTCGCTGTCTGGTGCGAGGGCATCTGCGCGGACACCGCAGGGGCGGCCGGCGGCGGGTGGTGCTGGTGCTGCGGGACTGGGAGGGGCTGGGCGCGGCCGAGATCGCGCAGGTGCTGGGGTGTTCGGTGGGGGCCGTGCGCGCGTTGCTGCGGCGCGAGGGGAAGCGCGTCGGGGAGGAGGACCGGCGGGCTGAGTTCGCCGCGGTGCTCGCCGGTTTCGTGCCGCCCCCCGTTCCGCTCGACGACATCCGGCGGGACGGCGCGCTGCGGCGCCGACGGCGCGCGGGGGTCGTCGCCGCCGGGTGCGCCCTGCTGCTCGCCCCGCCGGCCGTCCTCGCCGCGGGTCCCCTCGGGGGCGGCGAGGTCACCGGGTCGGCGGAGGAGCAGGAGACCCCGGCACCGGGGCCGGTGCGGATCGTCGCTCCCGGGGAGCGGGTGGCCGCCGCCCCGGGCGTGGAGGTCTGGCTCACCCCGGACGGGCAGCACTGGTCCTCCCCGCAGGCGCGCAACCAGTTCCGCGCGGTGAACGACCACGGTCCGGAGCGCACCGGGCCGGGGGTCTCCGTCCAGGGCGAGAAGTTGGAGGACGGTACGTACTTCCAGTCCGGCATGTACTACGGCCTCGACGCCGACCCCGCCCGCATCGAGATCCGTACCGGCGGCCGGACCGTCACCGCGAACGTCCTGACGCTGGCGGGGAGTCCGGGATGGGGGGTGTGGTACGCGAAGACGCCGCTGACGGACACGGCGGTCGGCGGTGGCGGTGGTGGTGGTGGCCAGACCGTCACGCTGTACGACGCGGCCGGGGGCGTCCTGGCACGGACGGACCTCACACCGGCGGTGGCGCGGCCGGTGAGCGCCGGGGCGTGGCGCTCGTGAAACCACCCCGACTTCCCCGGCTCCCCCGTCTCCCCCGGCTTCCTCGGCTTCCTCGAAGGGCGGCGGACCGCCCCCGCCTGCCCCTCCGCGTACGTCTCCGCCGCAACCGCGGACGCCGGCTGCGGCGGCTGCTCGTCGCCCTCCTCACGTTGGTCGTCCTCGTCTGCGGCGCGGCGGTCGTCGCCTACGAGCTGACCGTCATCCCCGAGCCGCACCCCGAAACGGTCGTCCAGAGCACGGTGTTCGTCGCCGCCGACGGCTCCTACCTGGGTCGGCGCGGGCCGGTCGACCGGCAGGAGGTGCCGCTGTCGCAGGTGCCCCGGCATGTCCAGGACGCGGTGATCGCCGCGGAGAACCGGTCCTTCCGTACGGACACCGGGGTTTCGCCGCGCGCCATCGCCCGAGCGGTGTGGGCCACGGTGTCCGGCGGCGCCCCGCAGGGCGGTTCCACGATCACTCAGCAGTATGTGAAGAACGCGCTGCTGACCCCGGAGCGTTCGCTGTCGCGCAAGGCGCGCGAGGCGTTGATCGCCATCAAGCTCGACCGTACGCGCGACAAGGACGAGATCCTGGAGGGCTATCTCAACACGGTGTACTTCGGCCGGGGCGCGGCCGGTGTCCAGGCCGCCGCCCGCAACTACTTCGATGTCACCGCCGAGGACCTCACGATCTCCCAGGGCGCGGCTCTGGCGGCGATCGTCAACATCCCGTCGTACTACGAGAAGGCGGGTTCCGATCCGAAGGTGACCGAGAGGCTCCGCGACCGGTGGGAGTGGGTGCTCGACGCGATGGAGGCCGGCGGGACCATCACGGGTGAGGAGCGGGCCGCCGCGCGCTTCCCGGCGTTCCGGTTCTATCCGCCGGGTGGGACGGAGGGGCAGCGGCAGTATCTGATCGACGTGGCCGCGAAGGAGGCCGCCGAGCGGCTCGGGATCACCGAGGACCAGCTGGCGCGCGGCGGCTACACCGTGCACACCACCTTCGATCTGGCGTTGCAGGACGCGACCGCCGAGGCGGTGAAGGACCACGCGAAGGACGGGAAGGGTTCCGGTGGCGACGACGTCCGGGTGCACACGGCGGTGGTGGGGATCGAGCCCGGCGACGGGGCGGTGCGGGTGCTCTACGGCGGGGCGGACTACGCGCGGCAGCCGTTCAACGACGCCGTGAGCGGGGCGGTGGAGGCCGGTTCGGTACTCGATCCCTTCGCCGGGGTGCGGCTCGGCGGTCCGCTGAAAGGGCTGCGGGAATCTCCGGCACCGACTCCGCTGCGGCTGACCTCGGCGTATGCGGCCGTGGCGGCGGGCGGGACGTATGCGACGCCCCATACTGTGACCCGGATCACCCGAGAGGGGCGGGTCGTTCACACCGCGCGGCCCGAGACGCGGCGGGTCCTGGATGAGAAGGGCGCCCAGATGGTGACGGCCCAGGCGCGGAAGGGCTTCGTCGGGCAGGCCGCCGCACCCGGCGGTCTCGTCGCGGTACGAGCCGACGGGGGCGGCGCGTTCGGCACCGGCGGGGCCGGTGGCGGGATCACCCGGCGCACCGTCTGGTCCGTCGGGTACGACTCCCGACTCAGCCTGTCCGTGGCCCTGTTCGCCGACCGGCCCGGCACGAAGAAGAACACCACCGTGCCCGCCCAGTTGCCGAGCGATCCCTCCCCGACGGGGTACGCGGAGGAGTTGGCGGGGCGGACATGGCGGCTGGCGACGGAGTCGTGACGTTTTCCACACCCCGACTACGCCTGGGTAACTCGGCTACCGTGGCGACGAGTTACCGGGTGTGTCTCGCGTCACCCACCTGGTAGAACGTGGCAAATCGGACATGCCCGCGATTCAGCAATGGTGGGTTCGCACTTCGTACAGAACACTCGTAACCGCCCCCAGTACGACAGTTCGGACCAAAGAGAGCATGCGCGGCCATGACCCACTCCCCCGAAACGCCTGAAGTACCCATACGCCCGTACGCGGTTACCGCCGCCGAGGTCGTCCCCGGAGATCTGCTCGCCCTGTCCCACGACGACGCGGCGCGGTACCGGTGGCATGTCGTGACGCACACACTGCCCGAGGGCCCGGAGGTGATCCGGGTCACCCTGCGGCCGCCGCTCGGCGGGGTGGACCACGAGGAAGTGCTGCGCCGCGAGCAGCGGGTGACCGTCGCCGGGCGGCGGATGGACGTGGCCGCGGTCCCGCTGGTGAGTTCTCCCGCGCTCGACGAGGTGGAGTTCCGGGACGGGGACCGGTTGCACACGCTGCGCGCCGTCGACCCGCGGGCCGACGAGGTGACGTACGTCCGCCGCTGGGGTGCCTGGCACCCCGAGGACGAGGGCGCGACCGAGCAGGCGTCCGACGCCGACGTGCGCCGGTGGGCCGCCGAGGCCGACGGTGCGGGTGACGTCGTACGTCATGAACCGCGCCCCGTGCGGGCGGCGGAGGCGGCCGGGGCGCGACGAGTGGTCGTCACCGGGCTCGGTGCGGTCACCCCGCTCGGCCTCGGCGCGGGAGAGCTGTGGCAGGGGCTGCTCGAAGGGCGGCACGGCATACGGGAGTTGGCGGACGAGGAGTTCGACGGGCTGCCGGTGCGGATCGCCGGAACCGTGCCGGTGGACCCGGCCGGGCTGCTGCCCCGGCAGGCGGCGCGACGGATGAACCGGGCCGCGCAGTTCGCCGTGCTGGCGGCACGGGAGGCGTGGGCCGACGCGGGGTACGCGGAGGGCGGTACGCGCGAGAGCGGGCTCGACCCGGAACGGGTCGGGGTGAGCCTCGGCGCCATCCTCGGGGACGCGTCGGTGCTGGTCGGCGGGGACCGCAAGCTGCGCGACAAGGGGCCGCGGGGTGTGTCACCGCTCACCACGCCGATGACCGTGCCCTCGCAGGCGGCCTCGCAGGTCTCGCTCGACCTGCACATCACCGGTGAGGCACGCACCGTGACCAGCGCGTGCGCCTCCGGCACCGAGGCGATCGGGCAGGCCGTCGACCGCATCCGGTACGGGCGGGTCGACGTCGCCCTCGCGGGCGGTGCCGAGGCGGTCGTCACGCCGGCGATCATGGCGTCGTTCGCGGCGATGCGGGCGCTGGCGGAGGGGGACCCGTCCGCGGGCTCGCCCTCGCACCCGTTCGCCAAGGACCGCGACGGGTTCGTCAACGGGGAGGGGGCGGGGGTGCTCGTCCTGGAGTCCGAGGAGCACGCGCGCGCCCGTGGGGCCCGTATCTACTGCGAGGCCGCCGGATGGGGGCTGTCCGCCGACGCCCACCACGTGGCGGCGCCGGATCCGTCGGGCGACGGCATCGCGCTCGCGCTGCGGCGGGCCGTGCGGGACGCGGGTGGCC
The DNA here is from genome assembly GCF_055570675.1 of Streptomyces sp. NPDC031111. NCBI lineage: Bacteria > Bacillati > Actinomycetota > Actinomycetes > Kitasatosporales > Streptomycetaceae > Streptomyces > Streptomyces sp. NPDC031111. The sequence continues at coordinate 269,196 of NZ_JBVIGS010000007.1, forward strand.
AGGTGGCGGACGTCGTCCACGTCAACGCGCACGCCACCGCCACGGTCGACGGCGATCTCGCGGAGGCGCGGGCGCTGCGGGGGGTGCTCGGGGGGCGTGCGGTGCCGGTGACGGCGCTGAAGGGGCATCTGGGGCACCTTCAGGGGGCCGCGGGTGGCGTGGAGGCGGTCGCGGCGGTGCTCACGCTGCACCACAGGGTGGTGCCGCCGACCGTCGGGTGCGGGGAGGTCGACGACGCGATCGATCTGGATGTGGTGCGGGGGGAGCCGCGGGTGCTGCCGGACGCGGGGGATCTGGTGCTGAGCAACTCGTTCGGGTTCGGGGGGCACAACGCGGTGCTGGCGCTGAGGCGCGTCGCGTAGGCGGTGGGGCGCCCAGGGCCGGTGGGTGGGGCGGGGCCGGGTCGGGGGTGTCCGTCCTCGGACTGGCGCGATTGGGTCACTCGAAGAGGTGCGGGGCGCGGACGCGCCAGCCGCTGCGGGCGGCCACCCCCGCCCCGTCCCCTCCGCGCCGTCGGCGGCAATCGGCCGCCTGAGGTGCGGCCCCTGCGCCCGCCCTCCGCGGTCCGCCGCGTCCACCGCGGGCAGCCGTCTGCCGCCTCTCCGCGGGCAGTCCTGCCGCTGGGGCGATGGGGGTACCTCCCGCTCTCGCGAAGCCGAGAGTGGGGGAGGCACCCCGCAAGCGCCGGGCAGCGCGACCAACCCCCGGCCCGCACCAACGCGGGGTCAAGCGGAACGCTTCCGGGACGTGGTCTTCTTCGCCGTCGTCTTCTTCGCGGGCGTCTTCTTCGCCGTGCTCTTCGTCGTCTTCTTCTCCGGCTGGGTCGTCTTCGAGGTCGACTTCCTGGCCGACGAGGCCGTCTTCTTCTTCGCCGTCGACGTCGACTTCTTGCCGCCGGTCTCCTTGGGGGTCGAGCGGGACGTCTTGCGCTGCGGCAGGCTCTTGACCTCGGCCTCCTCGCCACGGGACTCACGGGCCGCGCGGACGCTGTTCTCCAGGGCCGCCATCAGGTCCAGGACCTTGCCGCCGCCCCGCTCCGGGGCGGGAGCCTCCGGCGGGGCCTCGCCGGAGGCCTTCGCGGCGATGACCTCCTCCACCGCCTCGCGGTACTCGTCGTGCAGGTCCTCCAGGTCGACCTCGCCGAGGGTGTCCATCAGGGCGTCCGCGAGGTCCAGCTCCTGGTCCCGTACGGTGACGCTGGTGTCGGGCGCGACCCCCTCGGGGGCGCGGACCTCGTCCGGCCAGAGCAGGCCGTGCATGGCGATCGCGTCGCCGACCACCCGGAGCATGCCCAGGCGCTCCTTGCCGCGCAGCGCGAACTTGGCGATGGCCACCTTGTTGCTCCGCTTCAACGCCTCCCGCAGCAGCGTGTACGGCTTGGCCGCCGGCGCCCCGCCCGCCGCGAGGTAGTACGCCGCGTCCATCTGGAGCGGGTCGATCCGGTCCTCGGGGACGAAGGCGACGATCTCGATCGTCCGGGCGGTGGGGATCGGCAGCTGGGACAGGTCCTCGTCGGTGATCGGGATGATCGTGCCGTCCGCGTCCTCGTACCCCTTGCCGATCTCCTGGCCGGTGACCTCGCGGTCCTCCAGCTCGCAGAACTTGCGGTACCGGATCCGGCCGCCGTCCTCCGTGTGGATCTGGCGGAAGGAGATCGAGTGGTTCTCGGTGGCGTTCACGAGCTTGATCGGGATGCTGACCAGGCCGAAAGAGATCGCGCCGTTCCAAATGGATCTCACGTGCAGCACCTTTCCGGTCGTCTGCCGATCACTGTCGGGGTGTTTGTCACGCTTTGCGTGGGAGTCTCATCGTATGGCGCCTATCACTGAGGTGGAGGGGCGACGGCTCGCGCTCAGCAATCTGGAGAAGGTGCTGTATCCCGCCACCGGGTTCACCAAGGCGGAGGTACTGCACTACTACGCGACCGTCGCCGACGTGCTGCTTCCCCATCTGCGGGAGCGGCCGGTGTCCTTCCTGCGGTACCCGGACGGGCCCGACGGCCAGGTGTTCTTCACCAAGAACGTGCCACCGGGTACGCCCGAGTGGGTCACCACCGCCGAGGTGCCGAGGACCGAGGGACCGGCCCGGATGGTGCTGGTGCAGGATCTGCCGAGCCTGATGTGGGCGGCGAATCTCGTCGCCGAGTTCCACACCCACCAGTGGCTGATCGACGCGCCGGGGCAGGCCGACCGGATCGTGTTCGACCTGGACCCCGGGGCGCCGGCGACGATCGTGCACTGCTGCGAGGTCGCGGTGTGGCTGCGGGAACGGCTGGCGGCGGACGGGATCGAGGCGTACGCCAAGACCTCCGGGTCGAAGGGGCTGCATCTGCTGGCGGCGGTCCGGGGCTCCTCGTCCGATCAGGTGTCGGAGTACGCCAAGACGCTCGCCGTGGAGGCGGAGAAGGCCATGCCGGGTCTGGTGCTGCACCGGATGACCCGGAGTCTCAGGCCCGGGAAGGTCTTCGTCGACTGGAGCCAGAACGCGGCCCGCAAGACCACGGCCACCCCGTACACGCTGCGGGCACGGGCCGAGCCGCTGGTGTCGGCGCCGGTGACCTGGGACGAGGTCGAGGAGTGCCGGGCGCCGGAGCGGATGGTGTTCCGGGCGCCGGACATCGGGCCGCGCGTGCAGGACTACGGCGATCTGCTGGCGCCGCTGCTGGACCGGGGGCACGCGGGCCCGCTGCCGTGAGTCGCCTCAGGGACGGCCGCTCACAGCCGCGCCCAGGTGTTCCGGTCCCGGGCCGTCGCGTGCAGGGCCTCCACGTCGGCGGGTTTCAGCACGCCGCCCAGCCGGGCCAGGACCGCCACGTCCCCGTCGGTCAGGACGCGCACCTCGCGGGGCGGGACGTGGACGGTCACGTCGGAGGCGCCGACGAGGACCAGCACGGGGTGGACCTCGGCCGTGAGGGCGTGGGAGGCGCGGTCGGCGTCGGCGCGGACGCGGCGCAGCAGGGGGAGCGCCTCCTGGCGGCCCAGGGCGACCCGGGGGTCGGCGACCGTCACCCGCTGCCGGTGGGCGTACAGGGTGTGGACGGCGTACAGGCCGCCGGGGCCGATCAGCAGGTGGTGGACGCGGTCGCCCCCGGGGAGCGGGATCGAGTGCAGCGCGTACCAGCCCGCGCCTTCCAGGTGGTCCAGGGCGCCGCCCACCGTCTGTTCCGCCGTGAGCGCCCTGCGGCGCGGGTCGGGGCGGAACCGGCGGGGCGGGGCCGGGTCGCGGTCGAGGGCGACGATCAGTGCCTCACCGGGGCGGTTCGGCGCGAGGTCGTCGTCGGGGTGCAGGGAGAGACGTGCCAGCTCGGCGGGGGTGGGGACCGGGGGCGGGCCGACCGAGACCTGGCCGGTGAGGAAGGGGCGCAGCGCGGTGAGCACGTCCTCCTCCTGGTCCTGGGCCAGCAGGTTCACCCGGGCCGTCTCACGGTCGTACCAGGCGAGGTTCCTGCCGTCCGGGAGGCAGACGTACAGCCTTTCCCCGCCGTGCCGGTAGGTCGGTATGACGCGCAGTCCGTTCATGCACCATCACCCCATGTCCATGGGAACAGGCGGGGTGCTCCAGGGGCAAGAAGCCGGTTACCTTTGAGAGGAGTTGGGCGGTCAGGGTGGGGAGGCGCCGTTGCGTACCCGCAGGAAGCAACCCGACGTACCGGCTCCGGACAGTCCGTGGAACGAGATCCTGCCCGGTCTGTGGATGGGCGGGCACGAGTTCCGGGGCCTGGCCGGGCAGCTGGAGTTCGCCGTGGTGAACGGGCAGTTCGATCTTGTGCAGACGCTGCTGCGGCTGCCCGGGCACGGGCCGGACCCCGGGGTCGAGCACCATGTGTGGCCCATCCCCGACGGGCCGCTGGACGGGACACAGCTCGCGGGTGTGATCCGGCTCGCCGAGGCGGCGTGCGAGGCGCTGGAGGACGGCCGTACGGTCCTCGTGCGCTGTTACCACGGGTACAACCGTTCGGGTCTGGTGGTCGCGCACGCGCTGATGCGGCAGGGCAGGACCGCCGAGGCGGCGATCCGGCTGATCCGCTCCCGCCGCTCGTCCTGGGCCCTGCACAACGACCTCTTCGTGGACTACCTCCGGGCGGGGCTGCCCACGGCACGGCTGCTGGAGGAGCTGACGGAGTAGGCGGGTCGGGTGGCGCCGTCCCCGATGGCGCAGCAGGGCGGGCGGGCGCGGAGGGCCGCTCCTAGTGTGGCGATGAGTCACCTTCGACCCGTTTTCCCCGTATGTGGAGGTACCCCCATGTCCCTGCGTCCCCCACGTCCCCGGCTCGCCCGCCGACTGCCCATAGCTCTCGCCGCCGGGGCCCTCGCGGTCGCGACCGCCGTCACCCCCGCCGTCGCCGCCGACGACCCGAACCAGGGCGGCGACCAGGGGAACTGGAGCCAGCAGGGCGGCGGCAATCAGCAAGGAGGCAACGGCGACCAGCAAGGTGGCGCCGGAAACCAGCAAGGTGGCCACTCCGACCAGCAGGGCGGCAACGGCGACCAGCAGGGTGGTGCCGGAAACCAGCAGGGTGGCAACGGCGACCAGCAAGGTGGCGTCGGAAACCAGCAGGGCGGCCACTCCGACCAGCAGGGTGGGAACGCCAACCAGCAGGGCGGCAACGGCGACTTTGGCAACCAGGCCGGGGGCGACCACGGCAACCAGGGCCAGTACAAGGGTGTCGTCACGACGGGGTCGCTGGCCCTGCGCAGCGCCCCGAACCGGGGTTCGCAGATCATCCGGTACGCCCACAAGGGCGATGTCGTCTCGATCTTCTGCAAGGTCCCCGGCGACAAGGTGGACCACAACCCCCTCTGGTACCTCCTCACGGACGGCACCTGGGCCTGGGGCCCGGCCGCCCACATCGACAACATCGGTCCCGCGCCACGCTGGTGCTGATGAGCGAAGCACGCAAGGCGCCCTATTCGGTTAAGTTCCGGACATGAGCAAGGCCGGCATCACCCTGGCGACGGCGGATCCGCCGGCGTCCACCGTCCGCCGCTCCGGGCGCCGGGGCGTCGAACTCGCCCTGATCGTCCTGGCGGTCCTGCTGTCGGTGTACGGATACTGCGCCGTCGGCCTCGCCAGGAACGGCACCGTCCCGCCCGGCGCCGCCGGTTACGGCGCCGGGCTCGGTGTGCTCGCGCTGGTCGCCCATCTGGCGGTGCGCTGGCGCGCCCCGGGCTCCGACCCGGTGCTGCTCCCCATCGGGGTGCTGCTCAACGGCCTCGGCCTGGTGCTGATCTACCGGCTCGACCTGGAGACACCCGGAGACCCGGCGGCCCCGACCCAACTGGTCTGGTCGACGCTGGGCGTGGCGCTGTTCATCGGGGTCGTCCTGGTGCTGCGCGACCACCGGGTGCTCCAGCGCTACACCTACGTCTGTGTCACCGTCGCGCTCGTGCTGCTGACGGTCCCGATCCTCTTCCCGGCGGTGAACGGGGCCCGGATCTGGATCCGGGTCGCCGGATTCTCCATTCAGCCCGGCGAGTTCGCGAAGGTGCTGCTGGCGGTCTTCTTCGCCGCGTACCTCGCCGCGAACCGCAGTGCCCTCACCTACGCCGGCCGACGCGTCTGGGGGCTGCAAGTGCCCACCGGGCGGGTGCTCGGCCCGATCGTCGCCGTCTGGCTGGTCAGTGTGGGCGTGCTGGTGCTGGAGCGGGACCTCGGCACCTCGCTGCTGTTCTTCGGCCTGTTCGTGGTCCTGCTGTACGTCGCCACCGGCCGCACCGGCTGGATCGCCGTCGGCCTGCTGCTGGCCTCGCTGGGGGCGGTGGCCGTGGGCCGGCTGGAACCGCATGTGCACCACCGGATCGAGACCTGGCTGCACCCGTTCGCCTCCATCGAGGCGGGCGAGGGCCCGAACCAGCTGGCCCAGTCCCTGTTCGCCTTCGCGGAGGGCGGCACGCTCGGCACCGGGCTGGGGCTCGGGCACTCCGTGCTCATCGGTTTCGCGGTCAAGTCCGACTTCATCCTGGCGACGGCCGGCGAGGAGCTGGGCCTGGCCGGGCTCTCCGCGATCTTCCTGCTCTACGGGCTGCTGGTGGAGCGCGGCTACCGGGCGGGCCTCGCCCTGCGCGACCCGTTCGGCCGGCTGCTCGCCGTGGGCCTCGCCTCGCTCGTGGCGCTCCAGGTGTTCGTGATCGCGGGCGGGGTGACCGGGCTGATCCCGCTGACCGGGATGGCGATGCCGTTCCTGGCGCAGGGCGGCTCGTCGGTGGTGACCAACTGGGCGATCGTGGCGCTGCTGGTGCGGCTGAGCGACTCCGCGCGGCGGCAGGGCGGCGGGAGTGCCGTCCGGTGACCCGGTGGAGCGGCGGAGGTGCGCCCCGGTGACCCGGCACATCCGGCACGCCGCCCTGTTCTGCGCCCTGCTGCTGGTGGCCCTGCTGGTGAACGCCGCCCGCGTCCAGATCCTGTACGCCGACACCTACGCCGGCAACCCTGCCAACCGCCGGGACGCCTTCGCCCGCTACCAGCAGCCGCGCGGCGACATCCTGGTCGGGGACCGGCCGGTCACCGGCTCCCGCGACACCGGAGAGCATCTGCGCTACGAACGGACGTACCGCGACGGGCCGTTGTACGCCCCGGTGACCGGCTTCGCCTCGCAGGAGTACGGCACGACACTGCTGGAGCACACGGAGGACGGGCTGCTGTCCGGCGCCTCCCCGGTGCTGGCGCCGCTGCCGCTGTGGAACGAGTTCACGCGCTCCCGCAACGCCGGCGGCGATGTGGTGACGACGATCGACCCGGCGGCGCAGCGCGCGGCCTACGAGGGGCTGCGCTCGCGGAAGGGGGCCGTGGCGGCGGTGGAGCCGTCGACCGGGAGGATCCTGGCGCTGGTGTCGGTCCCGTCGTACGACCCGGCGCTGCTGTCCGGGAACGGCGGGACCGCGCGGGACGCCTGGGCGCGGTTGAACGCCGATCCGGACCGGCCGATGCTGAACCGGGCGGTGCAGCGGACGTATCCGCCGGGTTCGACGTTCAAGGTGGTCACCGCGGCGGCCGCGCTCGACGCGGGTGTGGTGAGGGACCTGGACGAGCCGACCGACTCCCCCGACCCGTACACCCTGCCGGGGACGCGGACCCGGCTGGTCAACGGGTCCAAGGGGTGCGAGGACGCCTCGATGCGGAAGGCGTTCGTGCGGTCCTGCAACACGGTGTTCGCCGGGCTGGGGGTGGCGACGGGCGTGGACGGGATGAGGGCCGCGGCGGAGAGCTTCGGGTTCAACGACACGGACGTACGGATCCCGTTCCGGGTGGCGCGCAGCACCTTCGACAGCACCGTGGACCGGGCGCAGCTCGCGCTGTCGTCGATCGGGCAGTACAACACGCGGGCGACACCGCTCCAGATGGCGATGGTGGCGGCGGCCGTCGCGGGCGGCGGGCAGGTGCGGGAGCCGTATCTGGTGGAACGGACCACGCGGGCGGGGGGCGGCACGGTGTCGACGGCCGGTTCTCGTCCGGTGCGGCGGGCCATGTATCCGGCGACGGCGATCCGGCTGCGGGAGCTGATGCGGGGCGTGGTGGAGGACGGCACCGGAAAGAAGGCGGCGATCCCCGGCGCCGTCGTCGGCGGCAAGACCGGCACCGCCCAGCACGGCCTGGGCAACTCCGGCACGCCGTACGCCTGGTTCATCTCCTGGGCGCAGGGCGGTACGGACATGGAGGCGAAGGTGGCGGTCGCGGTGGTGGTCGAGGACGCGGCGGCGAACCGGCGGGAGATCAGCGGGGGCGGGACGGCGGCGCCGATCGCGCGGGCGGTGATGGAGGCGGTGCTGAAGTCGTAGGCGGGTCGGCCCACTTGGTGAGACAGGGGTGCCGGAGCGCCGGATTCCCGACCTAACGTTCGGTACATGACCGAGACCGCGTACGAACTCGCCCAGGTGAACATCGCCCGACTCAAGGCCCCGCTGGACTCCCCGCAGTTGAAGGACTTCGTCGCCGGCCTCGACCCGGTGAACGCGGACGCCGACGCCGCCGCCGGCTTCGTCTGGCGCCTCCAGAGCGAGGAGGGCGACGCGACGGACATCCCCGTCTTCGGCGACTCCTGGCTGATCATCAACATGTCGGTGTGGCGGGACGCCGACGCGCTGACGGCGTACATGTACCAGGGCCGTCACCGGGAGATGCTGGCCCGGCGGAGGGAGTGGTTCGAGCGCGTCGAGGAGGCGATGGCGACCCTGTGGTGGGTCCCGTCCGGCCATCGCCCGACGGTCGCGGAAGCCGAGTCCCGCCTCCTCCATCTGCGCACCCACGGCCCGACGCCGTACGCCTTCACCCTGCGCACGTCGTTCCCGCCGGGCGGCGCGGAGCCCTTGATAGGCGAGGTGCCGGAGGGGCTGGGCTGCTCGGCCTAGTCGGCGCCGGGGCGGGCGCGTCCGGTGGGCCGGTCGTCAACAACTCGCGCGCGGGGGATTGACGGGCTTGCTGACAGGCAGTCTCATAAGTGGGTGAACCGCCGGTAACCCGAGACGCCCATGAGGTGGAACCGTCATGACGACCCTGTCGGAAGCCGACGCGCTCGATGGCCTGCGGGACGCGCTCGGGCTGCTCAAGGACCGGGAGCAGGTGGCCCAACGGCTGCTCGACTCCTCCGCGAAGCACTCCTTCGACCCGGACAAGGAGCTCGACTGGGAGGCGTCCTTCGAGGAGGGCAAGTGGTTCTGGCCGCCGGAGCTGGTGTCGCTGTACGACACCCCGATGTGGCGGCGGATGAGCGAGGAGCAGCGCATCCTGCTCTCCCAGCACGAGGCGGCGGCCCTCGCCTCCCTCGGCATCTGGTTCGAGGTGATCCTGATGCAGCTGCTGGTACGGCACATCTACGACAAGGCCGCCACCAGCGCGCACGTGCGGTACGCGCTGACCGAGATCGAGGACGAGTGCCGGCACTCCAAGATGTTCGCCCGGCTGATCACCCGCGGCGGCACCCCCTGGTACCCGGTGAGCCGGGTCCACCAGAACCTCGGCCGGCTGTTCAAGACCATCTCCACCACGCCCGGCTCCTTCACGGCGACCCTGCTCGGCGAGGAGGTCCTCGACTGGATGCAGCGGCTGACCTTCCCGGACGAGCGGGTCCAGCCGCTGATCCGGGGCGTCACGCGCATCCATGTCGTGGAGGAGGCACGGCATGTGCGCTACGCCCGTGAGGAGCTGCGGCGCCAGATGGTGACCGCGCCGAAGTGGTCCCAGGAGTTCACCCGCGTCACCTCGGGAGAGTTCGCCCGGGTGTTCTCGGTGGCCTTCGTGAACCCCGAGGTGTACACGAACGTCGGCCTGGACAAGCGGGAGGCCGTCGCCCAGGTCAGGGCGAGCACCCACCGCCGGGACGTGATGCAGCAGGGGTCGAAGCGACTCACCGACTTCCTGGACGACATCGGCGTGCTGCGCGGGGTCGGACGGAAGCTCTGGAAGTCGTCGGGGCTGCTCGCGTGACCGGTCCCCGGACACAGCGGCCGCATCACGCCACCACGCCTCACCCCCGCACCCCCACCACCCGAAGCGGCTCCCGCCACGCGGCGGAGCCGCACATCGAACACAGCCTGGACGACATCGGCGTGCTGCGCGGGGTCGGACGGAAGCTCTGGAAGTCGTCGGGGCCGTCGGCGTAGCCGGGCGGGTGGTGTGGGCGGGCGGTTACGCTGCGGGCATGACCCCGCAGGCCCCCACGCCCGCCTACCGGCGGCTCAGTGTCGAGGAACGCCGCAGCCAGCTGCTCGAGGCCGCGCTGTCCCTCTTCGCCCACCGCGCCCCGGAGGACGTGTCCCTGGACGACGTGGCGGAGGCGGCCGGCGTGTCACGGCCGCTGGTCTACCGGTACTTCCCGGGCGGCAAGCAGCAGCTGTACGAGGCGGCCCTCAGGTCCGCCGCCGACGAGCTGCGGCACTGCTTCGACGAGCCGCACGAGGGCCCGCTGCTGCCCCGGCTGTCCCGGGCCCTCGACCGCTACCTCGCGTTCGTCGACCATCACGACACCGGGTTCAGCGCGCTGCTCCAGGGCGGCAGCGTGGTGGAGACCTCCCGTACGACCGCCCTCGTGGACGGGGTGCGCCGGGCCGCCGCCGAGCACATCCTCAGCCATCTCGGGGTGGCCGAGCCCGGGCCCCGGCTGCGGATGACCATCCGGATGTGGATCACCGCCGTGGAGGCGGCCTCGCTGATCTGGCTCGACGAGGAGAAGCAGCCGCCCCTGGACGAGCTGCGGGAGTGGCTCGTGGAACAGTTCGTGGCACTGCTCGCGGTGACCGCGCGGCGCGACGCGCAGACCGAGGCGCTGGTCGCGGCGCTGGCCATGGACCTCTGACGGCCGGCGCATCACTGACACTGGTGGCGTGAAGAGCGAAGACACCCCGTTCGAGGGCGGGCCCATGGACGGGCGCGTGCTGCCCGTGCTCCTGGGCATCACCGGGCATCCGCCGAAGACGTACCGCATCCCCGTCCCGGCCCCGGACGGCGGCCCGCCCACCGTGCTGGTCTACCGGCGGGTGCCCCGGGCGCAGAGCGCGCGGACCGGGCTGACGCGGGGCTGGAAGTACCTGTACGACCCCACGGGGCAGGCCGGCGGCGGCCTCAAGTGGCCGTGGTCGAAGCCCTCGCCCGATCCAGACGCCACGCCGAAGGGCAAGCCGGACGACGCCGACGGGTGACGGGGTTGCGCCGAACCGCGCACACTCGGCGAGCGGACCCCGCGGACCCGCCTGATGCTCGCGATGCGGAGCGGACGAGCCGCCCGCGGTCGGAGGTGATGGCGTGTCAGGAAAGCTTCTGCGTCTGGTGTGTACGGCGGCGCTGGCGGCCGGGGCCGTCCTGGCGCCCGTGCCCGCGGCGGCCGTTCCCGAACCGGGCGGCGGCAGCGGCGAGCGCTCCGTCGCCGAGCTGCTGACGGAGCTTCAGACCCTGTACCGGGAGGCCGAGAAGGCCACCGAGACCTACAACGCCACCGAGGAACGGCTGAAGAGGCAGCGGGCCGAGACCGAGCGGCTGGACCGGGCCCTCGCCCGCACCCGGCACTCGCTGCGCGACAGCCGGGGCGCGGCCGGCCGGCTGGCCCGGCAGCAGTACCAGAGCGTCACCGACATCTCCCCCTACGTACGGCTGCTGCTCGCGCGCGATCCGCAGCGCGCCCTCGAACAGGGGCATGTGATCGGGCAGTTGGCGCGGGAGCGGGCCGAGACGGTGGGGCGGCTGACCGGGGACGAGAAGGAGGCCGCCGAGCTGGCCCGCCGGGCCCGCAAGGCCCTCGCCACGCAGCTCGCCCTCACCGAGCGGCGCGGGAAGCAGCGGGACGAGGTCCGTGAGCGGCTCCGCTCGGTCGAGGGGCTGCTCGCCTCGCTCACCGCCGAACAGCTCGCCGCGCTGGCCGCGCTGGAACGGGCCAACGTGGCCGAGGCGCAGGAGGAGTTGGTGTCCTCCGGGGCGCTGGGCAGCGGCGGCGCGCCGTCGGCGGCGGGCGAACGGGCCGTGCGTTACGCCGTGGAACAGCTCGGGAAGCCGTACGAGTGGGGTGCGGAGGGGCCGGCCACGTACGACTGCTCGGGGCTGACCTCCGAGGCCTGGGACGCCGCCGGGACGCCGATCCCCCGGACCAGCCAGGAGCAGTGGGCGCTGCTGGAGCGGGTGCCGCTGACGGAGCTGCGGCCGGGGGACCTCGTCGTCTACTTCCCGGAGGCCACGCACGTCGCCCTGTACCTCGGCGACGGCATGGTGGTGCAGGCTCCCCGCCCCGGCGCGCGGATCAAGGTCTCCCCCGTCGCGGCCAACCCGGTCCTGGGCGCCGTACGCCCCGACCCGGCCGGGGAGCCCGTGCGGCGGTATGTGCCGCCGGAGCTCCCCGAGGGGGCGACGGACGGGTCCGACGAGGGGTACGCGGCCGGTTACGCGCCGGCGCCCGAGACCTCCGCCAGGTAGGCGCCCGTCTTCTCCGGCTCGTAGAAGAAGTTCTCGAAGTCGGCCGGGTCGTTGAAGCCGTTGGCGAAGCGGTCGGCGACCGGCTGGAGCTGTCCGGCGGCGCCGATCAGGTTGAGGACGTGCTCCGGCGGCGGCGCGAGCATCGCGTTCGTCCACTTGGTGACGTGCTGGGCCGTCTCCCAGTAGCGGTCGAAGGTCGCCTGCATCCAGGACTCGTCGAACTCCTTCTCGCCGTGCTCGAGGATCGAGGCCAGGTAGGAGGCGGCGCACTTGGAGGCGGAGTTGGAGCCCTGGCCGGTGATCGGGTCGTTGGCGACGACCACGTCGGCCACGCCGAGGACCAGTCCGCCGCCGGGCAGCCGGCCGATCGGGTTGCGGACGGTGGGGGCGTAACGGCCGGCGAGGGTGCCGCCGGCGTCGGTCAGCTCGACCTTGGTGGCCCGCGCGTACTCCCAGGGGAGGAACTTCTCCATGAGTTCCAGGGTCAGGGAGAGGTGTTCCGCCGGGTCCTTGACGTCCTTGAAGGCGTCCAGCGGGCCGCCGGGTATGCCCTCCCAGAACAGGATGTCGGCGCGGCCCGAGGTGGTGAACGTCGGCATGATGAACATCTCGCCGACGCCGGGGACCAGGTTGCAGCGGACCGCCTCCATGTCCGGGTGCTCCGGACGCGGGCCGAGGCCGTGGACGTAGGCGACCGCGAGGGCGCGCTGCGGCTCGCTGTAGGGGGACCTCTCGGCGTCGCGGCCGAACATCTGCACGAGCTCGCCCTTGCCCGCCGAGACGAGCACGAGGTCGTACGTGCGGGAGAAGTAGTCCAGGTCGCCGACGGCCGCGCCGTGGATGACCAGCTGGCCGCCGCGCTGGGCGAAGGTCTCCATCCAGCCGGCCATCTTCACCCGCTGGTCGACCGACTGCGCGAACCCGTCGAGCCTGCCCACCCAGTCGATCGCGCGCTGCGAGGGGCCCGGGTCGAAGGAGCCGGGGGCCGCGACCGAGACGCCGAGTCCCTCGATCTTCGGGGCCTGGGACTCCCAGAAGTTCAGCTGGAGATCGCGCTCGTGCTGGAGGGCGGTGTGGAACATGCACTGCGTCGACATCACCCGTCCGGTGCGGATCTCGTCCGCGGTCCGGTTGGACATCAGGGTGACCTCGTACCCGTGCGACTGGAGGCCGAGGGCGAGCTGGAGGCCGGACTGGCCGGCCCCGACGACGAGTATCTTCCGCATACGGGGGAGCTCCTAAGGGACTACTCGGGGGTTTCGTCGAGCGCGTGGCCCACCAGGGCCAGGAGGGTCTCGATCACGGAGATCCGGCGGCGCGCATCCATGATCATGACAGGTATGTGCGGCGGTATCGTCAGCGCCTCCCGCACGTCCTCCGGCTCGAAGCGCTCACTGCCGTCGAAGTGGTTGACCGCGACGACGTACGGCAGTCCGCAGCTCTCGAAGTAGTCCAGCGCCGGCCAGCAGTCCTTCAGACGGCGTGTGTCGGCCAGCACGACGGCGCCGATCGCGCCGCGCACCAGGTCGTCCCACATGAACCAGAACCGCTGCTGACCGGGTGTGCCGAAGACGTAGAGCACCAGGTCGTCGTCGAGCGTGATGCGGCCGAAGTCCATGGCCACGGTGGTGGTCAGCTTGTCCGGCGTGCCGGTGAGGTCGTCGTGCTCCTCACTGGCCTGGGTCATCAGCGCCTCGGTCTCCAGGGGCGTGATCTCCGAGACGGTGGTGACCAGCGTGGTCTTGCCGACGCCGAAGCCGCCCGCCACGACTATTTTCGTGGCGATCGGCGCGCGGGTGCGGTCGGTCTGCCAGGGCAGCAGGGGCTCGTCGTCCTCGACGAGCGGGGAGACGCCGTGAGCGGCGTCAGAGACGACGGAGTCCACTCAGCACCCTTTCCAGCAGCGCGCGGTCCGGGCGGCCCGTGCCGTGGCCGGTTCCCGTTCCGTAGACACGGATCTTTCCCTGGTCCGCGAGGTCGCTCAGGAGTACGCGGACCACGCCGAGCGGCATCTTCAGCAGCGCGGCGATCTCGGCCACCGTACGCATACGGCGGCACAGTTCGACGATGGCCCGCATCTCCGGCATCACGCGGGAGGTGAGACCACCGTTCGTCAGTTCCTTGCGCTCCTCGGCGGCTTCCAGCGCGGCGGTGCCGGCGGTGGCGCCGACGAACGTCTCGACGAGCAGGACGTGACCGAACCGGGTACGGCCGCCGGTGAGCGAGTACGGGCGGACCCGGGCGGGTTTGCGGTCACCGCCGCGGACCGGGAGGTTCTTCCTGGACCTGGCGCTCATCGGCGACTCCCGGTGGACTCGTTCTCCAGGGACTGGCGCAGCTCGCTGCGGAGTTCGGGGGTCAGGACATGGCCGGCCCGGCCGACGAACAGCGCCATGTGGTACGCCACCACGCTCATGTCGCAGTCCGCGGCGCCGTGCACGCCGAGCAGCGAGCCGTCGCTGATGGACATCACGAACAGGCTGCCCTCGTCCATCGCCACCATCGTGTGCTTGACCGGACCGAAGTCGATCAGCTTCGAGGCGCCGACGGTGAGGCTGCCGATGCCGGAGACGACGGTGGCCAGGTCGGCGGCGGAGCCACGGGGGCCGGTGCGCTTCGCGCCGCGTGCCTCGCGGGCCTCGTCGTTCCGGCTGTCGTCGGAGGAGAGCAGGAGCAGGCCGTCGGAGGAGACCACGGCGACGGAGAGGATGCCGGGCACCTCCTCGACGAGGTTGCTCAACAGCCAGTGCAGGTTGCGGGCCTCACTGCTCAGTCCGACAGTACTGGGCGCGGTCAACTGCTTGCCTCCTCGACTGTGCCCCCCGTGGTCTCTTCGGTTGTGGCATCCGGGCCGGACGGCGCCCGGTGGTCACCGGTCCGTTCGGCGAGCTCCGCCTCGACGTCCCGGCGCCCGGCGTCCGCCCCCTGGCGGAAACCGCCGAGCCGACGCCGCAGGGCCTCGGCGTCCACGGACCCGGTACGCGGTCGCGGTGCCTCGGTGGGCGCCGTGATCTTCGGTGTGCGCTTGGGCAGCCCCTTGGCGGTGACCTGCTCCTCGTCGTCCCCGTCGGCCACCCGGGCGTGCTCGGTCCCGGCGTCCCCGGCGTCCTGGCGTACGAGGGCCTCGGCGGTCGCGGCGTCCTGGTGTACGAGGGCCTCGGCGGTCGCGGCGTCCTGGCTTACGGCGTCGGCGTCCTCGTCGACCGGCTGCGGGGCTGCGGCGGTGGTCCCGGTGTCGGGTCCGTCCACGTGGCCCGCACCCGGGCGGGCGGTCTCGGCCCCGGCGGGCCCGGCTTCGTCGCCCGTTCCGTGGTCCCGGGC
This sequence comes from Streptomyces sp. NPDC031111, assembly GCF_055570675.1. NCBI lineage: Bacteria > Bacillati > Actinomycetota > Actinomycetes > Kitasatosporales > Streptomycetaceae > Streptomyces > Streptomyces sp. NPDC031111. The sequence goes on from NZ_JBVIGS010000007.1 coordinate 284,409, forward strand.
GGCTTCCGGCGCGGGCGCCGGGGCGGCCGGCTGTACCGGGATGAGCAGCTCCATCGTGACTTCGGCGGGGCGCTCGGGCGGCACGTCCGTCCGCTCCGCGGAGTCGTCCGCGCCGTCCGGCCCGGCCTCGGCGGGGGCCGCCTCCTCCGACGCGTCCTCGGGGTGCGGCGCCGGCTCCTCGGGCCCGCCCGACGCGGACGTGTCCGCGGCGTCCCGCGTCGGGGACTCCGGCGCGGCGTCCGGTGTCCCGGCACCGGACGCGTCCCGGTGGCGTACGGCCTTCTCCGCCAGGGCGACCAGGGGGTCGCCCGTCTCCGTGCGGCCGTGGAGGACGTTGGAGTTGGCCTCCGCGTCGGCGCCCGGCAGGGAGTACGTGGGCGTGCCGCCGGCGACGGAGGCGGGGACCGCGCCGGGGGTGGCGGGGGCCAGGAGTCCCTCGGGGAGGACGACGACCGCGGCGATGCCGCCCTGCTTCTGCTCGCGCAGCTGGACCCGCACCCCGTGCCGGTGGGCGAGCCGGGCCACGACGTACAGGCCGAGGCCGAGACCGTCCTCGCCCTCCGCGTCGTACGTGGCGTCCGGGTCGACGTCGGTCAGCCGGGCGTTGATCCGCTCCAGCCGCTCCCCCGTCATGCCGATGCCCTCGTCCTGCACGGAGAGCATGACCTCGCCGTTCTCCAGCAGCCAGCCGGAGACCTCGACGGGCATGTCGGGCGGGGAGAACGAGGTGGCGTTCTCCATGAGCTCGGCCAGCAGATGGGACAGGTCGTCCGCGGCGAACCCGGCGATGTGCGCGTGCGGCGGCAGCGCGGCGATCCGCACCCGCTCGTACCGCTCGATCTCGCTGACCGCGGCCCGTACGACGTCCACGAGCGGGACCGGACCCGCCGTCTGCCGGCCGTGCTCGGTCCCGGCGAGGACGAGGAGGTTCTCGCTGTGCCGGCGCATCACCGTGGCGAAGTGGTCGAGCTTGAACAGGGTGGCCAGCCGGTCCGGGTCGTCCTCCCGCTCCTCCAGGCCCTCGATGACGCCGAGCTGACGCTCCACCAGTCCGAGGGTGCGCAGGGCGAGGTTGACGAACGTGCCGCCGATGCCGGCGCGCAGCCGCTCCAGATGCGCCGCCGACTCGGCAAGCTCGGTGCGCAGTTCCTCGCGGGCGTCGGCCATCTTCTGCCGCTGGCCCACCAGATGCTTGCGATCGGCCTCCAGCGTGGCGATCCGCTCGGCGAGGGCGGCGGCGCGCGCGTGGAGGGCGTTGACGGAGCGGACGACCTGCGCGAACTCGTCGTTCCGGCCGGTGAAGGTGACCGGCTCCTGGGCGGCGGGGTCCTCCGCCTCGGCGAGGCGGGCGGAACCCCGGCGCAGCACGGACAGCGGACGCGTGAGCGTGCGGGCCATCGCGGTGGCGACACCGATCGCGAGCAGCATCAGCGCGCCGAGGACGGCGATGCGGATCTCCAGCGCGGTGACGTCGTCGTCGCGCAGCTGGGCGAGGTCCTTGGTGCGCTTGTCGAAGAGCGCGGACTCCACGCCGCGCATCGTCTCGACCCGCGCGGTGAGCGCCGCCTGGAGCTTCTTGACGCTGGTGTCGAGTTCGTCGTCGGTGAGCGTGGGCTCGTCGGTGAGCCGCGCCAGGTACTTCTCGGCGGTCTCGACCTCGGGGCCGGTGACCGTGGAGTCGTAGGAGGCGCGGGCGGCCTTGGGCGCGGTGTCGCGGAAGTCGGCGAGGGCCGCGTCGGAGCGCAGCCTGGCCTGGAGCGCGGCGGCGGTCAGGGCGTCGCGCCGCTTGGCGTCGGCGTCGGTGGAGCCGGTGGTGGTGGAGGGCAGGCCGGTGATCGGGTCGATCACGGTCTGCGTGGTGGCCGGCACGTTCAGCGCGGCGAGCAGGAGTCCGCGGGTGGCGGCGGCCTGCTGGACGGCGGAGTCCAGCTCGGTGAGCGCGTGGGCGCCGGAGGGCGCGCGGGGCGGTGTCCGCTCCGCCAGCTGTTCGGCGAGCCGGTGCAGCTGGGTGATGGCGGTGGAGTACGCCTGGTGCGCTTCGAGAGCGCTGCTCTTGCCCGTGAGCGCCGCCCGGCGCACGGCGGCGACGGCGTCGAGGCCGTCGCGCAGCTCCGCCGGGATGTCGGTGTCGGCGCGCAGCTCCTCGACCTGCCGGTCGACGCGGGCGCTGTGCTCCTCGGTGGGCGCCTTGGACTTGTCGCGGCCGGCCGCGATGTAGGGGACGACCTCGTCGCGCTCGTCGGCGAGGGAGTGCGCCAGGGTGAGGGCGTCCTGGGTCTGCTCGGCGAGCGTCACCAGCTCCTGCGAGTCGCCGAGCTGCCCGGAGGCCGCGACCACGGAGGGGGCACCGGCGGCGGCGATCGCGGCGGCCACGACGGCCACGGCGACGATGAGCCGGTTGCGTACATGGGTGGGGCGGCCCCTGCCGACGGTGGGCGTCTGCTCAGCGTCCCCCGTGGGGGCCGTCTGCTTGCCTGTGCGACGAGGCCGCGACTTCTGCACCGGTGCTCGCATTCCTGACTCGTGTACCCGTGGGTCCGGGTGACGCTCCGTCAACGGGTGCGGGCGTTCACCCCGAGCTCCTGACCGTGCTCGGACAGCGAGGCGCCCCCATCGCTCCCCGACCCTCCCAGTGACCGCGGACAGTGGATGCGCATCACCTGACCCGCCACTCGAAGGAGTGAACCCCGGAGGTGAGTTGGGGGGCAAGTTCCGTTGCCTCGGACAGCGGCCTTGCGCGGCACGCCGGTTGGACGTCTGCGGCGGGCGGTGGCAATATTCGCCGCCACGTCTTCCCGGAGCGCTGCATTCCCACCCAAACCAGGCGCCTGACCTGCGGGACCGCGGGGATTCGGCGACCGGCGAGGGCCTTTGGCGACCCTTGTGAAGGGCTCGTGCAGACTGGCCGGATGCGTACTGAGCTTGTTTCCGAGCCCGGTGATCCCGGCCGCCCCAACGAGGACTTCGCGAGCGTCGGACTTCCCGCCTCCGGACAGGGCGGTTCGCTCGTGGTGCTGGACGGGGTCACTCCGCCGCGGGACGGGGGCGGCTGTCTGCATTCGGTGCCCTGGTTCACCGCCCGGCTCGGCGGCGCGCTGACCGAACTGACCGTTTCCCTCCCGGATGTTCCGCTGGCCGAGCTGCTCTCCCGGGCCCTCGCGCGTACCGCCGGGAGCCACGCGGCAACCTGTGACCTTTCTCACCCTCGTACGCCTCAGGCAACGGTGGCGCTGGCCCGCTGGTCACCGGCCTCGGTCGAGTACCTGGTGCTGTCCGACGCGGCGCTTCTCGTCGAGGCCCCGGACGGCTCGGTCACCGCGCTGCTGGACGACCGGCTGGACCGCCTGCCCCGCTCCGCCCTGGCCACGCACGCCCTGGTGGACGCCACGCTGCGCAACAAGGAGGGCGGCTTCTTCACGGCGGCGGCCGATCCCTCGGTGGCGTCCCGCGCGGTCACCGGTTCCCTGCCGCGCGACGAGGTGCGCACGCTGGCCGCGCTGACGGACGGGGCGACGCGCTGGGTGGAGAGGTTCCACGAGGGCGACTGGACGGACTGCCTCACCCTGGTCCGCGAGGAGGGGGCACGCTCCCTGGTGAACCGGGTACGGGCACTGGAACGGGCGGACGCGGACCGGGTACCGCCACGCCGTGGCAAGACACACGACGACGCGACGGTGATCTACGCGGAGCTGTCACCCCGTTAGGGGACGGGCGCCGGTGCCGGCGGGCAGGACGGTACCCCGAACGGCGCCGTCGCCTGCCGGCCCCGGCCACGCCCGGCGTCTCGCGAGGGGGACCCTCGCCCGACCACCCGCCATACGGAACGGCCCGGCCCACGGAAAGCAGCCAAGCACGGCAGGCCACCGCGCACGGGAGGCCACCGCCTGCGAGGCCGCCGCGCGCGGGAGACCAGCGCCGCCCAGGGGCCACCACACCCAGGAGGTCACCGCACGGGAGGCCGCCGCGCGCGAGGTCGCCACATGCGGCAGACCACCCCCCCCCAGGAGCCACCAC
>NZ_JBVIGS010000007.1:288518-381475 GCF_055570675.1 Streptomyces sp. NPDC031111
GGCCACCACGCCCAGGTGACCGCGCGCGGAAGGTCGCCACGCGCGAGAAGCCTCACGCCCACGATGTCCCCGCGCGCGGGAAGACACGACGCCCAGAGGCGACCACGCTCAGGGGGCACCGCACGGGAGGCCGCCGCGCGCGAGGTCGCCACATGCGGCAGACCACCCCCCCCCAGGAGCCACCACGCCCAGGTGACCGCGCGCGGAAGGTCGCCACGCGCGGGAAGCCATCGCGCTCGGGGTTCCACCATCGCGTAGACGCACCCCCCGCGTTGCAAACGCGCGCGCCACACCCGAACGCGCTCGCGCGGACAGGGGGCCGCCGGCCCATCTCGGCCGCACCGGCGGCGCAGGCACCCCTCGGCTTCAGCCGCCGGGCGGGAGCCGGTGGCGGTCCGTCACTTCTCCATCCCCCGGTTCAGCTGGTTCAGCAGTCGGGCGAGTTCCGTGACCTCGGCCGGGTCCCAGTCGGCCAGCCGGCCGGCGTAGCGCGCCCGGCGGGCCTCGCGGACCCTGCTCACCCGTTCGTGTCCCTCCTGTGTGAGGGCGATCAGCCAGGCGCGGCCGTCGGCCGGGTCCGGCTCGCGGGCGACGAGCCCGAGCTCCTCCAGCGCGCGCAACTGCCGCGACATCGTCGCCTTGCCGACCCCGATGTAGGCGGCGAGCTCGGTGGCCCGCTGTCCGCCGCACTCATCCAGACGGACCAGCAGCCCGTACGCGGACGGTTCCAGGTCGGGATGGACCGCGCGGGCCATCTCCCCCTGGCTGGCCCGGGCGCGCCGCAGCAGCACCGTCAACTCGCGCTCCAGCGCGAGGAATCCGGGCTGGTCCACACCCGGCGCGGGCTCCGGGGAGGCGGTGCGCCCGCCGCCGTCGTTTCCGTCTTCGTGCACGTCTGCCCCTGCTTCGGTTTTCCGGTTCTGAAAGTTTCCCGCCAAGTGGCGACGTCGCCGCAGCTCCACCAGTATTTCGCAGGCGTAGACCAACGGCAGTGCGCGGACGTTTCCGCACCGTCGTGGTCCACGTGCGCAGTTTCCTTACCAGGCGATTACGTGGCATGCCCACTACATGCGATGTGGGTCACATTCCGGGTTCGCCCCCACCGACCTTTCGGAGATGCGTCATGCCTGTGCACAGATCCGGCCTCACCCGTATACGCGCGCTCGCGACCGCCGGAGCGGTCCTGCTCGCGGTCCTCTCCCTCCCTCCCGCGGCCGTGGCCGGCGAGTCCGCCCCCACCGTTCCCCCGCGCGGCTCCGCCCACATGGGCATGGGCGTGGTCGCCCATGACGGCAGCGGCGGCCGCCCCACCACCCGCGCCACCCAGACGGAGGGGGTGGACGTCTCCAGTCACCAGGGCGACGTCGCCTGGCAGACCCTGTGGAACAGCGGGGTCAGATGGGCCTACGCCAAGGCCACGGAGGGGACGTACTACACCAACCCGTACCACGCGCAGCAGTACGACGGCTCGTACGACGTCGGCATGGTCCGCGGCGCCTACCACTTCGGCACGCCCGACACGTCGAGCGGCTCCGCCCAGGCCGACTACTTCGTCAACCGCGGCGGCGGCTGGTCCGGCGACGGACGGACCCTGCCGGGCGTGCTGGACATCGAGTGGAACCCGTACGGCGACGACTGCTACGGCAAGTCGCAGAGCGCGATGGTGAGCTGGATCCGCGACTTCCTGGACCAGTACCAGGCCCGCACCGGCCGGAACGCCGTCATCTACACGGCCACCAGTTGGTGGAAGCAGTGCACCGGCAACTACGCCGGCTTCGCCTCCACAACTCCGCTGTGGATCGCCCGGTACGCGTCCACCGTGGGCGAACTGCCCGCCGGCTGGAGCACGTACACGATGTGGCAGTACACCTCGACCGGTCCGACCGTCGGCGACCACGACCGCTTCAACGGCACCCTCGACCGGGTGCGGGCCCTCGCGCTCGGCTGATCCGCCCGGGTCCCACCGTCCCACCGTCCCACCGGACACGGTGAAGGCCCGGGCCTCCCTCACGGGACCCGGGCCTTCCCTTTCCGGCCGCGTCCGTCACGCCGCGACCGGAACCTCCGGCGCCGCGCCGTTCGTCGCCGGCGACAGCGCCAGCTCCAGGACCTGGCGGACGTCGGTGACGGCGTGGACGTCGAGCTTGTCCAGCACCTCCGCCGGGACGTCGTCCAGGTCGGGCTCGTTGCGCTTGGGGATGATCACGGTGGTGATCCCCGCCCGGTGCGCGGCGAGCAGCTTCTGCTTCACCCCGCCGATCGGCAGCACCCGTCCGGTCAGCGAGACCTCGCCGGTCATCGCCACGTCCGTACGGACCAGCCGGCCGGAGAGCAGCGAGGCCAGGGCGGTGGTCATGGTGACGCCCGCGCTCGGGCCGTCCTTGGGCACCGCGCCCGCCGGGAAGTGGATGTGCGCGCCCCGGTCCTTCAGGTCGCCCACCGGCAGCTCCAGCTCGGCGCCGTGGCTGCGCAGGAAGCTCAGCGCGATCTGCGCGGACTCCTTCATCACGTCACCCAGCTGGCCGGTCAGGGTCAGCCCCGCCGCGCCCGTCTCCGGGTCGGCCAGGGACGCCTCCACGTAGAGTACGTCCCCGCCGGCGCCGGTCACGGCGAGCCCGGTGGCGACACCGGGGACGGCGGTGCGGCGCTCGGCCGGGTCCTGGGCGGACTCGGGCACGTGGTGCGGCCGGCCGATCAGATCGCGCAGATCGCCCTCGGTCACGGTGAAGGGCAGCTCGCGCTCGCCCAGTTCGTGCCGGGCCGCGACCTTGCGCAGCAGCCGCGCGATGGACCGCTCCAGGGTGCGCACGCCCGCCTCGCGCGTGTACTCGCCGGCCAGCTTGCGCAGCGCGCCCTCGTCGATCGTCACCTCGTCCTTGTCCAGCCCGGCCCGCTCCAGCTGGCGCGGGAGCAGGTGGTCGCGGGCGATGACGACCTTCTCGTCCTCGGTGTAGCCGTCGAGGCGGACCAGCTCCATGCGGTCGAGCAGGGCCTCCGGGATGGCTTCGAGGACGTTGGCCGTCGCGAGGAACACGACGTCGGACAGGTCGAGCTCGACCTCCAGGTAGTGGTCCCGGAAGGTGTGGTTCTGCGCCGGGTCGAGGACTTCGAGCAGGGCCGCGGCCGGGTCGCCGCGGAAGTCGGAGCCGACCTTGTCGATCTCGTCCAGCAGGACGACCGGGTTCATCGAACCGGCCTCCTTGATCGCCCGCACGATCCGGCCGGGCAGCGCACCGACGTACGTACGGCGGTGGCCGCGGATCTCGGCCTCGTCGCGGACGCCGCCGAGGGCGACCCGGACGAACTTGCGGCCCATCGCGTGGGCGACGGACTCGCCGAGCGACGTCTTGCCCACGCCCGGCGGACCCACCAGGGCCAGCACGGCGCCGCCGCGCCGCCCGCCGACCACGCCGAGGCCCCGGTCGTTCCGCCGCTTGCGCACCGCCAGGTACTCGGTGATCCGCTCCTTCACGTCCTCCAGACCCGAGTGCTCCGCGTCCAGTACGGCCTGGGCTCCCCGGATGTCGTACGCGTCCTCGGTGCGCTCGCTCCACGGCATCTCCAGCACCGTGTCGAGCCAGGTGCGGATCCAGGAGCCCTCGGGCGACTGGTCGGAGGACCGCTCCAGCTTGTCGACCTCCTTGAGCGCGGCCTCGCGGACCTTCTCCGGCAGGTCGGCGGCCTCGACGCGGGCGCGGTAGTCGTCGGACGCCTCACCCTCCTTCTCGCCGTTGAGCTCGCGCAGCTCCTTGCGGACGGCTTCGAGCTGGCGGCGCAGCAGGAACTCGCGCTGCTGCTTGTCGACGCCCTCCTGGACGTCCTTGGCGATGGTCTCGGCGACGTCCTGCTCGGCGAGGTGGTCGCGCAGCTGCTGGGTGGCGAGCTTCAGCCGGGCCACCGGGTCGGTGGTCTCCAGCAGGGCCACCTTCTGCTCGGTGGTGAGGAAGGGCGAGTAGCCGGAGTTGTCGGCGAGCGCGGAGACGTCGTCGATGGCCTGGACCCGGTCCACGACCTGCCAGGCGCCGCGCTTGCGCAGCCAGGCGGTGGCGAGCGCCTTGTACTCCTTGACGAGTTCGGTCACGTGTCCCGGCAGCGGGTCGGGCACGCTCTCGTCGATGCGGGTGCCCTCCACCCACAGCGCCGCGCCCGGCCCGGTGGTCCCGGCGCCGATGCGCACGCGGCCGCGGCCGCGGATCAGGGCGCCCGGGTCTCCGTCGGCCAGCCTGCCGACCTGCTCGACCGTGCCCAGCACGCCGGTACCGGCGTAGGTCCCGTCGACGCGTGGCACCAGGAGCACCTTCGGCTTTCCCGGTGCGGTGCGGGCGGCGGCCTGGGCGGCCTCCACCGCGGCGCGCACATCGGAATCGCTCAGGTCCAGCGGAACCACCATCCCGGGCAGCACGACCTCGTCGTCGAGCGGCAGCACAGGCAGGGCGAGCGGTGTGGACTCAGCAGCCATGATCTCCCCTTCGGCAGTCAAGTTGAGCTATGCCGACTCAATGCATGTGAGCCGCCGAATGTTCCCGGGGCCGCGTTCGCTCTGAGCGATCACCGCTCCGGGCCCCTGGAGGCCCCGGCCGCCGCGACGAGGGAGCTGCCAGGATGAACGCATGTCCACCCCGTACGACATTCCCGAAGCCCCCGAAGTCCTGGACCGCCGCGAGGGCCCGTACGGCGAGGTCGTGCTGCGCAGGCACGGTGACCTGTTGCAGATCATCGCCAACGGCTGCTTCCTGATGGACACCTCCGACGGCCGTTCGGAGCGGCGGCTCGTCGAGGCCGCCCTGGCCGCCCTCGGCGCCCGCGCGGAGCAGGGACCGCATGTCCTGATCGGCGGCCTCGGGGTGGGCTTCTCGCTCGCACACGCCGCCGGGCAGCCCTGGGGACGGATCGCCGTGGTGGAGCGCGAGCCGGCGATCATCGGCTGGCACCGCGAGGGACCGCTGGCCGAGCTCTCCGCCGAGGCCCTGGCCGACCCGCGTACGGAGATCGTCGAGACGGACCTCGTCGGTTACGTCAATGAGACATCGGACACGTTCGACGCGCTCTGCCTGGACATCGACAACGGGCCCGACTGGACCGTGACCGAGGACAATGACAGCCTCTACTCACCCGCCGGACTGGCAGCCTGCACAAGGGTGTTGAGGCCCGGCGGGGTACTCGCGGTGTGGTCCGCCAAGCCGTCCCCGGAATTCGAGGGAACCTTGCGGAATGCCGGGTTCCGTCGGGTGCGTACCGAAGAGATCCCCGTTGCCCGGGGCGTTCCGGACGTCGTGCACATCGGCGTCCGCCCTGGATAGCAAAGGCGCGGTGACTCCCCGTACGCTGCTGCCTTGGCGCGGATCATTCAAGCGTCAATCGCAGTGATGCGCAGACGACGGATCACCCCACGGATTCCGGAAAAAGCACACCTCAGGGGCGGGCGATGGAGCAGACACACACCTCCCACAGCGGCACGGCGACGACCACCCCCGGCGCACAGCGGCGGGTCCTGGTGGTCGAGGACGATGCGACGATCGTGGACGCCATCGCGACCCGCCTTCGTGCCGAAGGGTTTCTTGTGCAAACGGCGGGCGACGGCCCGTCCGCGGTGGACACGGCGGAGGCCTGGCAGCCCGACCTGCTGATCCTCGACATCATGCTGCCGGGCTTCGACGGCCTGGAGGTCTGCCGGCGCGTGCAGGCCCAGCGGCCGGTCCCGGTGCTGATGCTCACCGCGCGTGACGACGAGACCGACATGCTGGTCGGGCTGGGCGTCGGCGCCGACGACTACATGACGAAGCCTTTCTCCATGCGGGAGCTGGCGGCACGCGTGCATGTGCTGCTGCGCCGCATGGAACGGGCGGCCCTCGCGGCGACGACCCCGCGCAGTGGCATCCTGCGCCTGGGCGAACTGGAGATCGACCACGCGCAGCGCAGGGTGCGGGTGCGCAGCGAGGACGTCCACCTGACGCCCACCGAGTTCGACCTCCTGGTCTGCCTGGCGAACACCCCCCGCGCGGTGCTCTCCCGGGAGCAGCTCCTGGCCGAGGTCTGGGACTGGGCGGACGCCTCCGGCACCCGCACGGTGGACAGCCACATCAAGGCGCTGCGCCGGAAGATCGGCGCCGAGCGCATCCGCACCGTGCACGGCGTGGGCTACGCCCTGGAGACGCCGACGCCATGAGCGACGGGCCGGCCGGACGCAGAGGCCCCGGGGCACAGCAGCCCTGGGGCGGTGTACGCCCGTTCTCGATCCAGACCAAGCTGGGGGCGCTCGTCGTCGTCTCGGTCCTGATCACCACCGGACTGTCGGTGATCGCCGTGCACACCAAGACGGAGCTGCGCTTCATCACGGTCTTCTCGATGATCGCCACGCTGCTCATCACGCAGTTCGTGGCGCACTCGCTCACCGCGCCGCTGGACGACATGAACGCCGTGGCCCGGTCCATCTCGCACGGCGACTACACCCGGCGGGTGCGCGAGAACCGCCGCGACGAGCTGGGCGACCTGGCCCAGACGATCAACGTCATGGCGGACGAGCTGGAGGCCCAGGACCGCCGGCGCAAGGACCTGGTGGCGAACGTCTCGCACGAGCTGCGCACGCCCATCGCGGGTCTGCGCGCGGTGCTGGAGAACATCGTCGACGGCGTCACCGAGGCCGATCCCGAGACGATGCGCACGGCCCTGAAGCAGACCGAGCGGCTGGGACGCCTGGTGGAGACGCTCCTCGACCTCTCCCGCCTGGACAACGGCGTGGTTCCGCTGAAGAAGCGGCGGTTCGAGGTGTGGCCGTATCTCTCCGGGGTGCTGAAGGAGGCCAACATGGTCGCCTCGGCCCGCACGGGCATGACCTCCGGGTCGGGCGGCCACACCCGCGCGGACGTCCATCTGCACCTCGACGTGTCGCCGCCGGAGCTGGTGGCGCACGCCGACCCGGAGCGCATCCACCAGGTCATGGCCAACCTCATCGACAACGCGGTCAAGCACAGCCCGCCGCACGGCCGGGTGACGGTCAGGGCGCGCCGCGGGGCCGAGCCGCAGTCGCTGGAGCTGGAGGTGCTGGACGAGGGGCCCGGCATTCCGCGCGCCGAGTGGCACCGCGTCTTCGAGCGGTTCAACCGGGGCAACGTCAACCGGCCGCACGGCCCGGGCAGCGACGGCGGCACCGGTCTCGGGCTGGCGATCGCCCGCTGGGCCGTGGATCTGCACGGCGGCCGGATCGGAGTGGCCGAATCCGAGCGGGGCTGCCGGATTCTCATCACTCTTCCGGGAGCGTCATCCGTACCAGGTTGACGTAAAGTTCGAAGCGGAGCGGCAAGATCCATCCGTGTTCGCACTGACGGACACGTGTGATCAGGCAGAGGCCCGCGCGAGCTGCGCGTCGGGGCCCGGCCGAGTGATCCCTGAAGCGGCTCGAAGATTCGAAACCAGGGTTGTTTCCCGCCATTTCCCACGCCGAAACACGCGCTGCGATGTGACTTACGCGACGATGAACGGGCCCGGCCTGACCTTCTCGCTCTTGGGGGCGTAGCCTTTATTTCCGCTGTCCATCATCTTGCGAAGCGGAAGAGGGCGGTTGACGCCGTGTCGCCACAGTCCCCCAGTAACTCGAGCATCTCGACCGACACCGACCAAGCGGGCAAGAACCCCGCTGCGGCCTTCGGTGCCAACGAATGGCTCGTCGACGAGATCTACCAGCAGTACCTCCAGGACCCGAACTCGGTGGACCGAGCCTGGTGGGACTTCTTCGCCGACTACAAGCCGGGCGCGCCTGCGACCTCGGCCCCGGCGGGTACCGCGGCCGCGGGGGCCGCGGGAACCACCAGTACGCCTCAGCCGGCCGCACCGGCCCAGCCCGCGGCGCCCGCTCCGGCGCCCGCGCGGCCCGCCGAGGCCGCGCCCGCCGCACAGCCGGCCGCCAAGGCCCCGGCGCAGGCTCCCGCCCCGGCCAAGGCCGCGGCGCCCGCCGCCAAGCCGGCCGCCGCGAAGCCGAAGGCCGAGCCTGCCGGCGAGGCCAAGCCGGGCCCCGAGCAGGTGGTCCTGCGCGGCCCGTCCGCCGCCGTGGCGAAGAACATGGACGCCTCGCTGGAGCTGCCCACGGCCACGTCCGTGCGCGCGGTCCCGGTGAAGCTGCTGTTCGACAACCGCATCGTCATCAACAACCACCTCAAGCGGGCCCGCGGCGGGAAGATCTCCTTCACGCACCTCATCGGCTACGCCATGGTCCAGGCGATCAAGGCGATGCCGTCGATGAACCACTCGTTCGCGCGAGTGGACGGCAAGCCCACCCTGGTGAAGCCGGAGCACGTCAACCTCGGTCTGGCCATCGACCTGGTGAAGCCCAACGGCGACCGCCAGCTGGTCGTCGCGGCCATCAAGAAGGCCGAGACGCTGAACTTCTTCGAGTTCTGGCAGGCCTACGAGGACATCGTCCGTCGCGCCCGCGACAACAAGCTGACGATGGACGACTTCACCGGCGTCACGGTCTCCCTGACCAACCCCGGCGGCCTCGGCACCGTCCACTCCGTGCCGCGTCTGATGCCCGGCCAGTCGGTGATCATGGGCGTCGGCTCCATGGACTACCCGGCGGAGTTCCAGGGCACCTCCCAGGACACCCTGAACAAGCTCGGCATCTCGAAGGTCATGACGCTCACGTCGACCTACGACCACCGGGTGATCCAGGGCGCCGCCTCCGGCGAGTTCCTGCGCGCGGTCGCCAACCTCCTCCTCGGCGAGAACAACTTCTACGACGAGATCTTCGAGGCGCTGCGCATCCCCTACGAGCCGGTCCGCTGGCTCAAGGACATCGACGCCTCCCACGACGACGACGTCACCAAGGCCGCCCGGGTCTTCGAGCTGATCCACTCCTACCGGGTCCGCGGCCACGTCATGGCCGACACCGACCCGCTGGAGTACCGCCAGCGCAAGCACCCCGACCTGGACATCGTCGAGCACGGCCTCACCCTGTGGGACCTGGAGCGCGAGTTCGCCGTCGGCGGCTTCGCCGGCAAGTCCCTGATGAAGCTGCGCGACATCCTCGGCGTGCTGCGCGACTCGTACTGCCGCACCACCGGCATCGAGTTCATGCACATCCAGGACCCCAAGCAGCGCAAGTGGATCCAGGACCGCATCGAGCGCTCGCACACCAAGCCGGAGCGCGAGGAGCAGCTGCGCATCCTGCGCCGGCTGAACGCCGCGGAGGCGTTCGAGACCTTCCTCCAGACGAAGTACGTCGGCCAGAAGCGCTTCTCGCTGGAGGGCGGCGAGTCCGTCATCCCGCTGCTCGACGCGGTGCTGGACTCGGCCGCCGAGTCCCGCCTGGACGAGGTCGTCATCGGCATGGCCCACCGCGGCCGGCTGAACGTGCTGGCGAACATCGTCGGCAAGTCGTACGCGCAGATCTTCCGCGAGTTCGAGGGCAACCTCGACCCGAAGTCGATGCACGGCTCCGGCGACGTGAAGTACCACCTGGGCGCCGAGGGCACCTTCACCGGCCTGGACGGCGAGCAGATCAAGGTCTCCCTGGTCGCCAACCCCTCGCACCTGGAGGCGGTGGACCCGGTCCTTGAGGGTGTCTCCCGCGCCAAGCAGGACATCATCGGCAAGGGCGGCACGGACTTCACCGTCCTGCCGGTGGCGATCCACGGCGACGCGGCCTTCGCGGGCCAGGGCGTGGTGGCCGAGACCCTGAACATGTCGCAGCTGCGCGGCTACCGCACCGGCGGCACGGTCCACGTCGTGATCAACAACCAGGTCGGCTTCACCGCCGCCCCGGAGTCCTCGCGCTCGTCGATGTACGCGACGGACGTGGCCCGCATGATCGAGGCCCCGATCTTCCACGTGAACGGCGACGACCCGGAGGCGGTCGTGCGCGTCGCGCGCCTGGCCTTCGAGTTCCGCCAGGCGTTCAACAAGGACGTGGTGATCGACCTCATCTGCTACCGCCGCCGCGGTCACAACGAGTCGGACAACCCGGCCTTCACCCAGCCGCTGATGTACGACCTGATCGACAAGAAGCGCTCGGTGCGCAAGCTGTACACCGAGTCCCTCATCGGTCGCGGCGACATCACCCTGGAAGAGGCCGAGCAGGCGCTCCAGGACTACCAGGGCCAGCTGGAGAAGGTCTTCACGGAGGTCCGCGAGGCCACTTCGCAGCCCGCCTCGGTGGAGTCCCCGGACCCGCAGGCCGAGTTCCCGGTCGCCGTGAACACCGCGGTGACCACGGAGGTCGTCAAGCGGATCGCCGAGTCCCAGGTGAACATCCCCGACCACATCACCGTCCACCCGCGTCTGCTGCCGCAGCTCCAGCGCCGGGCGGCGATGGTCGAGGACGGCACGATCGACTGGGGCATGGGCGAGACCCTCGCCTTCGGCTCGCTGCTGCTGGAGGGCGTCCCGGTCCGGCTCGCCGGCCAGGACTCCCAGCGCGGCACCTTCGGCCAGCGCCACGCGGTCATCATCGACCGCAGCACGGGCGAGGAGTACACGCCGCTCCAGTACCTCTCCGAGGACCAGGCGCGGCTCAACGTCTACAACTCCCTGTTGTCCGAGTACGCGGCGATGGGCTTCGAGTACGGCTACTCGCTGGCCCGCCCCGACGCGCTCGTGCTGTGGGAGGCGCAGTTCGGTGACTTCGTCAACGGCGCCCAGACGGTCGTGGACGAGTTCATCTCGTCGGCCGAGCAGAAGTGGGCCCAGACCTCCGGTGTGGTCCTGCTCCTCCCGCACGGCTACGAGGGCCAGGGCCCGGACCACTCCTCGGCCCGTCCGGAGCGGTTCCTCCAGCTCTGCGCCCAGAACAACATGACGGTCGCGATGCCGACGTCGCCGTCGAACTACTTCCACCTCCTGCGGTGGCAGGTGCACAACCCGCACCACAAGCCGCTGGTCGTCTTCACCCCGAAGTCGATGCTGCGCCTGAAGGCCGCGGCGGCGAAGGCGGAGGAGTTCACCACCGGTCAGTTCCGCCCGGTCATCGGCGACGCCTCGGTCGACCCGGCCGCGGTGAAGAAGGTCGTCTTCACGGCCGGCAAGGTCTACTACGACCTCGAGGCCGAGCGGCAGAAGCGCGGCGCGACGGACACGGCGATCATCCGCATCGAGCGCCTGTACCCGCTGCCGGGTGCGGAGCTCCAGGCGGAGATCAAGAAGTACCCGAACGCCGAGAAGTACCTGTGGGCCCAGGAGGAGCCGGCGAACCAGGGTGCCTGGCCGTTCATCGCGCTCAACCTGATCGACCACCTCGACCTGGCGGTCGGTGCCGACATCCCGCACGGCGAGCGTCTGCGCCGCATCTCGCGGCCGCACAGCTCGTCCCCGGCGGTCGGCTCCGCGAAGCGCCACCAGGCCGAGCAGGAGCAGCTGGTGCGCGAGGTCTTCGAGGCGTAACCGGCAGCCGTACGCGCGGGCCGCATCCCCTGTCACGGGGGGTGCGGCCCGTCCGCTTTCCCGCCCATATCCTTGTCCTCATGTACTTCACGGACCGTGGCATCGAGGAACTGGAGAAGCGGCGCGGCGAGGAGGAAGTCACCTTCGAGTGGCTGGCCGAGCAGCTGAGGACGTTCGTCGACCTCAACCCCGACTTCGAGGTCCCGGTGGAACGCCTGGCCACCTGGCTCGCCCGCCTGGACGACGAGGACGACGAGTAACCCTCACGTCCCCCGCGGGCAGCCGCATGCCGCGCTGTCCGCGGGCAGTCGTGCCGCAGGGCGGCACGAGTGGGCGGCGACGGCACCGCAAACGCCGGGCCGCACAAACCCACCCCCGCACCCGTGCATACCCGCGGCCAGCCGCACCCCGCGGCACCCTCCGCAGGCAGCCGCATGCCGCGTCAGCCGCGGGCAGTCGTGCCGCAGGGCGGCACGGGTGGGCGCGACGGCACCCCGCAAACGCCGGGCCGCACAAACCCACCCCCGGCACCCGTACGTACTCGCGGGCAGCCGCATTCCGCACTCTCCGCGGCCGGCCGCACCCCGCGCCCTCCGCAGGCAGCCGCATGCCGCGTCAGCCGCGGGCAGTCGTGCCGCTGGGGCGGCACGGGTGGGCGCGACGACACCCCGCAAACGCCGGGCCGCACAAACCCACCCCCGCACCCGTGCATACCCGCGGCCAGCCGCACCCCGCGGCGCCCTCCGCAGGCAGCCGCATGCCGCGTCAGCCGCGGGTCGTGCCGCAGGGCGGCACGGGTGGGCGCGACGGCACCCCGCAAACGCCGGGCCGCACGAACCCACCCCCGCTCAGCACCAACGCGCAGACACCCCAGCACCCAAGGATCACCAGAACGAGTGTCTTGACTTTGCCGCGCCGCGATATATCGTGAATCACGTAAGACGCGATATGCCGCGTCGTCGGGTACGCCCGTTCCCAGGAGGTCGTCAGCATGTCCGAGTCGTCCGTAGCAGAGCCCACAAAGCTCACCTTCGACGCCCCCGTGCACGAACTCCACGTACGCATCGTCAACGGAACAGTGAACGTGGTCGGCACCGACGAAGGTTCCGCCCGCCTGGAGATCTCCGAGATCGAGGGCCCACCCCTGGTGGTCACCGAGAAGAAGGGCGTCCTCACGGTCGCCTACGACGACCTGCCCTGGAGGGGCTTCCTCAAGTGGCTGGACCGCAAGGGCTGGCACCGCAGCGCGGTGGTCTCCCTGGCCGTCCCCGCACACACCCGGGTCGAGGTCGGCGTGGTCGGCGCCGGCGCCGTCGTCTCCGGCATCCGGGGCCCCGCCGCGGTGAAGGGCGTCACGGGCGACACGACCCTGGTCGCCGTCTCCGGCAAGGTCCGCGCGGAAACCGTCTCCGGGAACGTGGAGGCCCAGTCCGTCACCGGCGACCTCCGCTTCGCCTCCGTCTCCGGCGACCTCACCGTCGTCGAGGGATCCGGCCCCTCCGTGCGGGCGGACACGGTCAGCGGCTCCATGATCGTGGACCTCGACCCCGACGGCCCCACCGACGTCAACCTGAACAGCGTCTCGGGCGAGATAGCCATCCGGCTGCCGTACCCGGCGGACGCCGAGGTCGAGGCCAACACCGCGAGCGGCGCCATCTCCAACGCCTTCGAGGACCTCCGGGTACAGGGCCAGTGGGGCGCCCACAAGCTCACCGGCCGGCTGGGCGCGGGCAGCGGCAAGCTGCGCGCCACCACCGTCTCCGGCTCCATCGCCCTGCTGCGCCGCCCGGCCGGGGAGGACGATCCCGAACCGCGGGACGGATCGGGAGACAATGCCGGTACGACCGACAAGAAGGTGCTCTGACATGCCCCCCGTCTTCGCCCACGGACGCCTCCGTCTCTACCTGCTGAAGCTGCTGGACGAGGCCCCGCGCCACGGCTACGAGGTGATCCGCCTCCTCGAAGAGCGCTTCCAGGGGCTGTACGCGCCGTCGGCGGGCACGGTCTACCCCCGTCTGGCCAAGCTGGAGGCGGAGGGCCTGGTCACGCACACCACCGAGGGCGGCCGCAAGGTGTACTCCATCACGGACGCCGGCCGCGCCGAACTCGCCGACCGCAGCGGTGAGCTCGCCGATCTGGAGCTGGAGATCCGGGAGTCGGTCGCCGAACTGGCCGCCGAGATCCGGGCCGACGTCAGCGGCGCGGCGGGTGATCTGCGCCGCGAGATGCGGGCCGCGGCCGGCAAGGCCCGCCAGAGCCGTACCGGCGAATCCTCCACCGAGGAGGAAGGTCTCTTCGGTGACTTCGGGGTCTTCGGCGACAAGGACGCCTGGCGCGCCGCCAAGGAGGAGATGCGCCGCGCCAAGCAGGAGTGGAAGGAACAGGCCCGGCGCGCCAAGGACGAGAGCCGCCGCTCCCGCGAGGAGGCACAGCGCGCCCGCCGCCAGGCCAAGGAGGCCCAGGACAGGGCGCAGGAGGAGGTGCAGCGCATCATGCGGCAGGTCCAGGAGCAGGTCCAGGGCCACTTCGCCCGGGGCGACTGGCCGACGGGGCTGCGCGAGGGCCTGGGCGAACTGGCGAAGGAGATGGGCGGGTTCGGCAAGGACTTCGCCTTCGGCCGCACCGGCGCGGGGACGGCCACCGGCAAGACCTCGGAGCCGTCGTACTCCCAGACCCCCGAGGACTTCCCCGCCGACTACACCCCCGCCTGGGCTCACGAGGACGCCGCGGACTCCACCGGCGACCCCGCCCGCGACCTGGACCGTCTGCTGGACCGCTTCCGGGACGACATCCGGGACGCGGCCCGCGACCACGGGGTCACGTCGGACCAGCTCCGCGACGCCCGCCGCCATCTGTCCACGGCGGCGGCCCACATCGGGGTGATACTGCGCACCCCGAAGGTCTGACCCGCCGTCAGCCCGCCTTGGCCTCGCCGCCGCCGTACAGCACCCTGGTCACGGACTCGTACGTCACGCCGTGGTCGGCGAGGACCTCGGCGGGGACGCCGGGGCGGACGGTGAGGGCGAGCAGGATGTGCTCGTCGCCGATCCGGCGGTCCCGCAGCCCGGCGGCGGCCCGCAGGGCACCCGTGAGCACCTCCTTGGCCGTGCGGTCGAAGGGCCGGTGTCCCGACTTCCGGCCGCCGGCCTTCCGGTCGCCGGACATGGCCCCGGCCCCGTGCACCTCCTCCACGCGGGCCACGATCTCCGGCACATCGATCCCCAGTCCGGCGAGGGCGTCGGTGTCGGCCTGGGACAGTCCGGCCCGCCGCCGCGCCTCCTCCAGCGCCGCCCGTACCGACGCGCGCCGTTCGCCGGCGCCGAGGGCGGCCAGCGCGAACGAGGCCCGGCTCCCTTCCCGGTCCAGGAGGGCGAGCAGCAGATGCTCGGCGCCGACCCGCTCGGCTCCCGTCTCCTCCGCCTGCCCGACCGCGCCCTTCACCACGTCACGGGCGTCCTTCGTGAACCGCTCGAACATCAATGCCTCCCGTACTTCTTGTGCACGGCCTGCCTGCTGACCCCGAGCTCGGTGGCGATCTCCTGCCACGACCAGCCCTGATTGCGCGCGTTGCGCACCTGCACGGTCTCCAGTTGCTCCAGTAGCCGGCGCAGGGCGGCGACGGCCCGCAGGCCGACCCGTGGATCGCGGTCGCCCGCCCGCTCGGCGAGGTCGGTTGCCTCAGTCATACTGTCAACCTACGTTGACATCACCCGAATGTCAACCACGGTTGACATGACGACGGCCGGCCCGGAGAACCGGACCGGCCGTGAAGAGAGGCGGGACCCCGCCGTCAGGGGTTCGTGAGCACGATCTTGCCGAACTGTCCGCCGGACTCCATCCTTTCGAAGCCCTCCCGCGCCCGGTCCATGGGCAGCGCCTCGTCGATGACGGGCCGTACACCGGTGGCGGCGCAGAAGGAGAGCAGGTCCTCCAGCTCGTCCTTGGTCCCCATGGTCGACCCGACGACCTTGAGCTCCAGGAAGAAGATCCGGGTCAGCTCGGCGTGCGAGGGCCGGTCACCACTGGTGGCGCCGGAGATCACCAGCGTGCCACCGGGGCGCAGGGACTTCACCGAGTGGGACCAGGTGGCCGCCCCGACGGTCTCGATCACCGCGTCCACCCGCTGCGGCAGCCGCGCTCCGGGCTCCACCGCCTCCACGGCGCCGAGTTCCAGCGCCCGCTTCCGCTTGGCCTCGTCGCGGCTGGTGGCGAAGACCCGCAGCCCCGCGGCCTTGCCCAGCGCGATCGCGGCCGTGGCGACGCCGCCCCCGGCGCCCTGCACCAGTACGGAATCGCCCGGCCGCACCCCGGCGTTGGTGAACAGCATCCGGTACGCCGTGAGCCACGCGGTCGGCAGACAGGCGGCCTCCTCGAAGGAGAGCTCCTTCGGCTTGGGCAGGACGTTCCAGGTGGGCACGGCGACCTGCTCGGCGAAGGTGCCCTGGTAGCGCTCGGTCAGGATGGAGCGGGGCTCCTTGGGCCCCACCCCGTGGCCGCTCTGGCCGATCACCGAGTGGAGGACGACCTCGTTGCCGTCCTCGTCGACACCGGCGGCGTCGCAGCCGAGGATCATCGGCAGCTTGTCCTCCGCGAGGCCCACGCCCCGCAGTGACCAGAGGTCGTGGTGGTTGAGGGAGGCGGCCTTGACCGTGACGGTGCTCCAGCCGGGCCGGGACTCGGGAGCGGGACGCTCTCCCAACTCCAGACCCGTCAGCGGCTGGTCACGGTCGATTCGGGCGGCGTAGACAGCGAACATGACCTTGACGATAGGTTCCCCGTCCCGCCGAAGGAACCAGGCCCCGCTGTGAGACACGCCCTCTTGCCACGCGGCGGCGGTGGCCACCCGGTCGGACCAGTGCCCGGCAACGGAATCGGCCCCGTCCACGCGGGGACGGGGCCGACGGGGAAGCACGCCTCAGCGGCGGGCGACACCCTCCGCCCGGGCGGCCGCGGCGACCGCCGCCGTCACCGCGGGGGCGACCCGCTCGTCGAACGGGGACGGGATGACGTAGTCGGCGGCGAGATCGTCACCGACCACCGAGGCCAGCGCCTCGGCCGCCGCCAGCTTCATCCCCTCGGTGATCCGGGAGGCCCGCACCTGGAGCGCGCCCGCGAAGATCCCCGGGAACGCCAGCACGTTGTTGATCTGGTTCGGGAAGTCCGACCGCCCGGTGGCCACGACGGCCGCGTACTTGTGCGCGACCTCCGGGTGCACCTCCGGGTCGGGGTTGGCCATGGCGAAGACGAACGCGCCCTCGGCCATCGACGCCACCGCAGGCTCCGGCACCGTGCCGCCGGAGACGCCGATGAAGACGTCGGCGCCGGCCAGCGCCGACTCCAGCGAGCCCGAGAGGCCGGCCTTGTTGGTGAACGACGCCAGCTCCGCCTTGATCGGCGTGAGGTCGTCGCGGTCGCGCGACACGACGCCCTTGCGGTCGGCCACGGCGACATCCCCGATGCCGGCCTCGACCAGCATCTTGGCGATCGCGACACCCGCGGCGCCCGCGCCCGAGATCACGGCCCGCAGGTCGCCCAGCGGGCGTCCGCTCAGCCGCGCCGCGTTCCGCAGCGCCGCCAGCGTCACGACCGCCGTGCCGTGCTGGTCGTCGTGGAAGACCGGGATGTCCAGCCGCTCCTGGAGCCGCCGCTCGATCTCGAAGCACCGGGGAGCCGAGATGTCCTCCAGGTTCACCCCGCCGAAGGAGGGGGCGAGCCGGACCACCGTCTCGACGATCTCGTCCGCGTCGGTGCAGTCCAGGGCGATCGGGACCGCGTCCACCCCGCCGAACTGCTTGAAGAGGATGGCCTTGCCCTCCATCACCGGGAGGGAGGCCTCGGGCCCGATGTCACCGAGCCCCAGAACGGCCGTACCGTCCGTCACGACGGCGACGACCTGCGACTTCCACGTGTAGTCGTGGACGAGGTCCGGCTGCTCGGCGATCGCGCTGCACACCTTCGCGACGCCGGGCGTGTAAGCCAGGGACAGATCGTCCTTGTCGCGGATCGGCACGGTGGCCTGCACAGCCATCTTGCCGCCGCGGTGCAGCGCGAACGCCGGGTCGAAGGAATCCAGGGGCGCTGCCCCGCTCTCCGGTTCCTTGTGACCGTTCCGGCTTTCGCTGTCGCTGCGAGGATTGACAATCTCCGCTGCCACTTGGTTTTACCCCTTAAGTGTTCATGGTTTGAGGGTTGCCACTCCTGGTGAGGGGTGGGCGGGACCGCGCAAGGCCCGAAGGGTTGATGCGTACGGGCCGAACACGACGGGCGCGCCGCACACGCGCCCTGAGCCCCGGATGAGGGGTGTAAAGAACCTTCTTACCGGACGGACGCCGTCGGCGACGAGTCCATAACGCGAAGGTCACATGCCGTCGTCCTGACGTGTCGCTTGTTATCAGGACAAGGCCGGGATGAAGTAGGAGCAAGCCCACAACCACGACAAAAAGCTCGGTGGACTGGTCCACATCCTGGGATGCACCGGAGATCTTCCGGCCGGAACGGTTGATTCCCGCAGACTGTCCGGCCAGATGTCCCGGAGTGATGCGGTTCGGGGGTCACCCGTTATCCGATTTTGACATCACGAGCCCCCTGAATGGCTCAGTCCGAATGGCAAGATGCCGTAATCGCACGAGGTCGCGACACTCGAAGACGTGTGTTCTCGTCGACCTGCGGCGCTGCCGATGCCCATCGGCAGTGGCCACCCATCGGCATCTCCACCCATCCGCCGGAGGAACCCACCATGACCGCAAGCACCACCCGTCGTACCACCGCCGCGCGCTCACGGATTGCAGCGGTCGGCGCGATCGCGGTCGCAGGCGCACTGCTTCTCACCGGCTGCGGTGACCAGACGGAGAAGGGCAGCGACAACAGCACCGCGGACTCGTCCACCGCGCCCCTCGCCGACAAGCTCCCGGCCGACATCCGCGACGCGGGCGTCATCAAGGTCGGCTCGGACATCGCGTACGCCCCCGTCGAGTTCAAGGACGAATCCGGCAAGACGGTCGGCATCGACCCGGACCTCGCGGACGCCATGGGCAAGCAGCTCGGCGTGAAGTTCGAGTTCGAGAACGGCACCTTCGACACGCTGCTCGGCGGTCTGCGCTCGGACCGCTACGACATCGCGATGTCCGCCATGACCGACACCAAGGACCGCCAGGAGGGCGTCGACTCCGACACCGGCAAGAAGGTCGGCGAGGGCGTGGACTTCGTCGACTACTTCACCGCCGGTGTCTCGATCTACACCAAGAAGGGCGACGACCAGGGCATCAAGACCTGGGCCGACCTGTGCGGCAAGAAGCTCGTCGTCCAGCGCGGCACGGTCTCGCACGACCTGGCCAAGGCCGAGGCGGAGAAGTGC
This sequence comes from Streptomyces sp. NPDC031111, assembly GCF_055570675.1. Taxonomy (NCBI): domain Bacteria; kingdom Bacillati; phylum Actinomycetota; class Actinomycetes; order Kitasatosporales; family Streptomycetaceae; genus Streptomyces; species Streptomyces sp. NPDC031111. Next base: position 307,243 of record NZ_JBVIGS010000007.1, read on the forward strand.
CCGGCGGGCAAGACGATCACCATCGAGGCCTTCGACAACGACCAGCAGGCCCAGACCCGTCTGCGTGCGGGCGGCGCCGACGCCGGGTCCTCCGACTTCCCGGTCGCCGCGTACGCCGTGAAGACCTCCGGTGGCGGCAAGGACTTCCAGCTGGTCGGCGAGCAGGTCGACGCCGCCCCGTACGGCATCGCGGTCGCCAAGAGCGACACCGAGCTGCGGGACGCCCTCAAGGCCGCGCTCGACGCGGTGATCGAGAACGGCGAGTACCAGAAGGTCCTCGAGAAGTGGGGCGTCACGGAGGGCGCCGTCGAGGAAGCCACCATCAACGGCGGCAAGTGACCGCCCCGGCGGCACTGAAAGGCAACACCCGTGACTGCTGACATCACCAAGACGGACGGACCGGCGGGGACCCCGCCGGCCGGTCCGGAGGCCATCAAGGCCGTTCCGGTCCGGCACTACGGCCGTTACGTATCGGCCGTACTCGCCCTCGGGATCTTCTTCGCACTCGTCTGGGCGTTCGCGAACGGCGACATCAACTGGGGCGCGATCCCCGACTACTTCTTCAACGACCGCATCCTCACCGGCGTCCGCGAGACGCTCTGGCTGACCTTCCTGTCGATGGTCATCGGTATCGCCGGCGGCCTCCTGCTGGCCGTGATGCGGCTCTCCAAGAACCCGGTGACCTCGTCGATCGCCTGGTTCTACATCTGGTTCTTCCGTGGCACGCCGGTCCTGGTCCAGCTGTTCGTCTGGTTCAACCTGGGCTTCGTCTTCGAGTACGTCAATCTCGGACCGGTGTACAAGGACGAGTGGTCCCAGTTCATGACGCCGTTCCTGACGGCGCTGCTCGGACTCGGCCTGAACGAGGCCGCGTACATGGCGGAGATCTGCCGCGCCGGTCTGCTGGCCGTCGACGAGGGCCAGACCGAGGCCGCCCACGCGCTCGGCATGAGCCACGCCAAGACGCTGCGCCGGATCGTCGTCCCGCAGGCCATGCGCGTGATCGTGCCGCCCACGGGCAACGAGGTCATCAACATGCTGAAGACCACGTCCCTCGTCGCGGCGGTCCAGTACTACGAGCTCCTGCGCTACGCCCAGGACATCGGCACGACCTCGGGCGCCACGGTGGAGATGCTGTTCCTGGCGGCCGCCTGGTACCTGATCCTCACCTCGATCCTCAGCGTGGGCCAGTACTACGTGGAGCGGTACTACGCCCGCGGGTCCAGCCGCCAGCTGCCACCCACCCCGTGGCAGAAGGTGCGTGCCCACCTGACGTCCCTCTCCAGCCGCAAGGGGGCCACGGCATGACGAACGCGATGGTCAAGGCGGAGGGCGTCCACAAGTCCTTCGGTCCCGTGGAGGTGCTCAAGGGCATCGACCTGGAGGTGAAGTCCGGCGAGGTGTTCTGCCTCATCGGCCCCTCCGGCTCAGGCAAGTCCACCTTCCTCAGGTGTATCAACCACCTCGAGAAGATCAACGCCGGGCGTCTGTACGTCGACGGCGAGCTGGTCGGCTACCGCCAGAAGGGCGACAAGCTGTACGAGCTCAAGGACAGCGAGGTCGCGCTGAAGCGCCGGGACATCGGCATGGTCTTCCAGCGCTTCAACCTGTTCCCGCACATGACGGCCGTCGAGAACGTCATGGAGGCGCCGGTCCAGGTCAAGGGCGTGAGCAGGACGCAGGCCAGGGAGCGCGCGATGCAGCTCCTGGAGCGCGTGGGCCTCGGCGACAAGGCCGGGAACTACCCCTCGCAGCTCTCCGGCGGCCAGCAGCAGCGCGTGGCGATCGCGAGGGCCCTCGCGATGGACCCGAAGCTGATGCTCTTCGACGAGCCGACCTCGGCGCTCGACCCGGAGCTGGTCGGTGACGTCCTCGACGTCATGCGCGACCTCGCCGAATCGGGCATGACGATGGTCGTCGTCACCCACGAGATGGGCTTCGCCCGCGAGGTGGGCGACAGCCTGGTCTTCATGGACGGCGGTGTGGTGGTCGAGTCGGGCAACCCGCGCGACGTCCTGACCGACCCGCAGCACGAGCGCACGAAGGCGTTCCTGTCCAAGGTGCTCTGAAGCGACACGCGAAGGGGCGGTACGGAGTCCGTACCGCCCCTTCGCGTTCCCCTCCGGCTACTTCAGGGCGAGCAGCAGGGTGTCCGACGGGGAGCACCACACCGGGCGCGCCTCGCCGAACCCCTTCTCGCGCAGCACACGGGCGTGCCAGGCCGCCGGCGGCATCTCACCGTCGGCATGCTCGCCGTAGATCTCGAAGCGGCGGGCCGTGGGACCGGCGAGTACGGGGTCCTCGGCGGCGAGCCGCCACCACTCCGCCCAGTCGAGGGAGCCGTCCCGCTTGGCCCGGTCCATGCGCGCGTGGCGCAGGGCGCGCTCGGCCGCGTTGATCCGGGGCGTGGTGTCGTCGATCATGTGGTCCGCGTTCATGAAGACACCGCCGTCGCGGACGAGGCCCGCGATGTGCCCGTAGAGGTCGGCGAGGGGTTCCCGGTGCAGCCAGTGGAGGGCGGTCGCGGTCAGCACGGCGTCGTAGGAGTCGTACGGCAGTTTCGCCCGCCAGTGGGGATCCTTGAGGTCGGCGGCGACGAAGGTGGCCCGCTCGTCGCCCGCGAAGGTGCCCTCGGCGATGGCGAGCAGCGCCGGGTCCAGGTCGACGCCGGTGCTGGTGGCGTCCGGGAACCGGTCGAACAGCCGCGCGGTGATGCTGCCCGTGCCGCAGGCGAGGTCGAGTACGCGCGGGGCGGTGCCGACGAGGGCCTCCACCATGTCGAGCATGATCCGGAAGCGTTCCTCGCGGTCCGGCATGTACCACTCCTGCTGCCGGTCCCAGCTCTGCTGCCAGGCCCGCCAGTCGGTGGTGGCCGTACTGGTGTCCGCGTCCGTCATCGAGCGCCTCCCTGGTGTACGTCACGTAATACCCTGGATCCACGACCGTCTGTTACCCGACCGCACGCACGACCATAGAGCCCCTGCGTAAGGACTACAAGTGGAACTGGCCTATTACTCGGATTACGCCGTACGCCTCGTCAACACCGAGGAACCGGCCCGGGGGAAGGACACACTGACCTCGGTCGAGGCCGTGCGCGATCTGTTCGGCGAGAACCGGTCGGCCGCCCGTCGCGCGACCGACGCCGATGTGACGCGGTTCCGCTCGGTCCGGGCCCGGCTGCGCTCGGTCTTCGAGGCGGCGGACGGCGGCGACGAGACCCTCGCGGTCGACCTGCTGAACTCGCTGCTGCTGGAGTTCCCGGTGAGCCCGCAGATCTCCGGGCACGACATCCGCGACGACGACGGCAGCCCGCTGTGGCACATGCACCTGGCCGACCACCCGTCCAACGCGACCGCGGGCTACGCCGCCATCGCCGCGATGGGCCTGGCTTTCCACCTCACCGAGTACGGCGTGGACCGGCTCGGCCTGTGCGAGGCGTCGCCCTGCCGCAACGCCTACCTGGACACCTCGACCAACCGCTCGCGGCGCTACTGCTCCGACCGCTGCGCCACCCGCGCGAACGTGGCCGCCTACCGGGCGCGCAAACGCCTGGAGGCCGACCGGTCGGAGAACACGGGCCTGGCCGACGACAGCGCCCAGCCCACCACGGCCAGCGGCGAACGCCGCCCGGAGCTGCGCGGCCGGTAACGGAACCGGACCCGGCCGAGCACCAGCTCGTCGGGCACCACCCCGTAGTCGGTGCTGTCACCCCCCGCGTACGCGTTGTCCCCGAGCACCCACCAGCCGCCGTCGCGCCGCTCGGCGGCCCGTTTGACGACGAGCAGGTCCTGCTGGAACGGATGCCGCAGCACGATCACGTCACCGCGTCTGACCCGGGCGCCGTAGTGCACCAGGAGCCGGTCCCCGTGGTGCAGCGTGGGCACCATGGACGGCCCGGTCACCTCCGCCAGCCCGAAGGGCAGCGGCGCCCTGGCCCGCTCGGCGTCCTGCGACAGCTCCGGCATCTCCCGGCACCTCCCCGGTTCTTCCTCCACCAGTCTCAGTCTGACCCCGGACTTTTGTCCTAAGCCCGCGGGGGCACCCGCGAAAAGCCGTCCGCCACGGAGTAATGTCCAGTGTGAGAAGACGATCACGAGGAAGGAAACGCTCCATGCTTTCCCGCCTGTTTGCCCCCAAGGTCAAGGTCAGCGCGCACTGCGACCTGCCCTGCGGTGTCTACGACCCGGCCCAGGCCCGCATCGAGGCGGAGTCGGTGAAGGCCGTCCAGGAAAAGATGGCCGGCAACGACGACCCGCACTTCCAGGCCCGTGCCACGGTCATCAAGGAGCAGCGCGCCGAGCTGGCGAAGCACCACGTCTCCGTGCTGTGGAGCGACTACTTCAAGCCCCCGCACTTCGAGAAGTACCCGGAGCTGCACCAGCTGGTCAACGACACCCTGAAGGCCCTCTCGGCCGCCAAGGCGTCGACGGACCCGGCGACCGGCCAGAAGGCCCTGGACTACATCGCCCAGATCGACAAGATCTTCTGGGAGACCAAGAAGGCCTGACCCGGCCTGTGGGAGTTCCGAAGGGCCCCGCCGCTCCGTGCGGCGGGGCCCTTCGGCGTTCGGGGACGGCTGCCCCGGTCGCGGGGGGCGTGCGATGCTGGGCGGATGGAGCTGGAGGATCTGGTGCGGCTGCGGCGGGCCCGTGACCGGATGGACCGGGAGTACGCCGAGCCGCTCGACGTCACGGAGCTGGCGCGGACCGCGCTGATGTCGCCCGGACACTTCCAGCGCAGCTTCCGCGCGGCCTACGGGCAGACGCCGTACGCCTATCTGATGACCCGGCGCATCGAGCGCGCCAAGGCGCTGCTGCGGCGGGGCGATCTCACGGTGACGGAGGTGTGCCTCGCGGTGGGCTGCACCTCCCTCGGGTCGTTCAGCTCCCGGTTCACCGAGCTGGTCGGGGAGACGCCGAGCGCGTACCGGGCCCGGTCGCACGAGGAGAGCGCGGTCATTCCGCCGTGTGTGGCACGGATGTACACCCGTCCGGTCCGGGGCCGGGCCCGGGCCAATCCGAGCGAAACCTTCTAGCGTGGGCGTATGGACACAGGAACGGATGTGAAACTCTCCCAGTGCTTCATCGCCGTCGACGACCACGACAAGGCGCTGGCCTTCTACCGCGACGTGCTGGGGCTCGAGGTCCGCAACGACGTGGGTTTCGAGGGGATGCGCTGGGTGACGGTCGCCTCGCCGGAGCAGCCGGACGTGGAGATCGTGCTGGAGCCGCCCGCCGCGAACCCCGACGCCTCCCCCGGTGACAAGCAGGCCATGGCGGAGCTGCTGGCCAAGGGCATGCTGCGCGGGGTCAATTTCACCACCACCGACTGCGACGCCCTCTTCGAGCGGGTCCGGGCCGCCGGTGCGGACGTGCTCCAGGAGCCGGTGGACCAGCCGTACGGAGTGCGTGACTGCGCGTTCCGCGACCCGGCGGGGAACATGCTGCGCTTCATGGAACGCCCCGGACGGTGAGCGTTCGCTGGACGTACGCCTTCATCGACCGGCCCGCCTCCGAGGCCGGCCGGGCCGGTGAGTTCTGGACGGCCGTCACAGGGACCCGGCTGTCCGAACCCAGCGGGGACAACGGGGAGTTCACGACCCTCCTGGCGGACGGCGCCGACCCCTGCGTGGGCCTCCAGAGGATCGTTTCGGGCCGGGGCGGCGCTCATCTCGACTTCTCCGTGGACGATGTGCCGGAGTTCGTCGCGCACGCCTCGCGGGCGGGCGCGCGGACGGTCGCCGAGCACGAGGGGTGGGCCGTACTGCGGTCGCCCGCCGGGCAGTTGTTCTGCGCCATACCCTGGCACGGGGAGTCGGTCCGGGCGCCCGTCGTGCGCGGCAGCCGTCTGGACCAGGTGTGCCTGGATGTGCCGCCGTCCGGTTTCGACACCGAAGTCGCCTTCTGGGGCGGCCTGTTGCCCGCCTGGGACTCCGCGCCCGGCTCACGCCCGGAGTTCCACGTGGTCAGGCCGCCGGCCGGGCTGCCGGTGCGCGTTCTGCTCCAGCGACTGGAGGAGGAACGGCCCGTCTCCGCGCATCCGGACCTCGCCTGCGCCGACATCGGCGCGACCCGGGCGCGGCACGAGGAGCTCGGTGCGGTGTTCGTGGCGGCGTTCGGACACTGGACGGTGATGCGGGACCCGGTGGGCGGCACCTACTGCCTGACCGGCCGTGATCCGGAGACGGGCGGCCTCACCCACCGGTCCGACCAGTAGGCCGTGCCGAGGCGGACCGTTGCCACCGCGCGGTCAGCGCTTCGTGCGGCCCGAGTCCTCGGTCTCCCTCGGCGCCGGCGCGGAGCCGGCTTCCTCGGCCCGGGCGTCGTCCCTCCCGGCCTCGTGGCCGGGGAACGCCTCGCACTTCGGGTTGCGGCACGGTCCGCGCACCCACACCGGTACCCACGCGCCCAGCGTCTTGTGGCGCCGGATCTCCATCTCCACTGGCTGTCCGCAGGCGGGACAGACGGGTTGTTCGCTGTCCATGCCCCCAAGGGTAGGCCCGGCGCCCGTTCAGCGCTTCCTGCTGTACGTCCGCACCAGCACTCCGTTGCCGAACGTGCGCACCGACTCCAGGGTGAAGTGCGTGATCGAGAAGCCGGAGGCGAACATCGGCATGCCGGATCCCTGCACGATGGGATACGTCTTGATGATCAGCTCGTCGATCTCGTCGACCAGTTCGCCGGCCAGCTGGGCACCGCCGCACAGGTAGATGTCGAGCTCGCTGTCCTCCGCCTTCAGCTCGCGCACCCGGCCGACCAGGTCGTCCGCGATGATGTCGACGTTGGGGTCGGGCGACTCCGTCAGCGTGCGGGAGGCGACGTATTCGCGCAGGTGGGCGTAGGGGCTGGTGATGCCGTCCCGCAAGGCCAGGTCGTAGCTGCCCCGGCCCTGGATGATCGTGTCGAACCGCTTGTTCGGCAGGTCGTCGACGTTCATCTGCCTGCGGCCGTGGGTCGGGATGGTCTCGGGGTACTCCGCCGCGAGGAATCCGAAGAACTCCTCGTCGACGTAGGCGAACATCGCCGACGCGTCGCCCTTCGGGTCCCCGATGAAGCCGTCGATGGAGCAGGCGATGTAGTACGTGAGCTTTCGCAACGCGGTCTCTTTCCGTGGACTGCCTCGTGTGAACAACTCCAGTTGTAGTACTTCGCTTGTAGTGGTGCAAGGTAATTGGCGGGATCGGGGACAAGTGGGAGTTGGAGGTTCCGGATTTCGCGGTATCCGGCGATCACGGCGGGGACGGTGGCGGCAACCGCGCCCACTGCCGGGCCGCCTCCCGCTGCTCACCGACGCGTCGCACGGCGGCACCGGCCCACAGGACGACGGCGGCCGTTCCGCCCAGGGCCGCCACGACCGCCGGCATCCACCACGCCGTGGCCACGAGCAGCACCGGGGCGAGCGCCCCGAGCGTGCCCCAGCCGGTCAGACAGGCGAGCGCCGCGGTACGGCGGGACAGTGGCCGGTCGGCTCCGGCGCGCAGGTCGATGAGGGCCGGCAGGTACCAGACGGATCCGGCGGCCGTCAGCACCGCGCATCCCAGGGCCAGAACGGGCTGCGGCACGGCTCACCGCGCCGATTCGAGCGCGGCGATCTCGGGGTGGTGCAGGTCGAACGCCGGGGACTCGCTGCGGATCCGCGGCAGGGTGCGGAAGTTGTGCCGCGGGGGTGGGCAGGAGGTCGCCCACTCCAAGGAGCGGCCGTAGCCCCAGGGGTCGTCGACGCCGACCGGCTTGCCGTACTTGGCCGTCTTCCAGATGTTGTAGAAGAACGGCAGGATCGACAGGCCGAGCAGGAACGACCCGATCGAGGACAGGGTGTTGAGGGCGGTGAAGCCGTCGGCCGCGAGGTAGTCGGCGTACCGGCGCGGCATGCCCTCCACGCCCAGCCAGTGCTGGACCAGGAAGGTCAGGTGGAAGCCCACCGTCAGCGTCCAGAAGGTGATCCTGCCGAGGCGTTCGTCCAGCAGCTTGCCGGTGAACTTGGGCCACCAGAAGTGGAAGCCCGCGAACATCGCGTACACGACCGTGCCGAACACCGTGTAGTGGAAGTGGGCGACGACGAAGTACGTGTCGGAGACGTGGAAGTCCAGCGGGGGCGAGGCCAGGATGACACCGGTCAGACCGCCGAAGAGGAAGGTCGTCAGGAAGCCCAGCGTCCACAGCATCGGCGTCTCGAAGGAGAGACTGCCCTTCCACATCGTGCCGATCCAGTTGAAGAACTTCACCCCCGTCGGCACCGCGATCAGCATCGTCATGAAGGCGAAGAACGGCAGCAGCACACCGCCCGTGACGTACATGTGGTGCGCCCACACGGTCACCGAGAGGCCGGCGATCGCGATCGTAGCGCCGATCAGTCCCATGTAGCCGAACATCGGCTTGCGGGAGAAGACCGGGATCACCTCGGAGACGATGCCGAAGAACGGCAGGGCCAGGATGTACACCTCGGGGTGGCCGAAGAACCAGAACAGGTGCTGCCACAGCAGCGCCCCGCCGTTGGCCGAGTCGAAGATGTGGCTGCCGAACTTCCGGTCGCACTCCAGCGCGAACAGCGCCGCCGCCAGCACCGGGAACACGATCAGCACGAGCAGCGCCGTGAGCAGGACGTTCCAGGTGAAGATCGGCATGCGGAACATCGTCATACCGGGAGCGCGCATGCAGATGATCGTGGTGATGAAGTTGACCGCGCCCAGGATCGAGCCGAAGCCCGACAGGGCCACGCCCATGATCCACAGATCGGCGCCGATACCCGGTGAGTAGACCGCGTTCGACAGCGGGGCGTACAGGAACCAGCCGAAGTCGGCGGCTCCGCCCGGGGTGAGGAAGCCGGCGGCAGCGATCGAGGAGCCGAACAGGAACAGCCAGAAGGCCAGCATGTTCAGCCGCGGGAACGCCACGTCCGGCGCGCCGATCTGAAGCGGCATGATCCAGTTGGCGAAGCCCGTGAACAACGGCATCGCGAACATCAGCAGCATGATCGAGCCGTGCATCGTGAACGCCTGGTTGAACTGCTCGTTCGACATGATCTGGAGGCCCGGGCGGGCGAGTTCCGCGCGCATCATCAGGGCCATGACCCCGCCGACGATGAAGAACACGAACGCGCTGACCAGGTACAGCGTGCCGATCTTCTTGTGGTCGGTGGTCGTCAGCCAGTCCACCCAGGCGGCCCGGCGCGCCGCGGGCGCCTGGGCGGCCACCCCCTCCCGCGGGACCGGGCGTGCCCGTTCGTCCTCCGCGGTCCTCACGTGCTCCATGCGTGTCTCGTCCACCGGACGTCTTCCTCCCCATGCTGTGTCGCGCGCCCATGATCGGCGGCGGGGAGAGGGGTCCACATGGGTCGAAGGGTCCCTGGGAGGGTCCCGGGCGGGGACCGATGGTCCCTGTTCGTGATTCAGCCCGCTGTTCCGGTCGCGGGCACCGGTTGCCGCGCGGCACCGGCGGGCCACACGATCTCCACGGGGACACCCCGGGCGCGGGCGTAGGTCACCAGGTGGGCCGTGGCGTCACGCCCGTTGGACGGGGAGCCGTCCCAGACGGCCAGCACAAGGCCGCCGACGGCGACGAGCCCCTCGTCCGCGCCGATGCAGGAATCGCGGTCCCCCGGGTCGTAGGCCAGCAGGCGCACCTGCTCGGCGAGGGTGAGCAGTTCGCCGGTGGCCATCCGGTCGCGGTCGGGCGGCATGACGGGCACCCCGGCACTCGTGGGGATCGCCACGAGCAGCGGGCATCCCGCCGCCCGCGCGGCCCGGCCGGACGCCAGTGGCGTACCCGCGCCGGTCCGCACCGTGACCACGACCTCGGCGGGCCGCCGCGCCAGCCGGGTCCGCAACGTGGACTCCACCAGCCGGAGCGTGTCCGGGGTCAGGTCGGCGTGCCCGACCACCGCGATGCCCCCGCCGATCTTGCCGTCGCCCCGCGCCGCCGTACTCATCCCGCCCCCGCCGCCTCGTCGTCCGACGCCCGCCGGCCGGCTTGGAGGGGTCGGCGGGCGCTACCCGCAGGCCAGTGAAATCCGGGCGTCCATCGGCGGCCAGGGCCGAACGTCCCTTTCCGGGTCCCGGATGCGCGCAGGTGCTTCTCCCGGGGCGCGGTGCGGCGCGGGGACGGGGGTCATCCGTCCAGGCCGGCCCGTGCTCCGGGGGTCCGGGGTTCGCGCCACATGGGCCACATGTACGGGCCGTCCGGGAGGGCGAGGGGCTCCCCGGCCGCCTCGAAGCCGAGGCGCCGGTACAGCAGGACACTGCGCTCACTGCTCGCCTCGAGATACGCCGCCCGGCCTTCCCGGTCGCAGCGGTCGAGAACGGAACCGATCAGCGCGGTGCCGAGCCCCTCGCCCTGGCGGCCGGGTGCCACGCCGATCATCCACAGGTACTCGTGGGCCCGCCCCGCGGGGTGGATGCCCGCGGTGAGCCGGCCGATCAGCTCCACGCGCTCGTTCTCCGGGTCGACTGCCTCGCGCATCCGCGCGAAACCGTCGTCGTCCGGGCGCTCGTCGCCGTGCCCGGGGTCGTCCGCCGGTACGGACATCCACAGCGCGCACGCCGAGCCGTCCTCGGTGATGTCGACGCGCCCCTCGGCGAGCACGACGTCGGTGAAGGCGGCCATGAGCCTGTGGTGCGTCGTACGGCGGTACTCGTCGCCGGGGAACACCCAGCCACTGACCGGGTCGTCCTGGAACGCCTCGTCCAGGAGCCGGACGATCGCCTCCCGGTCTCCGTCCCCAGCCGTCCGGATCGCCACACCCATGTCCGCCCCTTCGTCTCAACCGTCGCTGTCCGTACGGACGTTGAGCCTAGTGGGGGACGGGCGCGGGGAGGGCGGGCCCCGCACATCGTGGGGAAGTGCGGGACCCGCCGGGCCGGGGCCACGGTGCCGTGCGGAGTCAGGAGCCGCACGGCACCCGGTGGCTCCGGGGCCGGATCGACGGCCGGCGAACCGTCAGGTGCTGCGCCGTGTCACGAACTCGGCCAGGGCCAGCAGCCCGCCCGCCGCCTCCGGGTCGGGCACCGCGCGGGCCACTTCCTGCATCGCCCGGGCCATCCGGTCGGCCGCCTGGGTCTGCGCCCAGTCCCGGCCGCCCGCCCGTTCCACCGCCAGGGCGATCTGCTCCAGGTCCTCCTCCTTCCGGTGCGGGGCCGCGTACACGGCGGCGAGTTCCGCGGCCGCCGGGGTGCCGGAGGTGAGCGCGGCGACCACCGGCAGCGACTTCTTGCGGGCGGCCAGGTCCGCGCCGGCCGGCTTGCCGGTGCGGCGCGGATCGCCCCATATGCCGATCACGTCGTCGATGAGCTGGAAGGCCAGACCCGCCTCCCGGCCGAACGCGTCCAGTGCCGCCACGTCCGCCTCCCCGGCCTCCGCGTACAGCGCCCCGGTCGCGCAGGCGCAGCCGAGGAGCGCGCCGGTCTTGGACTCGGCCATGGCGACCGTCTCGTCGAGGGTGACCTCGTCGGGACCCCGTCGCTCCATGGCCGTGTCGGCATGCTGCCCCGCGCACAGCTCGACGACGCAGTCCGCGAGCCGGGCCGCCGCGGTGGTGGACGCCGGATGGGGGTCCTCGGCGAGCAGTCGCAGGGCGAGCGCCTGAAGGGCGTCACCGGCGAGGATCGCGTCGGCGTCCCCGAACACCGTCCAGGCGGTGGGCCGGTGGCGGCGGGTGGTGTCCCGGTCCATCACGTCGTCGTGCAGCAACGTGAAGTTGTGGATCAGTTCCACGGCGGCCGCCGCCCGTACTGCGGCCGCCCGGGCCACCGGGCCGCCCAGGGCGGACGCCGCAGCGAGCACCAGGGCGGGGCGGATCGCCTTGCCCGAACCACCCCCGGCCGGTGTGCCGTCCGCCTCCTGCCAGCCGAAGTGGTACAGCGCGATCCGGCGCATCGAGCCGGGCAGCGAGTCGATGGCGGCCCGCAGCACCGGGTCGACCGTGGCCCGCGCCCTCTCCAGCAACATCATCGCCTCGTGCCCGTCGCCGGGCCGCTGCCGCGGCACCGCGGGACTCTCGGTCGTGCCCTCCGTCGTAAGCCCGGTCACGGACTCCGTCATCGACTTCCCCCTGGAACCGACTCGGTGGTGGAGCGGAAGGATGGCGTTTCCGCACCCGTCGAGCGCGTACCTCCGAGGTGTACCCGCCCGGACGGGCGGGGACACGGCGTGCGGTGCGGGAGGCGGCGGAAGGTCATCGCCAACGGCCGATCTCGACGTTCTCCAGGACGCCGAGCGCGTCCGGTACCAGGACCGCTGCCGAGTAGTAGGCCGTGACCAGGTATTTGATGATGGCTTGTTCGTTGATGCCCATGAACCGCACGGACAGACTCGGCTCGATCTCGTCGGGGATGCCGGCGGCCCGCAGTCCGATCACGCCCTGGTCCTCCTCTCCGGTACGCAGGGCGATGATGGAGGTCGTACGGGCCTCCGTCACCGGGATCTTGTTGCACGGGAAGATGGGCACACCGCGCCAGGTGGGGATGCGGTTGCCGCCCATGTCGATGGTCTCCGGGACGAGCCCCCGCTTGTTGAGCTCACGGCCGAACGCGGCGATGGCGCGCGGGTGGGCGAGCAGCAGCCTGGTCCCGCGCCGCCTGCTGAGCAGTTCGTCCATGTCGTCGGGGCCGGGCACGCCGTCGTGCGGCTGGATCCGCTGGTCGTACTCGCAGTTGTGGAGCAGACCGAATTCGCGGTTGTTGACGAGTTCGTGCTCCTGGCGCTCCTTCAGCGCCTCGACGGTCAGCCGGATCTGCTGCTCCGTCTGGTTCATGGGCTGGTTGTAGAGGTCGGCCACGCGGGTGTGGATGCGCAGCACGGTCTGGGCGACGCTGAGTTCGTACTCCCGCGGCCTGGCCTCGTAGTCGACGAAGGTGTGGGGGATGTCGGGCTCACCGCTGTGGCCGGCGGCGAGGTCGATCTCCTTCTCGCCGTACTTGTTGGTCCGCTGCCCGGGGACCGTGAGCTCCCGGCGAAGGTGCTCGCGCAGGGTCTCGGACCGCTCGGCGACCTGCTGGACGGCCTCGCGCGGCAGGACCAGCACGGTGCAGGCGGTCAGGGTGCGGGCGGTGTACTCCCAGATGGCGTCCTCGCCCACCAGTGCCTGCTCGCCGAAGTAGGCGCCGTCGGCCAGCACTCCGAGGGACTCGTCCTCGCCGTAGGGGCCGGTGCCGACCCGCTCCACCCGGCCGTGCGCCAGCAGGTACACCTCGTCGGCCGGGCTGCCGAAGGACGCGATCACCTGGCCGGCGCCGATCTCCCGCTGCCGGCAGCGCGAGGCGAGTTCGGTCAGCACCTCCTCGTCCTCGTACGACCTCAGCATCGGCAACTCGCCCAGCTCCGCCGGGATGATCTCGACGCGGTCGCCGGTTTTCACGAACGTCATCCGGCCATCGCCCACGGCGTACGTCAGCCGCCGGTTGACCCGGTACGTACCGCCCTGCACATCCACCCAGGGCAGCATGCGCAGCAGCCACCGCGAGCTGATCTCCTGCATCTGCGGCACGGACTTGGTCGTGGTGGCCAGGTTCCGCGCCGCCGCCGTACCGAGGCTCTGCTGCTGCCTGGCCTGCTCCGTGCGGACCTCTTCGCCTACCGACATGGAGAATTGCCCTCCCCGATTGATGATCGACGCCCGGCCGGGCCGTGCGTCGCGCTGCGTGATCAAGCGTTCCTCACGCAACGTGCTCGCGCCATTACACGATCGAGCGGGGTTGGATCTTGGGAGAGTTGGGCACAGTTGGGGCGCCCGTTCGATGGGCCGTAGCGGACGGAACTTGTCCGGATCGGCTCGCACAGGACCCGAACGAGTAGTTGAACCCGCGCCTTTCAGGTATAGGCCCTGTACCAGGCGGGCGCGACAGGCGGCCGCCGGCCGGCACGTAAGGAGGGCGGTCATGGCCCCACCCATGTCCGCGAGCGCGTTCCTGCGCGCTCTGAAGGCGGAGGGTCTCACGGTCGTCGAGGTCGGCGACTGGCGCGACCACAACCGCAACCACAAGGGCCCGTGGGGCCCGGTCCACGGCGTGATGATCCACCACACCGTGACCAAGGGCAGCGCCCGCACGGTCGACATCTGCCGCAAGGGCTACGCGGATCTGCCCGGACCCCTGTGCCATGGCGTGATCACCAAGGACGGCCGGGTCCACCTGGTCGGCTACGGCCGCGCCAATCACGCGGGGCTCGGCGACGACGACGTGCTCCGTGCGGTGATCGCGGAGACCCGGCTGCCCGCGGACAACGAGCTGAACACGGACGGCAACCGGCACTTCTACGGCTTCGAGTGCGAGAACCTGGGCGACGGCGAGGATCCCTGGCCGGCGGCCCAGCTCGAGGCCATCGAGAAGGCCGCGGCGGCCGTCTGCCGCCACCACGGCTGGAACGAGCGGTCGGTGATCGGGCACAAGGAGTGGCAGCCGGGGAAGGTGGATCCGCGCGGGTTCACGATGACCTCGATGAGGGAGCGGATCCGCGACCGGCTGGCGTGACCCGGCGACACCCCGGCCGGTGACCGGCCGGCTGGCGACAACCCGTTGGAAGCTGTCACTCGCTCCCCTGGGACCCGGGGGAGCCCGCTCCTAGCGTGGTGAACCGTCCCTGATGTCCCAGGAAAAGGCCTCACCATGCAGTACGTCGCCCAGTACATCGCCCCGATCGGCATCGGCGTCCTCTACGCCCTGCTGATGTCCCTCGTCCGTGAACCGCACCGGCGACGCCTCAACGCCCTCATGGTCGCCGGTGCGGGCGCCGCCTACCTCAGCGGCGGCGGGCTGGGCGGCTGGGAGTTCGCCTTCACGGCGCTGGTCACCTATGTCGCGTTCCGCGGCCTGGAGTCGTGGACGTTCATCGGCATCGGCTGGCTGCTGCACACCGCGTGGGACATCGTCCACCACATCAAGGGCAACCCCATCATCCCGTTCGCCCACACCTCGTCCCTGGGCTGCGCGATCTGCGATCCGGTGATCGCCCTGTGGTGCCTGCGGGGCGGCCCGTCCCTGATCGAGACGGTCCGCGGCCGCGCCCGCGGGAACGACACCGCCCCCGAACACGTGACCGAGCCGGCTCGGGCGACAATGACCCCGTGACCGGCTCCGACACCCCCGCCCCCCGCGCGCTCGCGGGCCTGCGCCCGCGGCTGCCCTCGCCGCTGCGGGAGGTCGTGGACGAGCGGTTCGAGCGGCGGGGCGTGCGGCTCCTGCTGAAGCGGGACGACCTGATCCACCCCGAGCTGGTCGGCAACAAGTGGCGCAAGCTCGCGCCGAACCTCTCCGAGGCGGCCGGGCGGACCGTGCTCACCTTCGGCGGCGCGTACTCCAACCATCTGCGGGCCACGGCCGCCGCCGGCCGGCTGCTCGGCCTGCGCACGGTCGGTGTGGTGCGCGGGCAGGAACTCGCCGGCCGCCCGCTCAACCCCTCGCTGGCCCGGTGCGCCGCCGACGGTATGCGGCTGCACTTCGTCGACCGGTCGACGTACCGCCGCAAGACCGAGCCGCCGACGCTGGCGGCGGTGCTCCGCGCGGCGGACGCCGAGGACGCGTACGTCGTGCCCGAGGGAGGCAGCAACCCCGCCGCGGTGCGCGGCTGCCGGGCGCTCGGGGAGGAGCTGGCCGGCCGGGCCGACGTGGCCGCGGTGGCCTGCGGCACCGGCGGCACCCTCGCCGGACTGGCCGCCGGGCTCGGCGACGGGATGCGCGCGCTGGGCGTTCCGGTGGTCCGGGGCGGCTTCCTCGCCGACGAGATACGGACCCTGCAGACCGGCGCCTTCGGCGGCCCGCGCGGCGACTGGAGCCTCGACGACCGCTTCCACTTCGGCGGCTACGCCCGTGTCACACCGGAACTCGACGCGTTCGCCGAGGACTTCGAACACCGGCACGGCGTCCCCGTCGAACGTCTCTATGTCGCCAAGTTGCTCTACGCCCTTGTCGCCCTGGCGGAGGAGAACGCGTTCCCGCGCGGAAGCACGGTCGCCGCGGTGATCACCGGCCGCCCCTTCCCGTGACCGGCATCCCCTAGGTCGTCTCCCGGTACGCCGCCGCTTCCTCCAGGTCCAGTCGGCGCAGCAGCGTGCGCAGCATCTCGTCGTCGATGTAGCGGCCGTCGCGCAGCCGGACGAACACCTCGCGCTCCGCGCCGATCATCTCCCGCGACAGCCGCCGGTAGGTGTCGTCCACCGACTCCCCCGTGACCGGGTTGACCTGCCCGAGCCGCTCCCAGACGGCGTTGCGGCGGCGCTCCAGGACGGCCCGGAGCCGGTCGGCGAGGGGTGCGGGCAGGGCGTTGCGCTCGTCCGACAGGAGTTCGTCCAGGCGCTGCTCGGCGATCCGGGAGGCCTGCGCCTGGGCGTTGGCCTCGGCCAGCGTCTCGGCCTGCTCGTCGCGCCCGGGGAGCTTCAGCACCCGGATCAGCGGGGGCAGCGTCAGGCCCTGCACCACCAGGGTGCCGATGACGGTGGTGAAGGTCAGGAAGAGCAGCAGGTTGCGCTGCGGGAAGTCCTCACCCTCGGCGGTGACCGGGATCGAGAACGCGATGGCCAGCGAGACCACGCCCCGCATCCCGGCCCACGCGATGACGAACGGCGCCTTCCAGCCGGGTCTCCCCTCGCGTTCCCGGAGCTTCGCCGACAGCAGCGGCGGCAGCCAGGTCGCCGGGTACACCCAGACGAACCGCATGACGACGACCACCGCGAACACGGCGAGCGCGTACCAGGCGGCGTCGATGCCCTCGTACTCGCCGAGCCCCTGGAGGACGACGGGCAGTTGCAGTCCGATCAGGGCGAACACCGCGGACTCGAGGACGAACGCGACCATCTTCCACACCGCGTCCTCCTGGAGCCTGGTGGCGAAGT
Source organism: Streptomyces sp. NPDC031111 (assembly GCF_055570675.1). Lineage (NCBI taxonomy): Bacteria > Bacillati > Actinomycetota > Actinomycetes > Kitasatosporales > Streptomycetaceae > Streptomyces > Streptomyces sp. NPDC031111. Next base: position 324,061 of record NZ_JBVIGS010000007.1, read on the forward strand.
CGACCTCCCACGCGCGGTGTCCCAGGAAGAGGGCCACGACCACGACGGCGATGACTCCGGAGGCGTGCACCTGCTCGGCGACGGCGTACGCGACGAACGGGATCAGCAGGGAGAGCGTGTTCTGCAGCAGCGCCTCCTTCACATGGGTGCGCAGCCAGTGCAGCGGTGCCATGAGCACCAGGCCGACCGCCACCCCGCCGACCGCGGCGACCAGGAACTCCACGACTCCCCCGGCCCAGGTCGCGCCCTCGCCGACCGCGGCCGCCACCGCCACCCGGAACGCGGTGATCGCGGTGGCGTCGTTGAACAGGGACTCGCCCTGGAGGATGGTGGTGATCCGGGAGGGCAGGCCGACCCGGCGTGCCACCGCCGTCGCCGCGACCGCGTCCGGCGGGGCCACCACGGCGCCGAACACCAGCGCCGCGGTCAGCGGCAGGCCCGGCACCATCAGGTACAGCACCCAGCCGACGGCGAAGGTCGCGAACAGCACGTACCCCACCGACAGCAGCGCCACGGGCCGCAGCTGCGCCCGCAGATCGAGGTAGGAGCTGTCGGTGGCCGCCGTGTGCAGCAGCGGCGGCAGGATCAGCGGCAGGACGACATGCGGGTCGAGCGTGTACTCGGGCACGCCGGGGACATAGCTGACCGCCAGGCCGGCCGCGACCAGCAGCAGCGGGGGAGGCACCGGCGTGCGCCGGCCCGCCGCGGCGATCGCGGCACTGCCCGCCACCAGCAACAGCAGCGGCATCACGTCCATGTCCTGCCCACCCTCGTTTTTCCACGCGGCCTTCCGCGCGGGCGTCGTAACCTGGCAATCATGAAACAGTGCACGCACGCCGACGCGCTGCCGCACCCGGAACCCGTCCCGCTCGGTGAGACGTGTCCGGAGTGCCTGCGGGACGGCACCGATCCGGTGCAGCTGCGCCTCTGCCTCACCTGCGGTCACGTCGGGTGCTGCGACTCCTCGCCGAAGCGGCACGCGACGGAGCACCACAGGGAGACCGGCCACCCCGTGATGCGGACCCATGAGCCCGGCGAGGACTGGCGCTGGTGCTTCGTCGATCACGTACTCGTGTGACCCGGAGCGACCCCGGTGCCGGACGGTTCGACCGTCCGACGTCTGGGTACGTCAATGCGGCGCGCGCTCTTCCCATTTGGGAGCCGCAGACCCCTAGCCACGGAGCGTATTCATAGTTTTACCATGAGTGACAGTATGCGGGCCGGGGTCCCGGGGACAGGACCGCCGAGAGCGCGATAGCGTCACCGCTGAACCACGTAGCGCGTTACCCGGGGGCGAACCCGGCCCTGAAACGCTTGTACCACCTTGGAGGTGAGGGTGTCCCAGATCGCAGGCGAGCCCGCGACCCAGGACTTCGTGGAAGTCCGGCTGCCGGCCGCGGGGGCCTACCTGTCGGTGCTGCGTACGGCCACGGCCGGCCTCGCGGCCCGTTTGGACTTCACCCTCGACGAGATCGAGGACCTGCGCATCGCGGTCGACGAGGCCTGCGCGATCCTGCTCCAGCAGGCCGTGCCGGGGTCGGTGCTCAGCTGTGTGTTCCGACTCGTCGACGACTCGCTCGAGGTCACCGTCTCGGCGCCGACCACGGACGGTCACGCCCCTTCGCGGGACACCTTCGCCTGGACCGTCCTGTCCGCGCTCGCGGGCAAGGTCTCCTCCGCCGTCGACGAGGACAAGACCGTGTCGATCAGCCTCTACAAACAGCGCGGCGCGGGACCCGGGCCGGCGTGAGGAGCGAGGACGGGCCGGTGCGGGACGAAGAACGCGGCACACGGGAGCTGCCGGCCGAGCGCATGCCGGACGGCATCGACGGCATCCCCGAGCAGGCCCGGCCGCATCCGGAGGGCGACTCCACGGAGGCCGTCCCGCCGGGCGGAGGGCAGTCCGGCGGTGCCGTGCGCGGCACACATCCGGCCGGGCCGGCCGGGGTCGCTCCCGGCCACGGGGGCGCCCCCGTGCAGGCGAGGCCGGCGACGGGGGACGAGGCGAGCGCTCGGGGAAGGGCGACGGGCGGGACGATGAGCGAGCACGAGCGACACGCCGAGGACGAGGCGCCGCGGGCGCCCGCCGCCCGGGGCGCGCGGAGCACTCCGAGTGCGCCGGGCACGCAGGGCACGCACCCGCACCACGACCCGCTGGACCGCAGCGGAGCGCGCGCCCTGTTCCTCGAACTGCGCACGCTGAAGGACGGCACCCCCGAGTACGCGGAGCTGCGCAACCGCCTGGTGCGCATGCATCTGCCGCTCGTCGAGCATCTCGCGCGCCGCTTCCGCAACCGCGGTGAGCCGCTGGACGACCTCACCCAGGTCGCCACCATCGGGCTGATCAAGTCGGTCGACCGCTTCGACCCGGACCGGGGCGTGGAGTTCTCGACGTACGCCACGCCGACGGTCGTCGGCGAGATCAAGCGGCACTTCCGCGACAAGGGCTGGGCGGTGCGCGTACCGCGCCGGCTCCAGGAACTGCGGCTGGCCCTCACCACGGCCACGGCGGAGCTCTCCCAGCTGCACGGCCGCTCCCCCACGGTGCACGAGCTGGCCGAGAAGCTGGCCATCTCGGAGGAGGAGGTCCTGGAGGGTCTGGAGTCCGCGAACGCGTACTCCACGCTGTCCCTGGACGTCCCCGACACCGACGACGAGTCCCCGGCGGTCGCCGACACCCTCGGCGCCGAGGACGAGGCGTTGGAGGGCGTGGAGTACCGGGAGTCGCTCAAGCCGCTCCTCGAGGACCTGCCGCCGCGCGAGAAGCGGATCCTGCTGCTGCGCTTCTTCGGCAACATGACCCAGTCGCAGATCGCGCAGGAGGTCGGCATCTCGCAGATGCACGTCTCCCGGCTGCTGGCCCGCACGCTGGCCCAGCTGCGGGAGAAGCTGCTCGTGGAGGAGTGACCCGGCGCTACTCCCCGGCGTTCCCGGGTCCCCGGATGCCGAGGGCCCGGGTCGTCTCGGGGTTGATCAGCAGGACGAGCGCGGTGACGGCCACGACGGCGAGGACGATGCCGGCCGGGATGGCCACACCGTCGGAGCGCAGCATGTTGTAGGCCACCGGCAGCGCCATGAGCTGTGTGATGACGGCGGGGCCGCGGCTCCAGCTCCGCCGTGCGAACAGACCCCGCGCGGCGAGCAGTGGCAGCAGCGCGAGCGCGATCAGCGTCACTCCGCCGGTGACGGCCTGCCCGCGGTCGTCCGGTTCGCCCGCGAGTCCGAGGACCAGCAGCCACACCCCGCCGACGACCAGGGCGAGCCCTTCCAGGGCGGCGAGGGCCGCCGCGTACGTCAGCCGGCGCGGGCGGGGGCCGGAGTCGTCCGAGGTGGTGGTGGGGGTCTGCTCGCTGCTCACCCCTGAAGGGTAGCCCTCGCCCCACGCGCCCCCGTGGCGAGGTTCACGCCCCCGCCTCCCCCTCCGCCCCGGACTCGGTCTGGGCCCGGTACCGCTCAGTAGGTACGCTGCACGTCATGCGTGCACTTCTCGTGGTCAACCCGGCGGCAACCACCACCAGTGCGCGTACGCGCGATGTACTGATCCACGCGCTCGCCAGCGAGATGAAGCTGGACGCGGTCACCACCGAGTACCGCGGACACGGACGCGACCTGGGCCGGCACGCCGCGGAGAGCGACGACATCGACCTGGTGGTGGCCCTCGGCGGGGACGGCACGGTCAACGAGGTCGTCAACGGTCTGCTGCACGCGGGCCCCGACCCGGAGCACCTGCCGGGCCTGGCCGTGGTCCCCGGCGGCTCCACCAACGTCTTCGCCCGCGCCCTGGGCCTGCCCAACCAGCCCGTGGAGGCCACCGGCGTCCTGCTGGACGCGCTGCGCGAGGGCCGGGAGCGCACCGTCGGCCTGGGGCTGACCTCCGGCACTCCGGGCACGGAGGACGAGGCGGTGCCGGCCCGCTGGTTCACCTTCAACGCGGGGCTGGGCTTCGACGCCGGCGTGGTCGGCCGGGTGGAGCAGCAGCGGGAGCGCGGCAGGAAGTCCACCCACGCGCTGTACATGCGCCAGGTGGTCCGTCAGCTGCTCGGCGAGCCGCACCGGCGGCGCGGGGTGATCACCATGGAGCACCCGGGCGAGGAGCCGGTCACGGATCTGGCGGTCTCCATAGTCTCGAACACCTCGCCGTGGACGTTCCTCGGCAATCGCCCCATCTACGCCTCGCCCCGGGCGTCGTTCGACACGGGCCTCGATCTCTTCGGTCTGAGCCGGCTGTCCACCGCCGCTGTTGCCCGGTATGGCACCCAGTTGCTCACTTCGTCCCCGGAGCGCGGACCCCGTGGCAGGCATGCGGTCTCCCGGCACGATCTGACGCGCTTCACCTTGCATTCGAAGGCGCCGCTGCCCCTCCAGATGGACGGTGACCACCTGGGGCTGCGAACCAGCGTGACGTTCACAGGCGTACGCCGTGCACTGCGTGTGATTGTGTGAGCAGAAAGGGCCAAAGTCCTTTCAGTCGAACGTTTAGGCCAGCATCCACCCCATGGAAGTACGGCTGTGACCTAGTCGACACCGAAGAATCAAAAAAAACTTTCCGGAAGGGGTTGTATCCGTCGCCGAGGTTTGCGAGTCTCTTCTTGGCGATCGGGACGGCCCGCAACACCGGCCTCCACAGATCACCGGAACCCCTCACCAAATCCAAGGACCACGCCAGGGAACCTGGCGGTCGGCCCTTCCCTTGTTGAGGGATTCGTGAAAGCGTTCACATTCACAAGCACCCTGCAGTAATACCAAGGAGAGGTAGCAGCCATGGACTGGCGTCACAACGCCGTTTGCCGCGAGGAAGACCCCGAGCTCTTCTTCCCCATCGGCAACACCGGTCCCGCGCTGCTGCAGATCGAGGAAGCCAAGGCCGTCTGCCGTCGCTGCCCGGTGATCGAGAACTGCCTTCAGTGGGCGCTCGAGTCCGGTCAGGACTCCGGCGTCTGGGGTGGTCTCAGCGAGGACGAGCGTCGCGCGATGAAGCGCCGCGCCGCCCGCAACCGGGCCCGTCAGGCCTCCGCCTGACAACCCCCTGCTGACAGCCTGAGCTTGGCGGCGCATACATCGCGTATGCATCTCCCGCCCCCGAGCCGCAGCGCGTAGTTCCCCGAAGCCCTCGACCACGTTCGAGCAGGGGAACCCACAAGGAACGAGCATCAGCCCCGGACCGCTTCCCGGTCCGGGGTCTTTTGCTGCGCCCGCTCCCCCGCGACCGGGCGCTACTTGTCCGACTGCACCGGGATGTCCAGGATCACCCTGGTCCCCCGCTCCGGGGCCGGCACCATGTCGAAGGTGCCGCCCAACTCGCCCTCCACCAGGGTCCGTACGATCTGGAGGCCGAGGTTGCCCGCGGTGTGCGGGTCGAAGCCCTCGGGCAGACCCACCCCGTCGTCCTGAACGGTGACCAGCAGGCGGGTCTCCTTCGAGGTGCCGCCGCGGACCGCGGACACCTCGACGGTGCCGGTCTCGCCCTCGCGGAAGCCGTGCTCCAGCGCGTTCTGAAGGATCTCGGTCAGCACCATCGACAGCGGGGTGGCGACCTCGGCGTCGAGTATGCCGAAGCGGCCCGTGCGCCGGCCGGTGACCTTGCCCGGGGAGATCTCGGCGACCATCGCCAGAACGCGGTCGGCGATCTCGTCGAACTCCACCCGCTCGTCCAGGTTCTGGGAGAGCGTCTCGTGCACGATCGCGATGGACCCCACACGGCGCACCGCCTCCTCCAGCGCCGCGCGTCCGCGCTCGGACCCGATACGGCGGGCCTGGAGACGCAGCAGCGCCGCCACCGTCTGGAGGTTGTTCTTCACCCGGTGGTGGATCTCCCGGATGGTCGCGTCCTTGGTGATCAACTCGCGTTCGCGGCGGCGAAGTTCGGTGACGTCACGGAGCAGGACCAGCGAACCGATGCGCGTCCCCTTCGGCTTGAGCGGGATCGCCCGGAACTGGATCACCCCGTCGTGCGCCTCGATCTCGAACTCGCGCGGCGCCCAGCCGCTGGCCACCTTGGCCAGCGCCTCGTCCACCGGCCCTCGGGAGGGGGCCAGTTCGGCGGTGGTCCGACCGAGGTGATGGCCCACCAGGTCCGCCGCGAGACCCATGCGGTGGTAGGCGGACAGGGCGTTCGGGGAGGCGTACTGGACGATGCCGTCGGCGTCGAGCCGGATCAGCCCGTCGCCCACGCGGGGCGAGGCGTCCATCTCGAGCTGCTGGTTCGCGAACGGGAAGGCACCGGCCGCGATCATCTGAGCGAGGTCGGAGGCGCTCTGGAGGTAGGTGAGCTCCAGCCGGCTCGGGGTGCGCACGGTGAGCAGGTTGGTGTTGCGCGCGATCACGCCGAGGACGCGCCCCTCACGCCGTACGGGGATGGACTCGACCCGTACGGGAACCTCCTCGCGCCACTCCGGGTCCCCCTCGCGCACGATCCGGCCCTCGTCCAGGGCCGCGTCGAGCATGGGCCGGCGGCCGCGCGGGACCAGATGGCCGACCATGTCGTCCTGGTAGGAGGTCGGGCCGGTGTTGGGCCGCATCTGGGCGACGGAGACATAGCGGGTGCCGTCGCGGGTGGGGACCCACAGGACCAGGTCGGCGAAGGAGAGGTCGGAGAGCAGCTGCCACTCCGAGACCAGCAGATGGAGCCACTCGAGATCGGTGTCGTCGAGGGCGGTGTGCTGGCGTACGAGTTCGTTCATGGAGGGCACGTCAGCGAGCGTACCCGGGGGTCGGCGCCGCCCCCGAAAACACCCGCGGGCCGCGGCGCCTGAGAGGGACCCTCAACCCTCCCGGCACCGCAGCCCGGAGCAATATCGGCCGTGGGGTTGTGCGGTCCCGGTCGGCCGAGGACGAGGATCCGGGGCAGTCAGGGCAGAGAGCTCCGGTTCCTCGGTTCCGCCTTCCTGTGCGGGGAAGGCAGGCTTGTTGTGTCCTGCTACGCATTGTGGACTAGACCAGTGCCCGTGTAAATGCGTCGGACGCCGTTCGTCGGTGACGCGTGCCTCGCGTCGTGGTCGGTCGGACGCGCATGCGTCCGCCACGCAGCCTAACCCGTGGGGTTCCCGCGCGGGGCCAGTCGGAGGCGGCAATTTCGGCGAGCGGCGCCCTTGCCCGCTCTGTTAGATTGAGATTGGTCTAAACCACATTGCCACAGCCCCACGGACCCGTGCCCGCGGGTCCCCGTCCCAGTCGAGTCCCCCTGAAGATCGGCAGGCCCACCGTGGAAGTTGTCATCGTTGCGGACGCCAAGGCGGGCGGCGAGCTCATCGCCGAGTCCATGGCCCAGCTCCTGCGGCGCAAGCCCGACGCCCTGCTGGGCGTGGCCACCGGTTCGACGCCGCTGCCCATCTACCAGGCGCTGGCGGCGCGGGTGCGCTCCGGAGCCGTGGACGCCTCACGGGCCCGGATCGCCCAGCTCGACGAGTACGTGGGGCTGCCCGCCGACCACCCCGAGTCCTACCGCTCGGTGCTCCGGCGCGAGGTGCTGGAGCCGCTCGGGATCGGAATGGACTCCTTCATGGGCCCCGACGGCACCGCCGAGGACGTCCAGGGCGCGTGCGAGGCGTACGACAGGCAGCTGGCCGGGGCCGGCGGCGTGGACCTCCAGCTGCTCGGGATCGGGACGGACGGGCACATCGGGTTCAACGAACCGTGCTCCTCGCTCGCCTCCCACACCCGGATCAAGACGCTGACCGAGCAGACCCGGGTGGACAACGCCCGCTTCTTCGACGGCGACATCGACCAGGTCCCGCACCACGTCATCACCCAGGGCATCGGCACCATCCTGGAGGCCCGCCACCTGGTCCTGCTCGCCACCGGGGAGGGCAAGGCGGACGCCGTCGCGGCGACCGTCGAGGGCCCGGTGGCGGCGGTGTGCCCGGCCTCCGCGCTCCAGCTGCACCCGCACGCCACCGTGGTCGTCGACGAGGCCGCCGCCTCCAAGCTGAAGCTCGCCGACTACTTCCGGCACACCTACGCGAACAAGCCGGAGTGGCAGGGCATCTGAGCGCGGGCCCGAGGGGCGGACGGCGGCACCGGCGGCCCGGCCGTGGACTAGACCAACCCCCGGCGCAGGGGTATACAAAGGGGATCACGGAGCGTGCGGGGCACACCCCCGCCCCGAGCCGTGCCACGATGTCAGCCGTGGCCGATGGGATGTCGGTCGTTTCGGCACCCGGAGCCGGGAAGGCAGAGCATGAGCACCGACGTCAGCAGTGCGGAGAACGAGGGTGGGACAGCGGTCCGTACGGCGCGTGTGCCCAAGTACTACCGGCTGAAGAAGCATCTGCTCGACATGACGGAGACGGCGCCGCCCGGTACTCCGGTCCCGCCCGAGCGCACGCTGGCGGCGGAGTTCGACACCTCGCGCACCACCGTGCGCCAGGCGCTCCAGGAGCTGGTGGTCGAGGGGCGTCTGGAGCGCATCCAGGGCAAGGGCACGTTCGTCGCCAAGCCCAAGGTCTCCCAGGCGCTCCAGCTCACCTCGTACACCGAGGACATGCGGGCCCAGGGCCTGGAACCCACCTCCCAGCTGCTGGACCTCGGCTACATCACGGCAGACGACCGGCTCGCCGGGCTGCTGGACATCACGCCCGGCGGCCGCGTGCTGCGCATCGAGCGGCTGCGCATGGCCAACGGTGAGCCGATGGCCATCGAGACCACCCATCTGAGCGCGAAGCGCTTCCCGGCGCTGCGCCGCAGCCTGGCGAAGTACACGTCCCTCTACACCGCCCTCGCCGAGGTGTACGACGTCCATCTCGCGGAGGCCGAGGAGACCATCGAGACGTCCCTGGCCACCCCGCGCGAGGCCGGCCTGCTCGGCACCGACGTCGGCCTGCCGATGCTGATGCTGTCCCGGCACTCGCTGGACCGGGACGGACAGCCGGTGGAGTGGGTGCGGTCGGTGTACCGGGGTGACCGGTACAAGTTCGTGGCGCGTCTGAAGCGGCCCCAGGACTGAGCCGGACCCGGCCGGATCCGGCCCGGGACCCGAACGGCGAAACCCGACGAAGCGGGTGGTTGACAGGAATTTCGTTGCTGTTGCCTCTCGGTTGGGCGGCGCCTGGGTACCGCTGTGCGGACGAGGGGTTACGACCGCACCACTCCCTGACCTAGATTTCCTGCGCATTACCGCCGGTGATCAGTGAGGGGACGGGAGCCGTCTGATGTCACAAGCCCCAGAAACCAGAGGAGGGCCGGTGGTGACGCCCATGCGCGTCGTCATCGCCCTCTGTCTCGTCGCACCGTTCGTGGCCATGCTCTGGGTCGGGTCCTACGCGAAGACCGACCCCGTGTTCATCGGCATCCCGTTCTTCTACTGGTACCAGATGATGTGGGTGCTGCTCTCGACCGCGCTCACGATGATCGCGTACAAGCTGTGGCAGCGTGACCAGCGCGCCCGCTCGGCCTCGAAGGGCGGTGCGTCGCAGTGAACGACGGCGTGAACGGCGTGGCACTCGCCGTCTTCATCTTCTTCTTCCTGCTGGTCACGGCGATGGGGTTCATGGCCGCGCGCTGGCGCAAGGCCGAGAACGAGCACAGCCTCGACGAGTGGGGCCTGGGCGGGCGCTCCTTCGGAACCTGGGTCACCTGGTTCCTGCTCGGCGGCGACCTGTACACCGCGTACACCTTCGTGGCCGTGCCGGCGGCGATCTACGCGGCGGGCGCGGCCGGCTTCTTCGCGGTGCCGTACACGATCCTGGTGTACCCGCTGATCTTCACCTTCCTGCCCCGGCTGTGGTCGGTGTCGCACAAGCACGGCTATGTGACGACGTCCGACTTCGTGCGCGGCCGGTTCGGCTCGAAGGGGCTGTCCCTGGCCGTCGCGGTCACGGGCATCCTGGCAACGATGCCGTACATCGCGCTCCAGCTGGTCGGCATCCAGGCCGTGCTGGACGTGATGGGCGTCGGCGGCGGCGAGGACACCAACTGGTTCATCAAGGACCTGCCGCTGCTGATCGCCTTCGGTGTGCTGGCGGCGTACACGTACTCGTCCGGTCTGCGGGCGCCGGCGCTGATCGCGTTCGTGAAGGACACGCTGATCTACATCGTGATCGCGGTGGCGATCATCTACATCCCCATCAAGCTGGGCGGCTTCGACGAGATCTTCGCCAAGGCGGGCGCGGCCTTCAACGAGACCAACCCGGCCACGGGCGCGCCGCGCGGCGCGCTGGTACCGGGCGAGGCGGGACAGTGGACGTACGCCACGCTGGCGCTGGGCTCGGCGCTCGCGCTGTTCATGTACCCGCACTCGATCACGGCGACGCTGTCCTCGCGCAGCCGTGAGGTGATCCGCCGCAACACCACGATCCTGCCGCTGTACTCCCTGATGCTGGGCCTGCTGGCGCTGCTGGGCTTCATGGCGATCGCGGCCGGGGTCAAGGTCAGCAACGGCCAGCTGGCGATCCCGCAGCTGTTCGAGAACATGTTCCCGGACTGGTTCGCGGGCGTGGCCTTCGCGGCGATCGGCATCGGCGCGCTGGTGCCGGCGGCGATCATGTCGATCGCGGCGGCGAACCTCTTCACCCGCAACATCTACAAGGACTTCATCAAGCCGGACGCGACGCCGAAGCAGGAGACCCAGGTCTCCAAGGTCGTGTCCCTGCTGGTGAAGGTGGGCGCGCTGGTCTTCGTCCTGACCATGGACAAGACGGTCGCGATCAACTTCCAGCTGCTGGGCGGCATCTGGATCCTTCAGACCTTCCCGGCACTGGTGGGCGGTCTGTTCACCCGCTGGTTCCACCGCTGGGCGCTGATCGGCGGCTGGGCGGTCGGCATGATCTACGGCACGGTCGCCGCGTACGGGGTGGCCTCGCCGACGCAGAAGCACTTCGGCGGGTCGTCCGAGGAGATCCCGGGCATCGGCGAGATCGGTTACATCGGTCTCACCGCCTTCGTGATCAACGTCCTGGTCACGGTGGTGCTGACCTTCGTCATGAGGGCCGTCAAGGCGCCCGAGGGCGTCGACGAGACCAAGCCGCAGGACTACACGGCGGACGCGGGCGACCCCGGTGTCCAGGTGGAGCTCCCGCCGGCCACGGCGGGCAGCTCGCACTGACGCGGTACACGCCTGAGGCGACGGGCCGCCGGAGAAAATCCGGCGGCCCGTTGTCGTACCCGTCCGGCACACTCCCCTCATGGACATCGTCATCCGGCCGGTGGAGCCCGGCGAGCACACGGAACTCGGTGAGATCACCGCGCGGGCCTATCTGCTGGACGGGCTGCTCGACTTCGGGGAGAGCGACGCGTACCTCGACGAGCTCAGGGACGTGGCGAAGCGGGCGGCCGCCGCGGAGGTGCTGGTCGCCGTGGAGAACGGGTCGGTGCTGGGCGGGGTGACGTTCGTGCCGGGCCGCGGCCCGATGGCCGACATAGCGGGGCCGGGCGAGGCGGAGATCCGGATGCTCGCGGTCGCCCGCGAGGGCCGGGGCCGGGGTGCCGGGGAGGCGCTGGTGCGCGCCTGCGTCGACCGGGCGCGGGCCGTCGAGGGCTGTGTTCGGATCGTGCTGTCGACCCAGCGCACCATGCGCTCGGCCCACCGCGTCTACGAGCGGCTGGGTTTCACCCGCACCCCGGAGCGCGACTGGAACCCTCTGCCGGAGCTGGACGACATCACTCTTCTCACCTATGAGTTGACGCTCTGACACCTCCGCGACACAACATATGGGCCTGCTGGCGGCACCCGGCACAAGATGTATGCTCATGCTCGCTGTCGCCGCAGGGGAATCCGGTGTGAATCCGGAACTGTCCCGCAACGGTGTACCCATGCCCGCGTGCGCATGGGCGTCAGTCCGAGGACCTGCCGACAGTGCGCCCGGCCGTCCGGTCCGGGTGCCCTGACGTCCGGGCCTCGCGGAATGGGCCGGTGGACGCGACGCCCCGTGCGCTCGTGTGCTGCCCCCTGCCCTCTTCGAGGCCCCCGTGCCGAGCGAGGGAGAGCCCCACGTGACCATCGCGCCAGCCGATCCGGCTTCAGCGATCGACGTGACCGCGGAGAGCGACGGACCCGGTGCCGCGTTGCTGCGGACCCTGACCGAGCTGACCGCCGACCTGCCCGACGCCGACCCCGGCCGGGTCGCCGCCGCCGCGCTGCGCGGCCGGTCCGCCCGTGCCGACGAGGCCGAGCTGCGGGAGCTGGCCACCGAGGCGGCGGCCGGTCTCATCTCCGAGGACCCGGCCTACTCCCGGCTCGCCGCCCGGCTGCTGACCATCGGCATCCGCGCCGAGGCCGCCTCGCAGGGGGTCACGTCCTTCACCGAGTCCGTCGCGACCGGGCACCGCGAGGGCCTGATCGCCGACCGGACCGCCGACTTCGTCCGGCTGCACGCCGCCCGCCTCGACGCGCTGATCGATGTCCGGGCCGACGACCGCTTCGGCTACTTCGGCCTGCGCACCCTGCACAGCCGTTATCTGCTGCGGCACCCGGTCACCCGCAAGGTGGTCGAGACGCCCCAGCACTTCCTGCTGCGGGTCGCCGCCGGTCTCGCCGAGGACGACACCGTCCGCGCCCTGGACGAGGTCGCCCGGCTGTACGGGCTGATGAGCCGCCTGGACTATCTGCCCTCCTCGCCCACCCTGTTCAACTCCGGTACACGGCACCCGCAGATGTCGTCCTGCTATCTGCTGGACTCCCCCAAGGACGAGCTGGACTCGATCTACGACCGCTACCACCAGGTCGCGCGCCTCTCGAAGCACGCCGGCGGCATCGGCCTGTCCTACTCCCGCATCCGCGCCCGGGGTTCGCTGATCCGCGGCACCAACGGGCACTCCAACGGCATCGTGCCGTTCCTGAAGACACTCGACGCCTCGGTCGCCGCCGTGAACCAGGGCGGTCGGCGCAAGGGCGCGGCGGCCGTCTACCTGGAGACCTGGCACTCCGACATCGAGGAGTTCCTGGAGCTGCGGGACAACACCGGCGAGGACGCCCGCCGTACGCACAACCTGAACCTCGCGCACTGGGTGCCGGACGAGTTCATGCGCCGGGTGAACGCCGACGCGTCCTGGTCGCTGTTCTCCGCGGCGGACGTGCCCGAACTGGTCGACCTGTGGGGCGAGGAGTTCGACGCGGCGTACCGGGCCGCCGAGGCGAAGGGCCTGGCGCGGAAGACGCTCCCGGCCCGCGAGCTGTACGGGCGCATGATGCGCACGCTCGCGCAGACCGGCAACGGCTGGATGACCTTCAAGGACGCCGCCAACCGGACCGCGAACCAGACGGCGACCCCGGGGCACGTCGTTCACTCGTCGAACCTGTGCACGGAGATCCTGGAGGTCACCGACGACGGGGAGACGGCGGTCTGCAACCTGGGGTCGGTCAATCTGGGCGCGTTCGTCGACCAGGCGGCCGGTGACATCGACTGGCAGCGTCTCGACGAGACCGTCCGCACGGCCGTCACCTTCCTCGACCGGGTCGTGGACATCAACTACTACCCGACCGAGCAGGCGGGCCGCTCCAACGCCCGCTGGCGCCCGGTGGGCCTGGGCGCGATGGGTCTCCAGGACGTCTTCTTCCGGCTCCGCCTGCCCTTCGACTCGGCCGAGGCGAAGGCGCTGTCCACGCGGATCGCCGAGCGGATCATGCTCGCCGCGTACGAGACCTCCGCCGACCTCGCCGAGCGCAACGGCCCGCTCCCGGCCTGGGAGAAGACGCGTACGGCCCGGGGCGTGCTGCACCCCGACCACTACGACACGGACCTCACCTGGCCGGAGCGCTGGGCGGCGCTGCGCGAGCGGATCGCCTCCACGGGGATGCGCAACTCGCTGCTCCTGGCGATCGCGCCCACCGCCACCATCGCGTCGATCGCGGGTGTGTACGAGTGCATCGAGCCGCAGGTGTCGAACCTGTTCAAGCGCGAGACGCTGTCCGGGGAGTTCCTCCAGGTCAACTCGTATCTGGTGGAGGACCTCAAGCGGCTCGGCGTGTGGGACGCGCGCACCCGTGAGGCGCTGCGCGAGGCCGGCGGCTCGGTGCAGGACTTCGCCTGGATCCCCGAGGACGTACGGCGGCTGTACCGCACGGCGTGGGAGATCCCGCAGCGCGGCCTGATCGACATGGCCGCCGCCCGCACCCCGTTCCTGGACCAGGCGCAGTCGCTCAACCTGTTCCTGGAGACGCCGACCATCGGCAAGCTCTCCTCGATGTACGCCTACGCCTGGAAGCAGGGCCTGAAGACCACGTACTACCTGCGCTCCCGCCCGGCGACCCGGATCGCCCGCGCGGCACGCGCGTCCGTCCCCGTCCAGCAGCCGGCCGACCCCGAGGCGGTCGCCTGCTCCCTTGAGAACCCCGAGTCCTGCGAGGCCTGCCAGTAATGACCAGCGAGAACAAGAACCTGCTCGACCCGGGTTTCGAACTGACCCTGCGCCCCATGCGCTACCCCGACTTCTACGAGCGCTACCGGGACGCGATCAAGAACACGTGGACGGTGGAGGAGGTCGACCTCCACTCGGACGTGGCCGATCTCGCCAGGCTCAGCCCCGCCGAGCAGCACCTGATCGGCCGGCTGGTCGCCTTCTTCGCCACCGGCGACTCGATCGTGGCGAACAACCTGGTGCTGACGCTGTACAAGCACATCAACTCCCCCGAGGCGCGGCTGTATCTGTCGCGGCAGCTCTTCGAGGAGGCGGTGCACGTCCAGTTCTATCTGACGCTGCTGGACACCTATCTGCCCGACCCGGACGACCGGGCGGCGGCCTTCGCGGCCGTGGAGAACATCCCGTCGATCCGGGAGAAGGCCGAGTTCTGCTTCAGGTGGATGGACTCGGTCGAGACGATCGACCGGCTGGAGACGCGGGCGGACCGCCGTCGCTTCCTGCTGAACCTGATCTGCTTCGCCGCGTGCATCGAGGGCCTGTTCTTCTACGGGGCCTTCGCCTACGTCTACTGGTTCCGCAGCCGGGGCCTGCTGCACGGTCTGGCGACCGGCACCAACTGGGTGTTCCGCGACGAGACGATGCACATGTCCTTCGCCTTCGACGTGGTCGACACCGTGCGCAAGGAGGAGCCGGACCTCTTCGACGAGGAACTCGGGCAGCAGGTCACCGACATGCTGCGCGAGGCCGTCGAGGCGGAGCTCCAGTTCGCGCGCGACCTGTGCGGGGACGGGCTGCCGGGCATGAACACCGAGTCGATGCGGCAGTACCTGGAGTGCGTCGCCGACCAGCGGCTGGTCCGGCTCGGCTTCGCGCCGGTGTACGGCTCGGAGAACCCGTTCTCCTTCATGGAGCTCCAGGGCGTCCAGGAGCTGACGAACTTCTTCGAGCGGCGGCCGTCCGCGTACCAGGTCGCCGTGGAGGGCACGGTCGACCTGGACGAGGACTTCTAGGGGACCCGGCGTCCCCGTGCCGCCCCGCCGTCACGCCGCTCGTGCGGTGCGGTGCGGGGCGGCACCCTTCGCCGGGCGCGGGGCCGCCGCCGGCGCCTCCCGGTGCTCGGCGGCGCGGGCGGCCTCGGCCCGCTTGATCTGCCGGTCGATCCGCCGCTCGCGCGCGAGGCCGATCAGCGCGGGCAGGGTCATGAAGACGAACAGGCCGAGAACGGCCACCATCGCGATCAGTGCTTGTGTCTGCTGTGCATCCATGGACACCACTGTCCCGCCCGATACTCCTTACCGGGAGTGGCAGGACTGCCGTACACCCTCGATTTACTGCCAACGGCGAGGCACACTGGAGCCATGCTCCACAACGTGGCCGCCGTCCTGCTCGACGGTGTGAATCCCTTCGAACTCGGTGTCGTCTGCGAGGTCTTCGGTGTCGACCGCAGCGACGACGGGCTGCCGGTCTACGACTTCGCCGTCGCCTCGGCCGACGGTCCCGCCGTACGCGCCAACACGGGCTTCACCCTCCAGATCGAGCACGGTCTGGAGCGGCTGGAGACGGCGGACCTCATCGCCGTGCCCGCCGGCTCCTGCTACGACTCCCGGGAGTTCCCGCCCGAGCTGCTGGACGCCCTGCGCCGGGGCGTGGACCGGGGCGCGCGGGTGCTCAGCGTCTGCTCCGGGGTGTTCGTGCTCGCCGCCGCCGGGCTGCTCGACGGCCGGCGCGCCGCCGCGCACTGGAAGCACGCGGAGGCGCTGACCAGGCGATATCCCCACCTGATCGTCGAACCGGATGTGCTGTACGTCGACGAGGACCCGGTGATCACCTCCGCGGGCACCGCCGCCGGCATCGACGCCTGTCTCCATCTGGTGCGCAAGGAGCAGGGGCCGGAGGTGGCCAACAAGATCGCCCGGCGGATGGTGGTGCCCCCGCACCGGGACGGCGGGCAGGCCCAGTACATCGAGCGCCCGCTGCCGCAGTCCGAGGGCGACACCATCGCCGAGGTGCTGGTGTGGATGGAGCGGCATCTCGACGAGGAGACCACCGTGGAGCAGCTCGCCGCCCGCGCCCACATGTCCCCGCGCACCTTCGCCCGGCGCTTCCAGCAGGAGACCGGCACCACGCCCTACCGCTGGATCCTGCGCCAGCGGGTGCTGCTCGCCCAGCATCTGCTCGAGGCCACGGACGAGACGGTGGACGCCGTGGCCGGCCGCACCGGCTTCGGCAACGCGGCGGCACTGCGCCACCACTTCGTCCGCGCCGTCGGTACCACCCCGCACGCCTACCGGCGCACGTTCAGGGGCCCGGAGGCCGCCTGAACGCGCGCCGCGCGGCCGGTCAGCGGGGCACCGCCCGCAGCATCAGGCGGCGCGGCCGGAGCGTGACGCCGATCCGGGGCCGGGCGTCGGAGCCGCTCACCTGGTCGAAGCGGTAGGCGGAGGCGACCACGGCGGTGATGAGCGTGAGCTCGGCCATCGAGAAGTGGTCGCTGGGGCATTTGCGGTTGCCCACGCTGAACGGGCTCATCGCGTACTTGGGCACGTCCTTGGCCCGCTCCGGGTGCCAGCGGTCGGGGTCGAACTCCTCGTGCCGCTCGTACGACCGCCGGTCGCGCTGGATCGCGTAGGGACTGTAGATGATGTCCGCCCCACGGGGAATGCGGTATCCGCCGAGTTCCGTGTCGGTCACCGCACGGCGCGTCAATATCCATACGGCCGGATGCAGCCGCAGGGTCTCCGTGACGACATTCGCGGTGTACGTCAGCTTTCGGACATCCTCGAATGCCACCGGGCGGTCACCCACGACGGTTTTCACCTCGTCGCGGATCTTGTCGCCGAGTTCAGGGTGCTCGGTGAGAACCAGGAGCAGCGACATGATCGTGGCTCCGACGGTTTCGCTGCCGGGCGTGATTATGGCGATGACCTGATCGTGGATCTCCTGTTCCCCGATGGGCTCTCCATTCTCGTCCTTCGCCTCCAGCAAAGCCGTCAGCAAATCGTCCGGCTTTTGACCGCTTGCCCGTCGGTCGGCGACGATCTCGTCGACCAGGAGGTGCAAATCGGCCAGCGCCCGGTTGAATTCGCGGTTGGCCGGCAGCGGCACCTTGTAAAGCGGTCCGAGCGGCACCACCATGCGCTGGTACATACCGCTGAACAGCGCGGCGAGGTCGGCGCAGATGCGGTCGGCCCGGGCGTCCATGTAGCTGCCGCGCATCAGGCAGCGGGCGGCGACCCGGACGGCCACGCGAAAGGACTCCACCGTGACGTCCAGCACCTCGCCGGAGCGCCAGCGCTCCACGAGCGCGTACGCCTCCTCCGCCATGATCGGCCCGTAGGCGGGGATGGCGTCGAGCCGGAAGGCGGGCTGGATGGTGCGCCGCTGGCGCCGGTGCAGGGAGCCGTTGGCGGTGGCCACGCCCTGGTTCCCGAGCAGGCTCTCCAGGGACTCCCACAGGGGTCCGGCGATGATGTAGTCGGGGCTCAGCGCCACCGCCCCGGTGAGGTCGGGGGTGGTGACGGCGTACACCTTCTTCGGTCCGAGTTTCAGGCGCACGACGTCACCGTGGTCGCGCAGCCGGGACATGAAGGCGAGCGGATCGCGGGCCAGTTTCCAGCCGTGGCCGAGGAGGGGGACGCCCCCGCCGGCCAGGGGCGGCTCGCGCAGTTCGGCCGCGGGTGGTCCGGGTTTCACCGACTCGACGGTCATGACTCACCTGCCGCTTCGTTGTTGACGTACGGGGGCGTGGACCGGTCGTCCCAGCTGTCGACCCGGTACCGGCCGGACTCGTGGTGGAACCAGTACACGGAACTGAACCAGTTCCGCATATTGCCGACGCAGGCACGCACGGCGGCACTCGTTTCCTTTCCTCGCACCGTTCCGTCGTCGAGGCCGTCGGCGAGGCGTAAGGCGTCCTGCTCGGCGTCCAGGAATTCGCTGATGCATTCCTCGACGCGACGCCGCACATCCGTGATTGCCTCTTCGAGGGTCATGCCCTCGTGCATGATGAGACTGATTCCCAGATTGTGCACCTCACTTCCGGCTATTTCCTTCGGCAGTGAACACAGGTCGTTGTACCAGGCGGCGAATTCCTGACTGAGCAGGGCCGCCTTCCGATAGGCCGGGTCCTTTCTCACCGCGTCCGGCAACTCACTGCCCGCGCTGGACTCCAGGAGATCGGTCCAGATCCAGTGCGCGAAGGTGAGCCGGCGCAGTTCCAGGTATTCCTCGACGGTGGGGACGATCCCCTCCGCGCGGTTGCGGAACTCCCGGTCGTACGCCTCGATCACCGCGTGGAAGTGCCGGGCGAACCGGGCGTTCCAGCCGCCCGGCAGGAACGAGTACAGCCGCTCCACGCTGTCCGCGAGCCCGGCCACCACGGGATCCTCGTGACCCACGTGGTCACCGGGGCGGTCGAGGGCCCTGTGCAGCAGGTCCTTCAGCCGCAGCCAGGCGTCGCGGCGGCCGTGCACGATGTCGCGGTCGTGACGGTCGTCCCAGACGAAGAACCACGCGCTGTAGTCCGCTATCGCCTGAAGGACCTCGTCGGGGGCGCCGATGTAGTAGCCCGCCATGAGGTCCGTGTAGCACAGGCCATCGGCATATTCATCCACCTTGTCCGCCGGCATGAGCCGCTTTTCGAGCAGCCACGCCCGGGTCGTCTCCTGAAGCGTCGGCCAATACGGGTGGAGTTGCCGGGGAAACGCCGCCTCGATCACCGGGAGAGACAGCGCCGGTGGAACTGCGATGGTGGTCGGTGTCGATGTGGTGCCGTGTGACAAAGCATGCACGAACAATCCCCTCTCTGCCGCCAGTTGCGTGCGCCCGCCCCCGAGCCGGGCGCACGCCGTGCGTATCCACTCCTCCATTCAGCACCACAACTGACCGTTCTGGGAACGGATTTGCTCCTTTCACTACTCCTGGAGGCGCACAGACGAACGGCGTCCGATCGAAGAAGAACTCGATCGAACGCCGTTCGTGCGAAGTGAGAGAGTGCCGAGGACCGGTCAGCCGTTGGCCACCACGGGGTAGCGCGGCTCGTTCTCGGCCATCTGCCGCAGCGCGTCCTTGCGTTCCCGCTTGGACAGCCGGTCGATGTAGAGGTAGCCGTAGAGGTGGTCGGTCTCGTGCTGCAAACACCGTGCGAAGTAGCCGGTGCCGCGTACCCGGACGGGGTTGCCCCGCTCGTCCTGGCCGGTCACTTCGGCGTAGTCGGGACGGGCCAGCGGCATGTAGGCGGTGGGCACGGACAGGCAGCCCTCGTTGCTGTCGTCCAGCCGGCGCTGCTCGGCGGGCAGTTCGACGAGCTTGGGGTTGCAGATCACGCCGACGTGCCGCGCGCCCTCGTCGTCCGGGCAGTCGTAGACGAAGACCTTCTTGTCCACGCCGATCTGGTTGGCGGCCAGGCCCACGCCCTCGGCGGTGCGCTGGCTGGCGAACATGTCGGCGACCAGCTGCTGGAGCTCCTCGCCGAAGTCCGTGACGTCCTGGCACTCCTGGTGCAGCACCGGGTTGCCGACCACGGTGATCGGGCGCGAGGTGCCGCGCTCCCGCCACGCCGTCTCGCGCTCCTCGCAGTCCTCCGTGTCGATGACGTACCCCTCGCCGTCGACGGGGAGCACGCCCGCGTGCTGCTGATCGGTGTCCTGCTGAGCCATGACCGACGTGTGCCTTCCTGGAAAACAAGGGTGTGATGCTGATACAGGGTACGGGGAAGCGCCCCTTGAGGGGCGCGGGGAACTGCGCGATCAACCACGACGATTCCGCGGCCGGGCAACAACCTCAGCAGACCTCTTCAAGATCCCGCCAATCCCGCGAGTCCGGACTGTCCGCAACCCACCCGTCCAACAACCCCCGAACCAAGGAAGCCGGCGCCGCAACGCCGCATTCCCGCTCCGGCACCCACAACTGCCCGTCCGTCCGGTGACCGAGCGGCCCCGGATGCCCCGGCTCGCTGTGATCGTGCGGGTCCAGGTGCTCGCCCTCGCCCTCGTCCGACGGCATCCGGGACTCCGAGCACATCCGGCACAGCAGCCGTACGGAGGACGACCAGTCCTCGGCCGCGAACCCGGCGTCGGAGGCCAACTGCTCCAGCGCGTCCCGGTCGGCCTCGGTCGCGGCCTCCAGCAGGACCACCCAGGTCGGCACCGGCGAGGGCGCCCACAACTCGATCTCGTCGAACACCGGGTAGGTGTGCCCGGCGGCGGTGCTGCGCTCCCCGTGGGGTACTCCGTCGTGCAGGACGACCTCGCCCCAGCGGCGCCCGGAGGACGGCAGCGGGATGGACAGCACCTCGATCCGGGCGGGGTCCAGCCTCCTCCCCCACACGACCTCGGCCTCGCCCTCCGGCGACAGCCGTACCGCCGCGCTGCCCAGGTCCATGCCGAGGGGTTCACCGGAGTCGGTGGCCGGGCCGGGCACCTTGAGCCCGTAGGCCTGCCAGGCCCGCCGGGCCAGCGGCCAGTCCTGGAGGGCGGTGGCGGCGATGCCCACGTTCCACCAGTCGGGAGCCCCGGTGTCGCGGTCGAGCAGGGCCACGGCCCGCAGCCCGGCCGCCCGCGCCTGCTCCCAGTCGTGCCGGAACTTGTGCAGCAGCGCGAGGTTGAACCAGGACTCCGACAACCAGGGCTCCAGATCGGCGGCACGTGTCAGGAGCGCGCCGGCGTCCTCGTACCGGCCGTCGCCGATGAGCGTGAACGCGCGGTCCGTGGCCTGCCGCCAGGAGGCGGAGGGCCGGTGCCGTCCCTTGCCGAAGATCCTCACGATTCCCGCCTGCCAGTTCCGTCGGTGGGCTGGCTGTTCCTGTCCGCGCCCCCGGACACCCTCTCCTTCGCATCCAACCACGTACGGCCACAAGGGCGCTCATTACCCATGGGTTACCCAGCCCCGGGCCGGGTCAGACAGTCCCGTGCGTGGCCCTCGCCACGGTCGGCCCCCGTGTTCACGCGTCCCCTCCGTGTTCCGTGACAGCACCCGGGCCAGTGCTTCGACCACCTCCGGCGCGTACTCCCCGGCGGCGCCCAGGCGCAGTTCCTCCAGCGCGGTCAGCGGCCCTCCGGGTCCGCCTTCCCGGGACTTCTCCTCGTACGCGTTGACCACCCGGACGATACGCGCGGCGAGCGGTTGCTCGCGGTGCGGGTCGGCCTGGCGTTCGACGATCGCGGCCACACGCGGGTCCACCCCGGTCTGGCGCACCACGGCACCGCCGAGGAGGGCGATCCGCCGCTGCTCGGTCACCGGCAGGTCGGCGGTGGCGCCCGCGGGAACCGGGTCGACGAGGCTGAGCTGGCCGATGTCGTGCATGAGGGCGGCGTACTCCAGCACGGTCAGCTCGGGCTCGGTCAGCCCGAGGTCCCGGCCCACCGCCTGGCTGAGGGCCGCGACCCGGTGGGCGTGCCCGGCCGGGGTGTACCCGGCGATCTCGGTGGCGCGCGCCAGGGAGGCGATGGTCTGCCGGTAGGTGGCGCGCACGGCGGCGTACCGCCGGTAGGACAGTTGTGCGAGCAGGAGGGGTACGGAGAAGACGGGCAGCGCCCACAGCCCGACGACCGCGACGCCGAGGGCCATCACCGCGCCCGTCGCGATCACCGCGGCCCCGATGCCGGGAACGGCCCGCAGTTCGTCGCGCAGGGTCGGCAGGAAGGGCCATCCGGTGCGGGAGTGGGCCAGCGCGGCGGCGAGCACGGCGTCGCACAGTGTGGACAGGGACAGCAGGGTGAGCAGCAGCAGCGCGTGCGCGGGTCCGCTCCAGCCGTCGAAGGTGCCCTGGTTGTACAGCGGCTGGAAGCACACGGCGACGAAGCCGACGGTCAGCACCCTGCGGGCCGACGGGTCGAGGGCGGAGCCGTCGCCGCGCCCGACGTGCGGCACACTGCCGAGCAGGGACGCGGCGAGCACCACGGTGACCACCTGGGCGGCACCGTGCTGGGTGGACCGTCCCGCGGTCTCGCCGAGCAGCGCGTACGACAGCGAGCCGGCGGCGGCGAGCGGCGCGGCCTCCCTGATCCGGGTGCCGTTGCGGCGGGTGAGCTCGCCGACGGTGACGAGCAGCCCGAAGGCGAGGGCGGCACCGCGTTCCTCGACGCCGTTGTAGAGGGTGGTGCCGAGGGAACCGGCGGCGAGGACGGCGGCGCAGAGGTGCACGACGGTGTGGAGCCGGGGCCTCATCGGCGCGCCCCCGGCCGGCCGGTGACCGTTGCGGCGGATTCGGGGACGGCGGCGCGCGGCGGTGTGCCGTCGGTGGCCGGCCGTACGTCGTCGGCGGTCACCGCGGGATGCCAGCCGGATCTGCCGATCGCCCGGATCAGCGCGGCCACCATCCGCGGGTCGAAGTGGGCTCCCGCGCACCGCCGGAGCTCCTCCAGCGCCACCGGCACGGGCCGCGCCCTGCTGTAGGAGCGGGTGGAGGTCATCGCGTCGAAGGCGTCGGCGACCGCGACCACCCGTGCGGACTCCGGGATCTGACTGCCCGCCAGCCCGTAGGGGTAGCCGGTGCCGTCCAGCCGTTCGTGGTGGTGCAGCACCGCCGCGCGGGCCTCGCCGAGGAAGGAGATCCCCCGCACCATCTCGTGCCCGTACTCGGGGTGCAGTTCGATCACCCGGCGCTCCTGAGGGGTCAGCGGACCGTTCTTCGTGAGCAGCCGGGTGGGCACGCCGAGCTTGCCGACGTCGTGCAGGATGCCGGCGAAGCGGAGCATCTCGACCCGGTCGTCGTCCATGCCGAGTTCCCGCGCGATCATCATGGACGCCCGTCCGACGCGTTCGCTGTGCCCGCGCGTGTAGCCGTCCTTGATGTCGACGGCCTGGACGAGCGCGCGGATCGTCGCCCGGTGGGCGGCCCGCTCCCGGTGGTACTGGGCGAACGCCCACCACGAGACGCCCATCGGCAGCAGCACGAGCAGCGCGGCCACGGGTCCGTAGGGGCTGCGCCACAGCAGCGCCATCATGAGTCCGGCGAGGCCGTGGACGGTGATCGGCACCAGCGACCCGGGGAACAGCCGCCAGGCGGCCGACGCGGCCGTCCGCCCCCCGCGCGGGAGCACGCCGGCCGTCAGCGCGAGGATGCCACCGTCCAGCAGGGTGAGCACCAGGCAGAACACCAGCACCGCCGGCCCGGCCGTGCCGAGCGCGCCCGGTACGTCGCAGTCCGCCACCGCGTCCCGGCCGCCGACCGCCAGGTGGACCCGGCCGGCGGCCCACACCGCGAGCACCAGCCGGGCGGCCCGCCAGAGCCGGCGCGCCAGGAACGGGCGTTGTTCCACGGGCAGCAGCAGCGCCCCGGGCAGCGCGACCAGCGCCGCGGCGGGCGGGGGGAGCAGGAAGGCCCCGGCGAGCAGCACGGGGTGGAACGTTCCGACCGGGTGCGGGGTGGCGACCAGGCGCGACCGGGCGAGGCGCTCGCAGCCCGCGTACAGCGCGGCGAGCAGGACGACCGGCCACCAGGGGATGCGCGCGTCCGGCGGAGACGACAGGGCTCCCGGTGCGGGGAGCCCCGATGAGGGGAGCAGACAGAGCAGGGCCAGCAGGGTGACACAGACGACGTAGACGCGGGCCCGTGCCGGTAACGCCTCCATGAGCCCCTCCCCGACCGTGCCGCCGCGCTCGACCTGCCGCCTGCCAGGCTCTGGAGCCTAGGACGGCGGGGGGTGCTTCCACGGGCCGATAACCCGCGGATTAGCACGTTCGAGTGACACGGGGATGACACAGGCGCCGGGGACGGCGGGTGTCAGGACTCCTGCGGTGTGGCCGGCGAGGCCGTGACGTCCTGGTCGGGGACGGCCTGGCCGGAGCGGATCAGATCGATCCGGCCCATGACCTTGGAGCGCAGGTCGCCCGGCACGTCGTCATGCCCGCAGCAGCGCTTGACCAGCTTCTTCACCGCCTGCTCGAGCCCGTACTTCTCCAGGCAGGGCGAGCATTCCTCGAAGTGGTGCTCGAACTTCACACAGTCGGAATCCGGCATCTCACGGTCGAGGAACTCGTAGAGATGATCCAGGACCTCGCTGCAATCCGTCTCGTGCGGCTCTCCGCAGCTCATGACCCCGAGCCTTTCGCTTCGTTCGACTCTCCGGCGCCGGCCGGGACCAATCCGCGCTCGCGGGCGTAGTCCTCCAGCATGCCGCGCAGCTGACGGCGCCCACGGTGCAACCGGGACATCACCGTACCGATGGGTGTCCCCATGATGTCGGCGATCTCCTTGTAGGCAAAGCCCTCGACATCCGCGAGGTACACCGCGATGCGGAACTCCTCGGGGATCGCCTGGAGCGCTTCCTTGACGTCCGAGTCGGGCAGGTGGTCCAGCGCCTGCGACTCCGCTGAGCGCAGACCCGTGGACATGTGCGACTCGGCACGCGCGAGCTGCCAGTCCTCGATCTCCTCGGCCGCGCTGCGCTGGGGTTCGCGCTGCTTCTTGCGGTACGAGTTGATGAAGGTGTTGGTGAGGATCCGGTACAGCCACGCCTTGAGGTTGGTGCCTTCGCGGAACTGGTGGAAGGACGCGTACGCCTTGGCGTACGTCTCCTGGACCAGGTCCTCCGCGTCGGCCGGGTTGCGCGTCATGCGCAGGGCGGCCGAGTACATCTGGTCGAGGAACTCGAGCGCGTCCCGCTCGAAGCGCGCGCTGCGCTCCGCGGTCGACTCCGCGCCCGTGCCGCCCCGGCCCTCGGGCTGCTCCGCCTGGCCGTGTTCGGTCCCTGCGTCGGTACCGGGAACCGGACCCACCTCCTCCAGTGATGGCGTGGAACCGAGACCGGCCCCACTCGAATCGGAGGATAGACGACGATCCGGTCCGCCCGCCGCCCGAATAGGGGCGGTCTTGGCCGCGTGCAGCACCGTCCAGTCAAGGTCGGCGCGGGTGCTGCGGGCCGGGCAGGCTGTCGAACCCATGCGGCGGACTTCCTCTCCTACGACGCTGATGCCGTTGACCGGCACATACGTCCGCCACAACAGCGGCGGCCGCGCGGGCATTCCCGGCACCTCAGCCGAGTGAGCCGGCCCACCGCACGACCGCGTCGGTGACGACCGCCACGGCCTCCTCCTGCGTGAGGTCCGCCCGTTTGGGGACGGCGAAGCCGTGATCGCCGTGCGCCACCTCGACCAGTTCGTAGCTCCCCTCGGGAAACTCCTCCGGCCTGCCGAACGGGTCGTTGCCGCCCTGGACGACGAGCGTGGGCACCCCCGCGCCGAGCAGTTCGTCGGCACGTGACTTCTCCGGCCTGCCCGGAGGGTGCAGGGGGAAGCTCAGGGCGAGTACGGCGTGCGCGCCGAGTTCCGTGGCGGTGCGGCAGGCGACGCGGGCGCCGGCGCTGCGCCCGCCCGAGATCACCGGCAGGCCGGGCGCGGCCAGCGCGGGCCAGACGCCGCGCCAGCCGGTGTCCAGGGTCTTCGGCGCGGGTGCCACCTTCTTGCCCGCCACCCGCCAGGGCTGCTCGACCAGGGCGACGGTCACGCCGTGCGCGGGCAACTCGGCGGCGAGCGCCTTCAGGTCCCGGGCCTCGATGCCGCCGCCGGCGCCGTGGCTCGCGGCGAGCACGAGGCGTGCGCGGCCGGGTGCGCGGTGCCAGGTGACGCGTGCGGTGCCGGCGTCCGTCTCAACGGTCTCGGTGGTGTCGGAGGTCACGTCAGAAGAGTGTGCCCTCTTCCGGCGCGGCCAGCTCCTTCAGCAGCTCCGGTCCGTTGTTGCGGACATTGCTGACCGCCGTGGTGACCGGGTAGGCGCGCATCAGACCGGGCGGCGGCGGGGCGAGGAGCTCGCGCAGCTCGTCGACGTCGGTGCGGGCGGGGTCCAGCCAGGCGTCCCAGCGGTCCGGGGTGAGCATCAACGGCATCCGCGGGTGGATCTCGGCGAGCGCGTGCGGGCCGTCCGCCGGGGACACCGCCAGCGGACTCGTCTCCGCCTCGGTGGTGATGACGGAGCACGTCACCCACCAGGCCCCCGGATGGTCGTCCGGCAGCGTCCGGTCCCGCCAGAACTCGTACAGCCCCGCCATCGCGAACACCGTGCCGTCGGCCGGGGTCACGAAGTACGGCTGCTTGCGGGGCCGCTTCTTCTTCCCCTCGACCTCCAGGTCCCGCTCCTGCTTGCCGGTGACCCACTCGTAGTAGCCGTCGGCGGGCAGGATGCAGCGCCGGGAGGAGAAGGCGCGGCGGTAGGACGGCTTCTCGTGCACGGTCTCCGCGCGGGCGTTGATCATCCGCGCCCCGCCCTCGGGCGTCTTCGACCAGGAGGGCACCAGGCCCCACTTCAGCTTCCGCAGCTGCCGAACCGGGCGCGGGTCCGCCGCGTCCTTCAGGGCACGGTCGAGAACGGCGAAGACCTCCTTGGTCGGTGCCACGTTGTAGTCGGGCTCCAGGGTCTCCTCCGGCTCCCACTTCTCGATTTCGAAGATTCCCGCGAGATCCTCGGGTGCCCGACTCGCTGCATACCGTCCGCACATACGTGCAACACTGCCAGACTCCGCACGCGCAGAGGGAGCAATCGCACACACATGGAAAGCATGGTCAGCACCGCCTCCGCCTCACTCGCCTCCCTCTGGGACGAGGTCTCCGGCACGCAGCCCGACCCGGATGTGTGGGTGGTCGTCGCCACACTGGTCGCCGCGGCCGCCGTCGTCGTACCGCAGGGGCCCTGGCGGCTGTCCCGGAACGCCGTCACGATCGCCCACGAGGGCGGGCACGGACTCGTGGCGCTGCTCACCGGCCGCACGCTGACAGGGATACGCCTGCATTCGGACACCAGCGGCCTGACCGTCAGCCGGGGCAAGCCGCACGGCCTGGGCATGATCCTCACGGCCGCCGCCGGCTACACCGCTCCCCCGCTGCTGGGCCTGGGCGGCGCCGCGCTGCTCGGCGCCGGGCGCATCACGCTGCTGCTGTGGCTGGCCACGGGGCTGCTGATGGCGATGCTGGTGATGATCCGCAACGCGTACGGCGCGCTGACCGTGGTCGTCACCGGCGGCACCTTCGTCGTGGTGTCCTGGCTGGCCGGCCCCCAGGTGCAGGCGGCGTTCGCGTACGCCGTGGTGTGGTTCCTGCTCCTCGGCGGAGTGCGCCCGGCGTTCGAACTCCAGGCCAAGCGCTCCCACGGCGGCGCCCCCGACTCGGACGCGGACCAACTGTCCCGCCTGACGCACGTCCCGGCGGGCCTGTGGCTCTTCCTCTTCCACGCGGTGTCCCTGTGCTCCCTGCTGGGCGGCGGCAGGTGGCTCCTGGAGTTGTAGGGTCTGTGGGATTGGGCGCGAGCAGCCAACCTCGGCTGAGGCATGGGGCTGCGAGCGGCCAACGTCGACTGGGCATGGGGCTGCGAGCAGCCAACCCAAGGGGCGCGGGGAACTACGCGACCAGCCCCCACGCAGCCGCACTGGACAACGGCCCGCACGCCCCCCTCCTTATAGAGTGGGCCCCATGGCCCGAACCCCCGCAGACACCGCCCTCTGGCCCGCCCCGCACGCGAGCGGAGCCGTCGACGCGACGGTCCACGTGCCCGGGTCCAAGTCGGTCACCAACCGCGCGCTCGTCCTCGCCGCCCTCGCCTCCGAGCCGGGCTGGCTGCGCCGCCCCCTGCGCTCCCGCGACACCCTGCTGATGGCGGGCGCGCTGCGCGCGATGGGCGTGGAGATCGAGGAGGGCGTGGGTCCCGACGGCACCGGCGAGGCCTGGCGGGTGCTGCCCACGGGCCTGCGCGGCCCGGCCACCGTCGATGTCGGCAACGCCGGCACGGTGATGCGGTTCCTGCCCCCGGTCGCCACGCTCGCCGACGGCCCCGTCCGCTTCGACGGCGACCCCCGGTCGTACGAGCGTCCCCTGAACGGCGTCATCGACGCGCTGCGTCACCTGGGCGCCCGGATCGACGACGAGGACCGCGGCGCGCTGCCGATGACGGTGCACGGCGGCGGCGCGCTGGACGGCGGCACGGTGGAGGTCGACGCCTCCTCGTCCTCCCAGTTCGTCAGCGCCCTGCTGCTGTCCGCGCCGCGCTTCAACCAGGGCGTCGAGGTCCGCCACACCGGCGCGACGCTGCCGTCCCTGCCGCACATCCGGATGACCGTCGACATGCTCCGCGCGGTGGGTGCCCAGGTGGACACCCCCGAGTCGGGCGGAGAGCCCAACGTCTGGCGGGTCACCCCGGGCGCGCTGCTGGGCCGGGACCTCACCGTCGAACCGGATCTGTCCAACGCCCAGCCGTTCCTGGCGGCGGCGCTGGTCACCGGCGGCAAGGTCATGATCCCGGACTGGCCGGCCCGTACCACCCAGCCCGGTGACCGGCTGCGGGAGATCTTCACCGGGATGGGCGGTTCCTGCGAGCTGACCGAGTCCGGGCTCGTGTTCACCGGCTCCGGCTCGATCCACGGCATCGACGTGGACCTCGGCGAGGTCGGCGAGCTGACGCCCGGCATCGCGGCCGTAGCGGCGCTCGCGGACTCCCCGTCCACCCTGCGGGGCGTGGCCCATCTGCGGCTGCACGAGACGGACCGCCTGGCCGCGCTGACCAAGGAGATCAACGAACTCGGCGGCGACGTCACCGAGACCGCCGACGGGCTCCACATCCGCCCGCGCCGGCTGCACGGCGGGGTCTTCCACACCTACGAGGACCACCGCATGGCCACCGCCGGCGCGATCATCGGCCTCGCGGTCGAGGGGGTGCGGATCGAGAACGTGGCGACCACGGCGAAGACGCTGCCGGACTTCCCCGAGCTGTGGACCGGGATGCTCGGGGCGTAGGGGTTCACCATGCGCCGCTACGGCAAGCACACCGACGAGGACGACATCCGCTCCCGCCCCAACCGCAGGGGCAACCGGCCGCGCACCCACACCCGGCCCAAGCACGAGGACGCCGCCGAGGGCATGGTCCTCACCGTGGACCGGGGCCGGCTGACCTGCCTCGTCGAGGACCGTGTCGTGATGGCGATGAAGGCCCGCGAGCTGGGCCGCAAGGCGGCGGTGGTCGGTGACCGGGTGGCGATCGTGGGCGACCTGTCCGGGAAGAAGGACACCCTCGCGCGGATCGTGCGGATCGGGGAGCGCGCGTCGGTGCTGCGCCGTACCGCGGACGACGACGACCCCTACGAGCGGGTCGTCGTCGCCAACGCCGACCAGCTCGCCGTGGTCACCGCCCTCGCCGATCCCGAGCCGCGGCCGCGGCTGATCGACCGCTGCCTGGTCGCGGCGTTCGACGGCGGGCTCGAGCCGCTGCTGGTGCTGACCAAGTCGGACCTCGCGCCGCCCGACAAGCTGCTGGAGCTGTACGGCGACCTCGACATCCCGTACGTCGTCACCAGCCGCGCGGAGTTGGAGAGCGGCGAGGCCGCGGACCGGGTGCGGGAGCAGTTGGACGGCCGGATCACGGCGTTCGTGGGGCACTCCGGCGTCGGCAAGACGACACTGGTCAACGCGCTGGTGCCGGAGGAACGGCGGCGTACGACCGGACTCGTCAACGCGGTGACCGGGCGGGGGCGGCACACCACGACGTCCGCGCTGGCGCTGCCGCTGCTCGGCGCGGACGGCTGGGTGATCGACACCCCGGGAGTGCGGTCCTTCGGGCTCGCCCATGTCGATCCGTCCCGGGTCATCCACGCCTTCCCCGAGCTGGAGGCGGGCACGGAGGGCTGTCCGCGCGCGTGCAGTCACGACGAGCCGGACTGCGCGCTGGACGCCTGGGTGGCCGAGGGGCACGCGGACCCGGCGCGGCTGTACTCGCTGCGGCGGCTGCTCGCGACGCGGGAGCGCACGGAGGGCGACTGACCTTCGCGTTGTTTGTCGTGGTGTCCGGACGGTAAGTGCATAATCGCACCGAGCCGGATCCGAACCTGCCGAACCTGGCGAAGCGGTCACTGGACGTGGCGAATGCGGGAGGACGACACATGGCGTGGCTGCTGGTCGTTGTGGCCGGGTTGCTCGAGACGGGCTTCGCCGTGTGCCTGAAGCTGTCGCACGGCTTCACACGGCTGTGGCCGACCGTCGCGTTCTGCGCGTTCGCGCTGGGCAGCTTCGGTCTGCTGACCCTGTCGCTGAAGAAGCTGGACGTGGGACCCGCGTACGCGGTGTGGACGGGCATCGGCGCGGCGGGGACGGCGGTCTACGGGATGGTGTTCCTCGGGGACCTGGTGTCGACGCTGAAGATCGTGTCGATCACGCTGGTGATCGTCGGTGTGATCGGGTTGCAGCTGTCGGGGTCCGCGCACTGAGCCACTCGCGGTCTCTACGGGACCGGCTGCCGGTGCAGCGCGCCGCGCACCAGGTCGGCGACACCGTTGTCGGCCGGTGGCGCGGCGACGCAGGACAGGGCGAGGCGGACCACGAGCTCGCAGGACCGGGCCAGGTCGGTGGTGTCGGACCGGGGGACGCCTGGGCCGGCCAGCGCGGCGACGGCACGGTCGCGGACCAGGGCGACGAAGTCGGTGGGTGAGGGCAGCGGGCCGTCGGCGCGACGCTGCGCGGGCACGGCGGATCCGGACGGTACGGCCGAGAGGGTCGGGGCGGGCAGGCGTTCGCCCCAGAAGCCGGTGAGCATGGCGCGGACCAGCGCGTTCTCGCGGGCGCTGACGGTGGTCCACTCGGCGGTGGCGGTCAGCCGGTCGCGGGGGTCACCGTGCCCGGTGAGCGCGCGTTCGACGCCGGCGAGGTAGCCGTCGGCCTCCCTGCGGACGAGGGCGCGGGCGAGGCCGTCCTTGCTGCCGAACTCGTTGTACAGCGTCTGCCGGGAGACCCCGGCCGCGGCGGCCACGTCCACCATCCGGACCGCGGACCACGGTCGGCGCGCGAGTGCGGTGTAAGCGGCGTCCAGCAGAGATTCCCGCGCTGCAGGCATCTTCGCCTCCCTCGGGGCCAGTGGCCGACCCTGCGGTTAGATTTGACGCGCCGTCGGGCACTGTCAAGGGTTCGCGGAACCCTCCCCCCGGTAGCCCCGCAGCGACCTCGGCAGATACCGTTCATTGCATGCCCGACTACCTCGACGACCTGCGTCTCGCCCACGTCCTCGCGGATGCCGCCGACGCCGCGACGACGGAACGGTTCAAGGCTCTCGACCTGAAGGTGGAGACCAAACCGGACATGACGCCGGTGACCGAGGCGGACAAGGCCGCGGAGGAGCTCATCCGCGGCCACCTCAAACGGGCCCGCCCGAGGGACGCGGTCCTGGGTGAGGAGTACGGCGTGGAGGGCACCGGCCCCCGGCGCTGGGTGATCGACCCGATCGACGGCACCAAGAACTATGTGCGCGGGGTTCCCGTGTGGGCCACGCTGATCGCGCTGATGGAGGCGGGTGAGGGCGGCTTCCAGCCGGTCGTCGGGGTCGTCTCCGCCCCCGCCCTCGGCCGCCGCTGGTGGGCGGCGCAGGGGCACGGCGCCTTCGCCGGCCGCAGCCTGTCGTCGGCCTCCCGGCTGGGTGTCTCCCGGGTCTCCAAGCTCTCCGACGCCTCCTTCGCGTACTCCTCGCTCAGCGGCTGGGAGGAGCAGGGGCGGCTGGACGGCTTCCTCGACCTGACCCGCGAGGTGTGGCGCACGCGCGCGTACGGCGACTTCTGGCCGTACATGATGGTCGCCGAGGGGTCGGTCGACATGTGCGCCGAGCCGGAGCTGTCGCTCTGGGACATGGCCGCCACCGCGATCGTGGTCACGGAGGCCGGCGGCTCCTTCACCGGGCTCGACGGCCGTCCCGGACCGCACAGCGGCAACGCGGCGGCGTCGAACGGACTGCTGCACGACGAGTTGCTGGGGTATCTCAACCAGCGTTACTGAGAGGCACGAGGTGAGCGTGCGCGCCCCCGATCGGCCGCACGCGCCCCCTTGTTGACCCCCGCTTTGCCTGCCACTCTGAGAGTCCCCCCACTTGTGAATTTGTGAAACCGTGAACTAGCGGGCCTCCGGGCCCCTTGACCACGCGGTTTCCGGTAGGAGGTGGCTCCATCCATGCTCGTCCGTGACGCCATGAGCACCGTGGTCCTCACCATCGGCCCCGCCCACACCCTCCGACAGGCCGCAGCCCTGATGTCCGCCCGCCGGGTGGGCGCGGCCGTGGTCCTCGATCCCGACGGCACCGGCATCGGCATTCTCACCGAGCGGGACGTCCTCAACTCCGTCGGGCTCGGCCAGGACCCCGACACCGAGCGCGCCCATGCCCACACCACCACCGACGTCGTCTTCGCCGCCCCGGCCTGGACCCTGGAGGAGGCCGCCGCCGCCATGGCCCACGGCGGATTCCGCCATCTGATCGTTCTCGACCGGGGCGAGCCCGCCGGCATCGTCTCGGTCCGCGACATCATCCGCTGCTGGGCACCCGAGCGGCAGCGGGCCCAGCAGGTTCCGGCCTGACGGCACGGGAACGGGCCGGACCCCCGAGGGGAGTCCGGCCCGTCGATCGACAAGCGGTCCAGCGCTGGTGTCAGCCGCGCAGGGCCTGGACCGCGGCCTCCAGCCGCTTGCCGAAGTCCTCGTCCGCCTGACGGAAGTTGTTGATCGCGCGCTCGGCGATGTCGTCGCGCGTGACCCCGGAGATGGCGTTCGCCAGGTTGTTGACCAGGCGCTCCTTCTCCTCCTCGGTCATCAGCCGGTACAGGTTGCCCGCCTGGACGAAGTCGTTGTCCTCGGCGTGGACGGGCGTGACCGTCTCACCGGTGACACCGGTGACGGCCGTGGGCTGCCACAGCGCACGGTCCGTCTGGAACGGGCCGCCGAAGCTGTTCGGCTCGTAGTTCTTCGCGCCCTTGTGGCGGCCGTCGTACAGGAAGCCGTCACGGGAGTGGGTCCGCGCCTCGGTGGCGTGCGGGCGGTTCACCGGCAGGTGGTCGGCGTTGATGCCGACGCGGTAGCGGTGGGCGTCGCCGTACGCGAAGAGACGGCCCTGGAGCATCTTGTCCGGGGAGGGACCGATGCCCGGCACGAAGTGGGCGGGGCTGAAGATGGACTGCTCGACCTCGGCGAAGATGTTCTCCGGGTTGCGGTTGAGCTCCAGCTTGCCGAACTCGATCAGCGGGTAGTCCGCGTGCGGCCAGACCTTGGTCAGGTCGAACGGGTTGAAGCGGTACGTCGCCGCCTCGGCCGCCGGCATCACCTGGACGTAGACGGTCCAGGACGGGAAGTCGCCGCGCTCGATGGCCTCGCGCAGGTCCCGCTGGTGGGAGTCGGGGTCCTTGCCCGCGAGGACCTCGGCCTCCTCGGCGGTCAGGTTCTTGATGCCCTGGTCCGTCTTAAAGTGGTACTTGACCCAGAAGACCTCGCCGGCCTCGTTGTTCCACTGGTAGGTGTGCGAGCCGAAGCCGTCCATGTGGCGGTACGACGCCGGGATGCCGCGGTCACCGAACAGCCAGGTCACCTGGTGCGTGGACTCGGGCGACAGGCCCCAGAAGTCGAAGACGTTGTCCGCCTCCTGCGAGCCGGTGTAGGGGTCGCGCTTCTGGGTGTGGATGAAGTCCGGGAACTTGATGGCGTCCCGGATGAAGAAGACCGGGGTGTTGTTGCCGACGAGGTCGTAGTTGCCCTCCTCGGTGTAGAACTTCAGCGCGAAACCGCGCGGGTCGCGCACGGCGTCCGCGGCGCCCAGGTTGCCGGCCACCGTCGAGAAGCGCAGGAAGGTCTCCGTCTGCTTGCCGACCTCGGAGAGGAACTTGGCCCTCGTGTACTTCGTGACATCGGCGGTCACCGTGAAGGTGCCGTAGGCACCGGCACCGCGGGCGTGCACCACACGCTCCGGGATGCGCTCGCGGTTGAAGTGGGCCAGCTTCTCCAGGAGGAGCTGGTCCTGAACGAGCACCGGGCCACCGACGCCCGCGGTCTCGCTGTTCTGGTTGTCGGCAACCGGAGCACCGGCCTCCGTAGTAAGCGGTCCCTGCGTCACGTGCGCCTCCTGCTTCATTGCTGACCAACCCTGTGCCTTGGCCAAAACCGAGCTCGATCCTACAATGGACAATGTCTAAGTCAAGTGAGGCTCCAAAGTCACACCCGTTCGGGATTCCCGTCCCCCTGCTGCTAGGCTGGTGCGCATGAGTGACCTTCTGGAACGGCTCCGCGGACGTGGATGGCGGATGACCGCGCAGCGCCGTGTCGTGGCCGAGGTCCTCGACGGCGAACACGTCCACCTGACGGCCGACGAGGTGCACGCCAGGGCTGTCGCCAAGCTGCCCGAGATCTCCCGGGCGACCGTCTACAACACCCTGGGCGAGCTGGTCTCGCTCGGTGAGGTGCTGGAGGTCGCCACGGACAAGCGGGCCAAGCGCTACGACCCCAACGCCCACCGCCCGCACCACCACCTGGTGTGCGCGCGATGCGGCGCGATCCGCGACGTCCACCCGACCGGCAATCCGCTGGCCGACCTCCCCGACACGGAGCGCTTCGGCTTCACGGTCTCGGACGTCGAGGTGACGTACCGCGGGGTCTGCCCGAACTGCGCGGCGGCGTAGCGGGCCCTCTCATACATGGGCGAGAGCCCCGGCACCGATCGGTGCCGGGGCTCTTTCCCGCGCGCGACACAAACACCGAGGGCCGGAACCCTTTCGGATTCCGGCCCTCGGCCTTCAGTAGCGGGGACAGGATTTGAACCTGCGACCTCTGGGTTATGAGCCCAGCGAGCTACCGAGCTGCTCCACCCCGCGTCGATGAATGAAACACTACGTCAACCCAACCAACAGAAGCAAATCCGTTTCCCCCCCAGCTGCTCGGCGGTCGCCGCCGCCCCAGCTGCGGGCAGTCGTGCCGCTGGGGCGGGCAAGCAAACCCACCCCCGCCCAGCACTCACGCAGACAGTTCCTCCCGCAACGCGTCCCGCAACCGCGCCGCCCGCTCCGTGACCGCCACCGGCCCCAGCGCAGCGGCCCGCTCCGCCCACCGCTGCCCCTCCGCAAGCTCCCCCCGCCGCGCATACACCAGCGCGAGCCGCAACGCCGCCCGCCCATGCCCCGCATCGGCCGCCCGCGTCCACCACACCGCCGCCTCGGGCTCACTGCCCTCACGCGCCAGCAGCAGCCCCAGATTGAAGGCACCGTTACGGGACCCGGCCTCCGCCGCCTCCCGGTACCACCGCGCCGCCTCGACCACGTCACCCCGTGCCGCCGCGAGCATCCCCACCCGCACCTGCGCCCGCCGGTGCCCCTGCGAGGCCGCCCGCTCGTACCACTCCTCGCACTCGCTGCGCCGGTTCACCGGCTCCCCCAGCTCATGGGCAGGCTCCGGCGGTCTACGGGCGTCCAGCACCGTCGCCAGCCGGTAGGCGGCCTCCGCGCTCCCGCCCCCCGCGGCGCACCGCAGGAACCGCTCCGCCTCGCTCTCGTCGCCCTCCCGCAGCCGCGCCATGCCGACCTGGAGCGCCGCCTCCGCGTGCCCGGCCGCCGCCGCCCGCTCGTACCAGCGCAGCGCGGCCTCGTCCTCGCCCCGGCCCGCGTGCAGGATGCCGAGGTTGAAGGCGGCGTCCACGCTGCCGGCCTCCGCGGCCTTGGAGAACCACGGCTCCGCTCCGGTCCGGTCCCCGGACCGGAGCAGCAGGATCGCCAGCGCGTTCGCCGCCTCCCGGTGTCCGGCGTAGGCGGCCCGGCGGTACCACTGCTCGGCCGGGGCGGTCCGGCCCCGGTCGGCGCAGAGCAGCCCGAGGTTGTACGCGCCGTTGATGTCGCCCGCGTCCATGGCGGCCCGGTACCAGCGCTCGGCGGTCTGGGTCTCACCCCGCTCGGCGTGCAGCGCGCCCAGTGCGTTGGCGGCGTTGCCGTCGCCGTCCTGCGCGGCCCGCAGCCACCACACGGCGGCGTTCTCGGTGTCGCCGGCGTCACGCAGCAGGAAGCCGAGCGCGCAGGCGGCCCGTGCCTCGCCGTCCTTGGCGGAGGTCAGGTACCAGCGGCCGGCCTCCTTGAGCTCGCCGCGCTTCTCCAGGATCGCCCCGAGGTGCAGTGCGGCCCGGCGGTGACCGCGCGCGGCGGCCTGCCGGTACCACTGCTCGGCCTCCTCCAGCAGTGCCGCGCCGGCGTCGTCGCTCTCCCCGGCGGCCCTGTGGTCCAGCGCGCGGGCCAGCCGGTACGCCCCCTCCCGGTGCCCCCGTTCGGCGGCGGCCCGCATCCAGCGCTCGGCCCCCGCCCTGTCCCCGCGGTGTTCCAGCAGGTCGGCGAGGGCGTACGCGCCGAGGGTGTGGCCCTGCTCGGCGGACTGGCGCAGCCAGTACTCGGCGGCGGGTTCGTCCCCGCGCTCACGGTGGTGACGGCCGAGCGCGTGCGCCGCCGCGGTGGAGCCGGCGACGGCGGCGATCCGCCACCAGCCCGCGGCCTCGTCGGCGTAGCCCCGCTGGTGCAGCAGGACACCCAGGTTGTTGGCGGCGGCGCGGTCGCCCTCGGCGGTGGCGGCACGCAGATGGGGTTCGGCTCCGTCGAGATCACCGCGGCGCAGCAGCATGGCACCGAGGACGCTCATCGCCTCGACGTCGCCGGCCTCGGCCGCGAGCCGCCGGCGCAGCTCCTCGGCCGCCTCGTCGGCGGCCTCTCCCGCCTCGTCGCGGGGTTCCTCCCGAGGGGAGGACTGCACAAAACGCCCTGTCCCGAACAGAGTTGCCTTGTCCCCCATAACATCCATCGTCGCACCACCTGCAACCTGGGTACACCTGGTATACCGCAGTCAGTGAGGTCACTTCAGCGTTTTGTCGACATGCCCACAGAGAGACAAGTCAAACACAGATCCGCCAACTCCCGTCGGCGGCACGGCCGTCGTCCACCCAGGCACATGCGTTCGCACAGCACAAAGGCCCGGACTCCTGGAGGAATCCGGGCCTTTGCTGTCGCCTACCGGGCGACTTCAGTAGCGGGGACAGGATTTGAACCTGCGACCTCTGGGTTATGAGCCCAGCGAGCTACCGAGCTGCTCCACCCCGCGCCGTTGTGCTGCAACCGTAGCACGGCGCGGGACGGGCCTCTGACCAGCCTGTCGGCTAACTGCTCGGGCTCGCGTCGGGACTGGGACTGCTGTCCCCGCCGCCGGCGCCGCCACCTCCTTCGGCGGACTGGGCGTCCTCAGCCCTGCGCAGCGCGTCCTCCAGGTCCTTCTGCGCCTGGCCGTACGCCTCCCAGTCGTTCTTCTTCAGGGCTTCCTGGCCTGCCTCGAAGGCCTCCTGGGCGTCGTTCAGCGCCTCCTGGACCGTGGGGTTCTCGGACGTCGGCGGTGGTGGCGTGCCCTCGTCCTCCCCGGTTCCCTCGTCCTCGCCCGGTGGTGGCTCGGTGGTCGTGCCCTCGCCTCCGAAGACCTTGTCGAGGGCCTGGTCGAGGGTGTCCTCGAACGCGGTCTGGCCTCCGTAGGTGACCAGCACCTTCCGCAGCAGCGGGTACTTCAGTCCACCACCGCGTACGTAGACCGGCTCCACGTAGAGCAGTCCTCCGTCGAGCGGGACCGCCAGGAGATTGCCGTACTCGACCTCGGAGTCGCCGCCTCTCAGCAGCCTGATCGACTCGGCGATGTCCTGTTCGGAGTTGAACTGGCTCTGGACCTGTTTGGGTCCGGCGGCCGTGGTGCTCGTCGGCAGCTTCAGGACTCTGATCTTGCCGTAGTCCTCGGTGCCCGGATCGGCGTTCACCGCCATGAAGGCACTGAGGTTGTCACGGCCGTTCGGAGTGAACGTCGTCGTGAGCGAGAAGGTCTGCTCCTGCTGATCGGGCATCTTCATGCTCAGGTAGTACGGAGGCACCGCGTCGCCCGTCTTGTTGGTCGGGTCGTCCGGCACCTGCCACACCTCGCTGCCCGAGAGGAACGTCGTGGCGTCCTTCACGTGGTAGCGGGTCAGCAGTTCGCGCTGCACCTTGAACAGGTCCTGCGGATACCGCAGATGGGACAGCAGCTCGTCGGAGATCTCGGTCTTCGGCTCCACCGTGTCCGGGAAGGCCTTCATCCAGGTCTTCAGGACGGGGTCCTGGGTGTCCCACTGGTAGAGCTTGACCTCGCCGCTGTACGCGTCGACGGTCGCCTTCACCGAGTTGCGGATGTAGTTGACCTGGTTCTGCTGGGCCACCACCGCGCGCTGGTCGTTGGTGGCGGTCAGCGAGTCGGCCGTGGTGTCACCGAGCGTGGTGCGCGACGCGTACGGATAGCCGTTGGTCGTCGTGTAGGCGTCGACGATCCACTGGATCCGGCCGTCCACGACCGCCGGGTAGGCGTCGCCGTCGATGGTCAGCCACGGGGCGATCGCCTCGACGCGCTCCTTGGGCGTGCGGTTGTACAGGATCCTCGAACCCTCGCCGATGGCGCCCGAGTACAGGATCTGCGGCTCGCTGAACGCGACCGCGTAGGCGGCCCGGTTCATCGGGTTGGCGAGGTTGACCCCGCTGTCGCCCTGGTAGCTGTACGTCTTCTCGCCGCTGTCGTCGGAGTAGTCGATCTCCTTCTGGGGACCGCCGACGATCGAGTACGTCGTCGTCCGCTCGCCGTAGTAGACGCGCTGCTCGTACGACCCGAGGT
Organism: Streptomyces sp. NPDC031111; assembly: GCF_055570675.1. Classification (NCBI taxonomy): domain Bacteria; kingdom Bacillati; phylum Actinomycetota; class Actinomycetes; order Kitasatosporales; family Streptomycetaceae; genus Streptomyces; species Streptomyces sp. NPDC031111. The sequence goes on from NZ_JBVIGS010000007.1 coordinate 362,761, forward strand.
CGCCCTTGGAGGGCAGGTCGGACTCGGTGAACGCCGGACGGCCGCCGGCGTCGGCGCTGGTGCCCTCGGCGGCGACGACTCCGTAGCCGTGCGTGTAGCGGAAGTGGTCGTTGATCCAGTTCCGCTTGGGGATGCCGTTGAGGTTCAGCTCGCGCAGACCGATGACCGTGTCCTGGTCCTTGCCGTCCTTGGTGTACCGGTCCACGTCCAGGTTGGTCGGGAACGCGTAGTAGTTCCTGATCTGCTGGAGCTGCTGGAACGTCGGCGAGACGATGTTCGGGTCCATGATGCGGATGCTCGCCGTGCTGCCGACGTCGTCCCGCAGCTGGGTCTTGTCCTCGGTCTGGCTGGTGCCCGGGTACTCGGTGACCTGGGAGTCGTCGATGCCGTAGGCCTCACGCGTGGCCTTGAGGTTCTTCTCGACGTAGGGCGCTTCCTTGGCCTGCTCGTTCGGCTGGACCTGGAACTTCTGCACGATCGCCGGGTACAGGCCGCCGATGAGGATCGCCGACAGCACCATCAGGCCGAAGCCGATCACGGGCAGCTGCCAGGTGCGCCGCCAGAGGGTGGCGAAGAACAGCAGCGCGCAGATCACGGCGATGCAGAACAGGATCGTCTTGGCGGGCAGATAGGCGTTCGCGTCGACGTACCTGAGGCCCGTCCAACTGTCGGTGGCCTTGAAGTCGCTGGACTTCACCGCCAGTCCGTACCGGTCGAGCCAGTAGGCGACCGCCTTGAGGGCGACGAAGACGCCGAGGAGCACCGACAGGTGTCCGGTCGCCGCGGCCGTGGCACGGGCGCCCGGGCTGGTGACGCGGAGCCCGCCGTACAGGTAGTGGGTGAGGGCGGCGGCGATCAGCGCCAGGATCGTGGCGGCGAAGCCGAAGCCGAGCAGGAACCGGTACCAGGGCAGGTCGAAGGCGTAGAACGAGACGTCGAGCTTGAACTGCGGGTCCTTCTGCCCGAAGGACACGCCGTTGACCCACATCAGCCAGGTCCGCCACTGGCCCGACGCCGAGGCGCCGGCGATCAGGCCCACCAGGGCGGTGATGCCGAGCAGCAGCCACTTCTTGTACGGGGCGATGCCCATCCGGTACCGGTCGAGGTTCTGCTGCTCCATCGACATGGCGCTCAGCGGCGGCCGCATCCGGTGTGCCAGCCAGATGTTGAAGCCGACCGCGAGGGCCATCAGCAGACCGAAGACGAAGAACAGCCCGATCTTGGTCCACAGGGTCGTCGTGAACACGGACGAGTAGTTGACCGAGCGATACCACAGCCAGTCGGTCCAGAAGCCCGCGAACATGGTGAACACCATGCCGAGGACGGCCAGGACGCCCAGTGTCATGAGCAGGGTCCGGACCCGCCGGGACGGGCGGCCCACTCTGATCCGTGGCCCCGTCGGGCCTCCGCCGCGGTCCGGCATCTGGAAAGCCAAGGTAGGCACCTCGAAGTTCGCTGTTGATTCGTCAAGCCCGCGGTTTCACGGACCGTGAGTGGCCCCCCGTGATCGTGGGCCCACACCTATGCAACTTACTCACGCTTTACTCGGTTCCCGATTCCGGCCAGGAACGAGAGAGGATTGTGACCATGTCCAACACACCCATGGCGGCCAACCCGCTCACCCGGGCCGTGCTCGAGATCGACGAGTACGTCTCCGGCCTCGGCTGGGACCAGCCCGCCCGCCTGTTCGCCCTCGTCGACACCGCCCGGCTGCGGGCCGAACAGCCCTCGCTCGCCGACCGGCTCGGTCTGGGCGACGAACAGGAGACGACCGCCCTCACCCCGATCGAGCAGGACGAGATTCCAACGGGCAAGCCGCTCGACGAGTTCCTGGGCACCATCGCCTGGCCCGACGCGGTGACCGGCTGCGCCCTGACCGTGGAGCGGCTGATGCTGCCGCCGTCGGCCGAGGCACAGGTGCCGAAGGGTCTGGGCGGGGCCGCGCTGACGAAGTGGGTGGCGGAGCACCCGGAGCGTCAGGAGGTCCGGATGACGGTCGCGGTGCTGCGCGACGGCACCCGCGAGTCTGCCCTGCGGCTGCGTGAGAAGGACTCCCCCACGGAGGTCCTCACCGGCTCCGAACTGGTGCCGGGCCTGGCCGAGGCCCTGACGGCGACGTTCGAGGAGTAGCCCTCCCGATCCGGCGGTCCGGTCAGGACACCGTGCACTTCGGCAGGTCCTCGGTGTCGCCGGACCGGATGTCCTCGAGGGCGCCGAGAGCGTCGTCGATGGTGTTCACCTTGACCAGGGTGAGGCCCTCGGGGATGTCCCTGGCGGCGGACGCGCAGTTGTCGGCGGGCGTGAGGAAGTACTCGGCGCCCTTGCCGCGGGCGCCGACCGTCTTCATCTCGATCCCGCCGATCGGCCCGACCTTGCCGTTGTCGTCTATCGTGCCGGTGCCGGCGACGAACTCGCCGCCGGTCAGACTGCCCGGCGTGAGCTTGTCGTAGATGCCGAGGGCGAACATCAGTCCCGCGCTCGGCCCGCCGACGTCGGCCAGCTTGATGTCGATGGAGAACGGGAAGGTGTGGTCCGTCCCGGCGGAGATCCCGACGATGGCGCGCTGTTCGCCGCCGTCGTCGGAGGTCGTCGTGGTGATCGTGACCTTCTCGGTCCTCGTCACCGTCCGGTTCTCCTTCTCGGCGGCGGCCTGCTCCTTGGCGGGCACGATCGTGAAGACGACGTCCTCGCCCGGCTTGTGCTCGGTCACCAGCTCGGCGACGTCGGCCGGCTCCTTCACCGTCTCGCCGTCGACCGCCTTGATCACGTCGCCCGCGTGCAGCCTGCCCTCGGACGGGGACCCCTTGACGACGGTGGAGACGATCACCCAGGACTTCACCGGGACGTCGAGCTCCTTCAGGGCCGCGACCTTGGCGCTCTCCTGGGACTGGCTGAACTCCTCGGCGTTCTCCTGGGTGGACTCCTCCTCCGTCTTGCCGTCGGGGTAGAGGGTCTCGTGCGGCACGACCTTGTTGTCGTGCGCCAGCCACCCGTAGACGGCCTCGACGAGGTTCATCCGGTACTCGGCGCTGGTGACCCGCACCGTGGTCATGTTGAGGTGACCGTCCGTCGGATAGGTCTTCCGCCCGGCGATCTGCAGCACCGGCTCGCCGTCGTGATCACCCAGCGTGTTCACCGTCGGCCCCGGGGACATCTCCGAGTAGGGCACGGGGATGAACACTCCCGCGCACAGAAGCGCGATCAGCATCAGGGTGGAGGCGAGCATCGTCGCGGTGCGGCGTGGCATGCCTCGACAGTACGGGACGGGCCTGTCAGCGCACCGTCAGGGCCGCCCGGACGGGCGGCCCTGCTCGCGTCGTACGCCGTGACCTGCTGTTTCCCGGTCCTCAGCCACCCGAGCGCGGTTTCTCCATGGCCTCGCGGAAACGGGCGTAACCGATGAGTTCGGGGCCGTCGCTCCGCGCCTTGCGGGTGCGATTGGCCCAACTGCCCCACAGCCCCGCTCCGATCGCGGCCACAAGCGGAATCAGCAACCAGGCAAGCGCCGCCATGCCGACCTCCCAACCCCATGAGCGTCCGCAACTGACTGATCAGCAGATTAACCATCCGCAGTGACAACGCTCACGCCAGGGGTGCGGTTACGCAACCGGAGGTCAGGACCGCCTCAGCAGGCCCCCACCCACTCCTCCGTCCCGTCCGAGAACCGCTGGTGCTTCCAGATGGGCACCTCGTGCTTGAGGTCGTCGATCAGCTTCCGGCAGGCCTCGAAGGCCTCCCCCCGGTGCGGGCACGACACGCCGACGACCACGGCGAGGTCCCCGACCCGGAGGTCCCCCACCCGGTGGACGGCGGCCAGCGCCCGTACGGGGTACTCGGCGGCGACCTTCTCGGCGATCCGCCGCATCTCGGCCTCGGCGCTGGGGTGACAGGAATAGCCGAGTTCGTCGACGTCGGCCCCGCCGTCGTGGTTGCGCACGGTCCCCACGAAGAGCGCCGTCCCGCCGGCCGCGTCGTCCCCGACCGCGCGGAGGACCTCGTCCACGGAGAGCGGGGTGTCGCGGATGGCGAGCAGCTTGATGGGGTCCTGCGCGGCCTGCTCACCCGGGTGATCGTGCGTCGATGCCATGCCCCCATCGTGCCCCACCCCGATGACAACGCGGAATAGCGTCATCGCCCGGTACCCGCGCGCGGCGGTTCGGAGCCTCCTACAGAACGCGTCTCAGATCCGGCGCCGGGCCTTGCGTGCCCGGCGCACCACCGCCGCCGCACCCAGCAGGGCCACCGTCGCGCCCGCGGCACCCGCCGCCGTCGCGTCCTTGCGCCCCAGCCGCCGTCCGGCGACCGTGTGCCTGCCGGACACCTCCTCCAGCAGTTCCGCGAGCACCTCCTCGTTGGTGTGCGCGGGCCGCCACCCGGCGTCGTGCAGCCGGCTCCCGCTCACCACCCAGGGGTACATCGTGTACGCCAGGTCCCCGGCTGGGGACGGGGTGAGGCCGATCCGGTGCAGCCGGGCCGCCGCGCCGAGCGCCACCGCCGAGGGCAGTTCCATCCGCCGGATCCCGCTGAGCTCCTCGACCTCCTCCTGCTCCAGCCACCCGTCGCAGCCGACGGCCAGCTCGCCGTCGACCTTCTCCAGGACGGCGTACTCGAGGGCGCTGCACAGGTCGTCGACGTGGCAGAACTGCCACGCGGGCCGCGATCCGGCCACCACGAGCAGCCTGGGCGACTCGAAATACCTGGTCAGAGCGGTGTCCGTACCTCCGACCAGGACAGCGGGGCGCACGACGGTGACATTGAGCCCCGGGTGTGCCCTGGGCGCCCGGCGCGCGAGCCGCTCGACCTCCAGCAGGTCGCCCACGCCCGTGGCCTCCGCGGTGGCCCGCAGTTCCGCGTCCTCGGACAGCGGCAGCTCGTTGTCGGGCAGCGCCCCGTAGACCATCGTCGACGTGCACAGCACCACCCGGTGCACCCCGGCGGCCGCGGCCGCCGTCAGCACGGTCTGCGTTCCCCGCACGTTGTACGCCGTCCGGGCCGCGGCGTCGGTCTCCAGATCGAGGTCGAGCGCCAGATGGACCACCACGTCGGCCCCGCGCAGCTTGTCCGCGATGGCCGGATCCCGTACGTCCAGGATGTGCCACCGGGCCTCGGCGCACTCGCCGCGCCGCTCGTCGATGGCGATGACCTGCTTGATCTCCTCCGCGGCGGCGAGCCGCGCGGTGAGCAGCGCGCCCACACCGGACGCGGCTCCGGTGACCGCGACGACGGGGCCGCGCGCGGCGGGACTGGTTGAGTTGTTTCGCGCTGCGCGAACCTGTGGATCTGGGGAACTCACCGGGCGTCTCCAGCGGTTGTCTTCAGTACGGGCGCAAGCGACGCGTACGTACCAGGTGGCATCCATCCTGCCGCAGGCCTTCTGTCGGCGAAGCACCGAGGCCCTAACGGCCTCAGGTGTCTACGCTGGGTGGTGTTGTCGGGCAGCCGTGCCGCCGGAAAGAACCGGTGGCCCTACCAGCCGAGGAAACCCGTGAGTGACACCCCATTCGGATTCGGCCTTCCGCCGGAGGAGCCGGACGACGGCGACGAGGGCAAGAAGAAGGACCCGCAGAGCGGTGGTGGTCAGGGCCCGGCCAACCCGTTCGGCTTCGGCATGCCCGGGGCCGGAGGCTTTGGCGGCCCTGGCGCGGACAATCCGTTCGCCGCGATGTTCGGGTCCCTGAACCCCAACGACCTGGGCGCGGCGTTCCAGCAGCTCGGCCAGATGCTCTCCTACGAGGGCGGGCCGGTGAACTGGGACATGGCCAAGCAGATCGCCCGGCAGACCGTGTCGCAGGGCACCCCGTCGGGCTCGAAGGACGCGAGCGTCGGCCCGGCCGACCGCAGAGCCGTCGAGGAAGCCGTCCGCCTGGCCGATCTGTGGCTGGACGACGCGACCTCCCTGCCGTCGGGCGCCCACTCCGCCGTGGCCTGGAGCCGCGCGGAGTGGGTCGAGGCCACCCTGCCGGCGTGGCGGGAGCTGGTCGACCCGGTCGCCGAGCGCGTCGGGAACGCGATGGGCGATGTCCTGCCGGAGGAGATGCAGGCCATGGCCGGCCCGCTGATCGGCATGATGCGCTCCATGGGCGGTGCCATGTTCGGCACGCAGATCGGGCAGGCCGTGGGCGTGCTCGCCGGTGAGGTCGTCGGCTCGTCCGACATCGGCCTGCCGCTGGGCCCGGCCGGCCGGGCCGCGCTGCTGCCGCTGAACATCGAGACGTTCGGCAAGGACCTGGGCGTGCCACAGGAGGAGGTGCGGCTGTATCTCGCCCTGCGGGAGGCCGCCCACCAGCGCCTGTTCGCGCACGTCCCGTGGCTGCGCTCGCACCTGTTCGGGGCCGTCGACGGCTATGCGCGCGGGATCAAGGTCGACACCGGCAAGCTCGAGGACGTCGTCGGCCAGTTCGACCCGCAGAACCCCGAGCAGTTGCAGGAGGCCCTTCAGCAGGGCATGTTCCAGCCGGAGGACACGCCCGAGCAGAAGGCCGCCCTGGCCCGTCTGGAGACGGCGCTGGCCCTCGTCGAGGGCTGGGTGGACGCGGTGGTGCACACGGCGGCCAAGCCCCGGCTGTCGTCGGCCGACGCCCTGCGCGAGACGCTGCGCCGCCGCCGCGCCTCGGGCGGCCCGGCGGAGCAGACGTTCGCCACGCTGATCGGTCTCGAGCTGCGCCCGCGCCGGCTGCGCGACGCCTCGCGCCTGTGGGCCTCGCTCACGGACGCGCGCGGGGTCGACGGCCGGGACGCCCTGTGGGCGCACCCGGACATGCTGCCGACGGCCACCGACCTGGACGACCCGGACGGTTTCGTGCACCGGGAGCAGATCGACTTCTCCGAGCTGGACAAGATGCTCGGCGAGGCCGCAGGCAAGCCCGACCTCAAGAAGAAGGACGACGGCGAGGCCGAGGGCACGACCAAGGACGACGACACCGAGTGAGCCTGCACGACGACGCGGTCCTCGTACTCAAGGGGTACGAGGACCAGCCCGAACTGCGCCAGACCTATCTGGACCATCTCGCGGACCACCCGGACGGCATGTGGAAGGCCTGTACGGACGGTCACATCACGGCGAGCGGCCTGGTGATCGATCCCGAGCGGGGCCGGGTGCTGCTGACCCTGCACCGGAAGCTGCGGATGTGGCTCCAGATGGGCGGGCACTGCGAGCCGGACGACGTCTCGCTCACGGCGGCGGCCCTGCGGGAGGCGACGGAGGAGTCCGGCATCACGGGACTGACCCTGGTGCCCGGCGGCCCCGTGCGTCTGGACCGCCATCACACACCGTGCGCCTGGCATCTGGACGTCCAGTACGCGGCGCTGGCCCCGTCCGGAGCGGTCGAGGCGGTCAGCGACGAGTCCCTCGACCTGCGCTGGTTCCCGTACGACGAGGTGGCGGACGTGGCGGACACCTCGGTCACCCGTTTGGTGGAAGCGACCCGCACGAGACTGGGCGTGTGACATACGCGTGAGGGGCGACCGCATCGGCGGTCGCCCCTCACGCGTGTCGTTCCCGGCCGGTCAGCTCCAGACGTTGCCCTGGTTCTGGCCGCGGGCGCCCTGCTGGCCCATGCCGTACTGGGCGGAGAGACCCGAGCCGATCTGGGCGTTCTGCGGCGGCAGCAGCTCACTGGGCTGGACCAGCGCGAAGCCGCTGCCCATGAAGCTGAGCTCCCAGCCCTCACCGGTGTTGCCGCGGCGCCGCCACACCCCGGACGAGTGGGTCTGGGCCTGCATCTGCACGCGCAGGGAGGTGGACCACGCGACGATCGCGTCGGCGTCGCAGTTGACGTACTTGTCCGGCGTCACCTGCATCAGCAGCGGCATGCCCGAGGTCATCAGGGCGACCTTGCCGTTGCCGGTGATGTTGAGCTGGTACTTCCCGGAGCCGGAGATGCCGTACAGGCTGTCGACGGCGATGACCTCGTGGTGCAGCGAGGAGTCCATCGCGAGCACATAGCTGCTGTCGACCGTCAGCCCTTCGTGATCGACCTCCATGATGTGGATGCGCTGGGCGAGGTTGGCGAGGTAGACCGTGCCCTGCCCGTGGCAGCGCATCAGGTCGAGGCCCTCACCGGTGTTCGCACGCGCGTGTGACTGACTGCTGCTCTGGAACTCGGCGTCGAACTCGACGAGTCCCTGGTAGGCGACCATGGTGCCCTTGCGGGCGAGGACGTCGTCGTGACCCTCGAGGCCGACCCGGAGCATCTGCTGGTTCTGCAGGCTCCAGCGCTCCTGGGTCTGCTGGTCGTTGAAGGCGAAAAGCGGGCTCTGCATGATGTGGTTGCTCCCCCTCAGCCCCGGACCCGGAGACGGTCGGTGCTGTCCTCACTGGGCTGGACGACGACGATGCCCTGACCGGAGAAGGCCATCTGGTAGGCCTCGCCGCTGCCGCGGCCGATCAGCGACTGGGCCCGGAAGCTCCGCTTGCCCTTCACCTTGAGGTTCGGGGACCAGGCGACCAGGGCGTCCGGGTCGACGTACGTCTCGTCGTCGCCGCCGCCGCAGTCGACGACGATCGGCTTGCCGCGCGAGGTCAGCGCGACCCAGCCCTGTCCGGAGATCTTGGTGTTCCACAGGCCCTGTCCGGCGAACTTCGCCAGGCCCTTGACCCGCTCCACGCCCCACGTCAGATGGGCGTCGAAGGCGAGCAGGTTGGTGGCGTTGACGGAGATGCCGTCGCCGTTGAGGTTGATCACGACCACGTTGGCGCCGTAGTCGGCGAGGTAGAGCAGGCCGTCGCCGGAGCACTTCATCAGCGGCGCGCCCTCGCCGGTGAGCCAGTCCTTGGCGATCTGGCGCACGGCGGGCGGGTTGGGCTCGTACTGGACGAACCCTTCGTAGGCGACCATCGACCCGACGCGCGCGAGGAGGTCGTTCCCGGTCTGCATGGCCACCTTCAGCATGTGGTTGCCGTGGTTCTCCATGCGGGCGGTGACGGGGGCGGGGGCGTAGCCCGCGAGTGGCTGGTTCATGACGGGCTCCCTCAGATCTCGTACGGCTGGACGACGATGAAGTTGCCGGGTGCGCCCCGGAACTGGAGGTTGACGCTCTCCCCCGTGTCGCCGGGGTAGGAGTTGCGGCGCATCCGCACCTGGCTGGAGACGACCACCTGGGACGCGGCCGACCACGCGACCACGGCGTTGCAGTCGGCGAAGGTGGTGGGCGTGACCGGCAGCACCACGGGGATGCCGTGGGTCTTCACGACGATGGTGCCGGTCCCCTGGAACTGCATCGTGAACAGCGCGCCGCCCGGGATGCCGTGACCCTCGATGCGGCGGACCTCGTACTGGAGGCCCTCGTCGAAGGCGAGGACGTTCTCTGCGGAGACGCACACGGCGTCGCCCTGCAGCTCGATCGGGTGCAGCATCGTGGAGTTCTCGGCGAAGAACACCTGGCCCTGGCCGGTGCAGCGCATCAGCTGCATCTCCTGGCCGGTGGCGTTGCCCACGATGCGGCCGCTGAAGCCGGCGCCCTTGTAGCTGAAGTCGACCTTGCCCTGGTAGAGCACCATGCTGCCCTGCCGGGCGAGCACGGGCTGTCCGCCGATGCCGAGGTCGGCGCGCACGAGCTTCTTGTTCTGCTGGGTCCAGCGCTGCCCGGTGGGCGTCTCCCTGAACTGCTGGAGCGCGCCGAGCACGCCGGGGCTCTGGGGGGCGCCTTGCGGAGCGCCCTGGGGCGCCCCGTACGGGGCCTGCGGGACCGGAGGCTGACCGGGCGGGGGCTGCTGTCCGTAGCCCGGAGGAGGCGTCGGCTGTCCGTAGCCGGGCGGCGGGGCGGGTGCCTGCGGTGCCTGCGGCTGGCCGTATCCCGGGGGCGGCGGTGCGGGTTGGCCGTACGGCGGCGGCTGCTGGCCCGGCTGGCCGTAGGGCGCGGGGGCCGGAGCCGGGGGCGGCACCGGGGAGCCGCCGGGCGGGGTGTTCAGAGGGGCGACGATGGTCGGCGCGGTGTGCACCGGAGGCGCCGCGGGCGCGGGGGCCGGCGGCGGCGCGAAGCCCTGTGCGGCGGGCTGGGGCGCGGGGGCCGGGGCGGGCGCCGGAGCCGGGGCGGGCGCGGGGCCGCCGGGTGCGCCGAACGCGGGCGGCGCGCCGGTCTGGGCGGGCGGTGCGAAACCGGGCGACGCTCCGCCGGCCTGGGGCTGCTGCTGCGGTGCGGCCGGCTCCTCCTCGGCCACCTCGCCGCCGAAGTTCCTGAGCAGCGCGTCGAGTCCGCCGTCGAAGCCCTGTCCGACGGCGGCGAACCGCCAGACGTCCTTGAAGTAGAAGTCACCCAGCATCACGGCGCGCTCGGTGGAGAACTCGGCGCCGCTGAACGGGTACCGGGCCACCTCCTCGCCGCCCGCGACGATACGGATGTACCCGGGACCGATCTGCGACATCTGCCCGGCACCGTCGAGGGTCGCGGTGAAGGAGAGCTTCCTGATCTGCTGCGGGATCCGGTCCAGCGTCACGCGGAACGACTCCGTGTCACCCGCCTGGGCACCCAGGATCTGGATGGACTCCTCGGGGGACTTCGGCTGGTTGTAGAAGATGAAGTACCGGTCGTCCGAGAGCCGTTCGTCGGCGTCGAGACCGAAGCAGCTGATGTCGAAGGTCAGCCCCGGACCGGAGATCTGCACACCTACGTACAGATCCGTGCCCGCCGTGAGATCGCTGATCCTGGCCTTGTGGCCGCGTTGGAATTCCCTGGCCATGCGTACGACCGTCCCCCATCCCGAATGTGAGTGCGTCGCGCCAGGCTAACGGCAAACACGGACACCTGATGAAGTCGGTACAGACCCGGTACACAACGCGCGCGTAGGCCTACTGTGCGCTCACTCCGGGCGGCGCTCACTCGTCACGGGCACCGGGCACATGCGGAAGCCGCTCCGCCGCGACGACCCCTTCCAGATAGCCGCGCGCCCGCTCGGTCCTCGGATACGCCTCCAACAGCCGCCAGAACCGGGGACCGTGCCCCGGCACCAGCAGATGCGCCAGCTCGTGGCAGAGGACGTAGTCGACGACGTACTCGGGCATTCCCTGAAGGCGGTGCGACAGCCGGATGCTTCCCTCGGACGGGGTGCAGGAGCCCCAGCGCGTGTTCTGGTTGGTCACCCAGCGCACCGAGGCCGGTTCGGCCCGCCCGTCGAAGTACTGGTCCGACAGCCGCCGGGCGCGCTCGGCCAGCTCGGCGTCCCCGAGTGTCCGCCTGCTCTCCTGGGCGGCCAGCTTGTCGAGCATGACGGTCACCCAGCGCTGCTCCTCCGCCTCGGACATCCGGGCGGGGATGAGCACGACGGTGCGATCGCCCTCTCGGTACGCGGAGACCGTTCTGCGGCGGCGGGCGCTCCTGCGGACCTCGATCGCGCTCGCCCGTGAGCCGTTCGTCGGCTGGCTCGTCGTGCTGCGCTGTGACTTTCCGGCGCGGTGCAGTGGGTCGGCGGGCACGCCCCGACGTTACCCGCTGCACACGGGGAAGTCTTGACTCCGGGACGGTTCCATGGCGATCCCACCACCGGGCGCCTGATTTGTACGATGAGTCCCGGTGCCTGTGGACAACTTTCGGCGGCCTTCGACCGGTCCCGGCATGCTGGCATGCGTCGGACGAGCCGCGAAGGGCTCGCCGCTCCACGGGGACGATCCAGGGCATACGGGGGCCTTTCATGCATCCGATGGTCAAGCCTGCGCTCCGGCGCGGATGGCGCGATCTCAACACCGTTCAGTTCGGGATGACGCCGGCGCACGCGTTGACGCTGGGTCCGATGGACACGGCCACCGGCAGCTTCCTCGATCTGCTCGACGGCACCCGCGGTCTGGAGCTGCTGCGGGAGGAGGCACGGCGCATGGATCTGCCCGAGGGTCATGTCGACCGGCTGGTACGGCGGCTGTCGCGGGCCGGACTCCTGGACGACTCCCGGGGCGGCGGGCCGGAGGCCGACGCCCTGCGCGAGAAGCCGGCGGTCCTCGACCGGCTCCGCCCGGACCTGGCGTCCCTCGCCCTGACCACCTCCGACCCGGGCGATCCGCTGCGCCGGCTGGCGGCGCGTCGGAACACGCGGGTGCAGGTGAGAGGTGCGGGCCGGGTGGGCGCGGCCCTCGCGGCCCTGCTGTCGGGGGCCGGCGTGGGCGAGGTCGACGTGCGCGACGTCGGGCGGGTCGAGCCGTGGGACGTGGCGCCGGGCGGACTGCCCGCCGAGGCCGTCGGCGACCGCAGGGACGAGGCGGCGCGCCGCGCCGCGCGCCGGGCGGCACCGGACCGGCCGCCGCGCCGGACCGCCCGGTCACCGCTCGACGAGGGCGACCCCGGCTTCTCCCTGGTGGTCCTCGCCCCGCGGGACGACGTCGCCGTTCACGCGCCCGACCCGGCGGCCGCCGAAACCCTTTTGTCCTCGGGCACGCCTCATCTCTACGTTGGCGTCGTGGAGGGAACGGGTGTCGTGGGACCGCTCGTCCTGCCCGGCGAGACGGGCTGCGCGGGCTGTCTCCAGCAGGACCGCGCCGACCGGGACCCGACCTGGCCGCGTCTGGTCGCCCAGTGGAGCTCCGGCCGCCAGCGCCGGGTGGGCGCCTGCGACCTGACGCTGGCCACGACGGTGGCCGGGCTGGCGGCCGCCCACGCGCTCGCGTTCCTGGACGGCCACGTTCCGTCCAGCGCCGGCGCGCGCTGGGAGGTGTCCGTTCCCGGACTGCACTGGCATGCTCGGCCGGTCTGGCCGCATCCCGTCTGCCCGTGCGGGGCCGCCGGGAGAAGTCCGGAAAAAGGTAAGGGAGAACACACCTCCGGGGACGGGGGATCGCACGAGACAATGACCGTGCACGGGCCGTCGCAGGAGTGGCGCCGCGAGGCGGACGCGGGGCGGTCGGCAGGGACTTGGAGGGCGCATGTCTGATCTTCCCCGGAAGGCGGTCACCCGGACCGCCAAGCTGGCCGCGCTCCCGCTCGGCTTCGCCGGTCGGGCGACCTGGGGGCTCGGCAAGCGGATCGTGGGCGAGTCCGCCGAGCTGGTCGGCCGCGAGCTCCAGCAGCGCACTGCCGAGCAGCTCTTCAAGGTGCTCGGCGAGCTCAAGGGCGGCGCGATGAAGTTCGGCCAGGCGCTGTCGGTCTTCGAGTCGGCCCTGCCGGAGGAGGTCGCCGGTCCCTATCGCGCGGCACTGACCAAACTCCAGGACGCGGCCCCGCCGATGCCGACCCGTACCGTCCACGCGGTGCTGGAGGAGCGGCTGGGCGGGGAATGGCAGGAGCTCTTCCTGGAGTTCGAGGACAAGCCGTCCGCGGCGGCCTCGATCGGGCAGGTGCACCGGGGAGTCTGGCACGACGGCCGCGAGGTGGCGGTCAAGGTGCAGTACCCCGGCGCCGGAGAGGCCCTGCTCTCGGACCTGAACCAGCTGAGCCGCTTCGCCCGTCTGCTGGGTCCGCTCATTCCCGGCATGGACGTCAAGCCGCTGATCACGGAGCTCAAGGACCGTGTCTCCGAGGAGCTGGACTACGGTCTGGAGGCAGCGGCCCAGCGGGCCCACGCCGAGGAGTTCGCGGACGACCCCGACGTCGTGGTGCCGGACGTCGTCCACCAGTGCGAACAGGTGCTGGTCACCGAGTGGATGGACGGCATACCGCTGTCGGAGATCATCTCGGACGGCACCGAGCGTCAGCGCGACCGGGCCGGCCAGCTCCTGGCACGCTTCCTGTTCTCCGGCCCCGCCCGCACCGGCCTGCTGCACGCCGACCCCCACCCCGGCAACTTCCGTCTGCTGCCCGGCGGTCCGGACGGTGAGGACGACTGGCGCCTCGGCGTACTGGACTTCGGCACCGTCGACCGGCTCCCGGGCGGACTGCCCGATCCCATCGGCGAGGCCCTGCGCATGACGCTGGACGGCGAGGCGGAGGCCGTCTACGAGATGCTCTGCGCGGAGGGTTTCGTCAAGGAGTCGATCGAGCTCGACCCCGACGCCGTCCTCGAGTATCTGCTGCCGATCATCGAGCCGGCCGCGGCCGACGAATTCACCTTCACCCGGGGATGGATGCGGAGCCAGGCGGCACGGATAGCCGATCCCCGGTCCCCCGCCTCCCAGCTGGCCAAGCAGCTCAACCTTCCCCCGGCCTACCTCCTGATCCACCGGGTGACCCTGAGCACGATCGGCGTGCTCTGTCAGCTGGGGGCCACGGTGCGGCTGCGGGAAGAGCTGGAGGAATGGCTGCCGAGTTTCCTCCCGGAGGAGCCGGCGGAGGAGGAACCGGCCGCCCGGGCATGACCGACGTGGCCGGCCGGCTCTACCACCACTGCGAGTCCAGCCGGCCCTCGATGGCCCTCAGATGGTCACGGGAGCACGTCTCGCAGTAGTGGCGGCGGGCGCCGTTCTCCACGGAGAAGGTCCAGGTCGGCTGCGGGCCCTCGGCACGGGTGCCGCATCGGGCACACACCAGCGGCTCGGTCTCCGCCGCGGAGCCGTCGTCGTCAGTGCCACCGGGATGACTCGTCACCCGGCGACGATAACGCCGTTCCCGGCGGCCCGCTCGGCGCAACGCACCGCGGGGGCCGGGCCGTTCGCACGGACCGGCCCCCGCGGGGAGAGCCGGGCCTCCGACGGGGGAGGCCACTGCTTCAGTTGGGATCGGTTACTGCATGACCGCCATGGCGAGCGCGCGGCGGGCGCGCCGCGAGGCGCGCTCCGCTCGGCGCTGCATCCGGCGAGCGGTCACCAGGCGCACGGCCTGGCGCTCCCGCTGCGCGTCCTGCAGTCGGTCGTGCATATGCGCACGAGCCAGGGCTTCTGGGATGAGTTGCATCTCTCGGGTCCTGTTCTGGCGCGAGTCGTTCGCACCACTGGTGGTGAAGTCTTCGGTCGCGGAGCCTGCGGGCTCGTGAGTGGACGGCATCATCGGGGCCTGCTTCTGGGGGTCGTGCGTGAGGGGGCGGTCGATCGTTCCTGGGGTGTTCATGCCGTGACCGGGTTCTTGCGCGGGCGGCCACGCGGCCGCTTCCGGGCGACGACAACGCCCTGGACGAACAGCTCGCCACCCCAGACGCCCCAGGGCTCGCGCCGCTCCTTGGCGCCGGCGAGGCAGGCCTCGATCAGCGGGCAGGTGCGGCAGAGGGACTTCGCGTACTCGACGTCCGCCGGCGACTCGGCGAAGAAGACCTCCGGGTCGTAGGAACGGCACGGGACGGGTACGCCGAGGTTCTCGATGGCGTCGTCGAGCGCGGTGAGCGCAGTGAGCGGAGTCAAGGTCGGGTCCTCCGTGGAGCCGGGCTTGGGGATCGTGTCGGAAGGCGGTACGGACGGGGCGTGCGCTTCGAGTTGCACGGTTCGTCTTCCTCGTCTGGTCGTTTCCGGCCTGTTGACCGGGTGGCGGCTGGTACCGGGTTCTTTTCTTGTCCCGAGGCGCTTCGCTCTGCCTCCCCGTTCGGGGAAAACAGAAGGGCCGCGGATCCCGGATGGGGTTCCGCGGCCCTGAAGGCGCCGGCCTGATCGAATCAGGCTGGATCACTCCAGGGTTCTGGCCCACGGAAGGCCCACATCAGGTGGTGCTGCGTCGTCTGCTTCCGGAATCCGGCACCGGCCGCCGCAAAGGCATAGGCCTGCGCCTGTGCCACTACCGCTTCCAGTGCCTTGGTCGGTCGCTCATTGCGCTCACGGACGGCAAGGGCCGCGGGAGCAACGGAGGACGCCGGGCGTGCGGCACGAATGCCGGACAGACCGGTGCCGTGGTTCGAGGCGCCGAGCATGCACAGGGAGACGGTCGAGCGATCGGTCAGTTTGGCGATGGAGCTGGTGTTGATGCTGATCACTGGACTCGCCTCCTCTCGGCGTCTAGGGGACTGGGGTGAGCCAGTCCGCGGATATGCAAGTACAACACGGAATCAGGGCCTCCGAGAAGGCCTCCGTTCCCGTGCCTAAGAACCTATGGGGATTCCCGGGGCATGCGCAAACTATTTTTTCGACGAGTTCGTATCAGTCCTGATCTTGCTCCTCGTTGACGTCCCGGCCTGCGCAGATGGCCAGAACGTCGGCCCCGTAGCGGCCGAGCTTGCGCATCCCGACCCCGGGGATCCTGGCCAGCCCGTGCTCGTCGTCGGGCACCGTCTCGGCGATGGCGATCAGCGTCTTGTCGGTGAAGACGCAGAAGGCCGGCTGCCCGCTGCGCCGGGCCTGGTCGGCGCGCCACTCACGCAGCCGCTCGTACAGGCCCTCGTCCATGTCGGTCGGGCAGTCCTCGCAGCGCATCAGCTTCATCTCGCCCGCGTCGGTCAGCGTGCGGCCGCAGACCCGGCAGCGGGCGGGGCTGCGCTGTCGGCGTCTCGGGCCGGGTACCGCCGGGGTGGACGCCGCCCGGGGAGAGCCACGCTCCACACCTCCCGTGCCGCCCGTGCCGCCCTGGCCCGCGGCGGTGTTCGATCCGGGACGCAGTCCGGCCAGGAAGCGGCTGGGGCGACGGTTCGGCCGGCTGCCGGGAGAGCGGGAGAGAGCCCAGGAGAGATGGAGACGCTCGCGGGCACGGGTGACACCGACGTAGAGGAGACGGCGCTCCTCCTCGATCTGCTCATCGGTCTTTGCGTAGGTGATCGGCATCATGCCCTCGGCGACGCCGACCAGGAAGACGACGTCCCATTCCAGACCCTTGGCCGAGTGCAGCGAGGCGAGGGTGACGCCCTGCACGGTCGGGGCGTGCTGGGCACCGGCCCGCTCGTCGAGTTCGGCGACGAGGTCGGCGAGCGTGGCGCCCGGTCTGGCGGCGGCGAAGTCCTGGGCGAGGTTCACGAGGGCGGCCAGGGACTCCCAGCGCTCCCGGACCGCGCCCGAACCGGCCGGCGGCTGCGGCGTCCAGCCCTCGCCCGAGAGCACGGCACGCACCTGGGAGGGCAGGTCGGGGGCGTCGTCGAGGAGGGCGTCGTTGCCGCCGAAGCGGGCCGCGCCGCGCAGGGCGATGCCCGCCTTGCGCACCTCGGGACGGTCGAAGAACCGCTCGGCGCCCCGCAGCTGGTAGGGCACCCCGACATCGGCGAGGGCCTGCTCGTAGGTTTCGGACTGGGCGTTCGTCCGGAACAGTACGGCGATCTCGCTGGCCGGGACCCCCGAGTCGATCAGCTCTCGGATGCGGCGGGCGGCGCCCTCGGCCTCCGCGGGCTCGTCGGCGTACTCGGCGAAGACCGGCTCGGCCCCCGCGGCACGCTGGGACACCAGCTCCAGCCGGTGATCGGCGGCCCGGCCACGGGCCTGGGCGAGCAGACCGTTCGCCAGATGGACGACCTGGGGGGTCGAGCGGTAGTCGCGGACCAGCTTGACGACGGTGGCTCCGGGATGGCGGGTGCGGAAGTCGAGCAGATGGTCGGGGGTTGCGCCCGTGAACGAATAGATCGTCTGGCTGGCGTCGCCGACCACGCACAGGTTCTCCCGGTCTCCGAGCCACAGTTCCAGCAGTCGCTGCTGGAGCGGGCTGACGTCCTGGTACTCGTCGACGACGAAGTGCTGGTACTGGGCCCGGACCTGCTCGGCGATGTCGTGCCGGTCCTGAAGGACGGCGACGGTCAGCAGCAGCACGTCCTCGAAGTCGATGACGGCGCGCTCCCGCTTCAGTTCCTCGTAGGCGGCGTAGAGCTGGGCGATCTCGGCCGGGTCGCGGGGGGCCTCACGGCCGGCCTTGGCGGCGGCGGCCGCGTAGTCGGCCGGGACGGTCTGGGTCACCTTGGACCACTCGATCTCCGCGGTGGCGTCCCGCAGCTCGCCGCGGTCGAGCCTGATACGGCAGGCGGCGGCCGCGTCGGCGACCAGCTGGATCTTGCGGTCCACGAGCCGGGGCAGGGAACCACCGATCGCTTTCGGCCAGAAGTACTGGAGCTGGCGCAGCGCCGCGGAGTGGAAGGTGCGCGCCTGGACGCCGACGGCGCCGAGCTGGCGCAGCCGGCCGCGCATCTCCCCGGCGGCGCGGTTGGTGAAGGTGACGGCGAGCACGCTGGACGGCTGGAGGATCCCGGCGCGGACCCCGTAGGCGATCCGGTGGGTGATCGCCCGGGTCTTGCCGGTTCCGGCTCCGGCCAGCACGCAGACCGGTCCGTGCAGGGCGGTGGCCACGTCGCGCTGCTCGGGGTCGAGCCCTTCGAGCACCGCGTCGGCCGAGTCCGGTACCCGCGGGAACAGGGTGGAGTGCGTTGCTGCTGTCACACAGCCATGCTGCCAGGTCGCCGGAGACGGATGAGCCGGTTGTCCACAGGGACCGCCTCGCGGTCATACCAATGCGGCAGGCATCACTTCCGGAACCACGGCAGCACACCCCCCCCCGCGGGAATGCTGGCGCTTTCAAGTACGTTCCCCCGCACACGAGGACTTCCCCGAGCCGCCGAAGGAGCGCGAGAGGCATGCAGGGCACTGTGACGATGTACAGCACCACGTGGTGCGGCTACTGCCGTCGGCTGAAGAGCCAGATGGACCGTGAGGGCATCGCGTACACCGAGATCAACATCGAGCAGGACCCGGAGTCCGCGGCGTTCGTGGAGAAGGCGAACGGCGGAAACCAGACGGTGCCGACCGTCCTCTTCTCCGACGGCTCGACGCTCACCAACCCCTCGCTGGCGCAGGTGAAGCAGAAGATCGGCGTCTGAGCGGTTCACCCGGAGCGGGGGGGGGGGGGGGGGGGGGGGGGAGGGGAGGGGGGGAGGGGGGGGGGGGGGGGCGGGGGGGGGGGGGGGGGGGGGCGTGGGGGTGGGTGCCGTCGGGGTCTCGTCGAGTGTCGTGGGCAGTGTTGCGGCCTGCGCCGC